>JABDFZ010000044.1 GCA_013286325.1 Bacteroidota bacterium | reverse complement strand
AATGTAAAGGTAACCGAGCGCAGGCTTGGGATATGAGTCGGTAAAAAAACTCGACCCAGCTAATTGAGTGGTAAGTGAAATTATGGGCTGATCATCCTCCTGGCCAGCGCTGCCTGCATAGTCTTCAACGCCATACAAATCCGTAATGTTTGAATCTATAATATGGCTTATCGTCCATTCTCCAATGGTTGCCCAGCCTTCGTCCATCCAGCCATATTTGGTTTCGTTAATGCCCATATAAAAAGGGAACATAGTATGGAAAATTTCATGATCCGTTAGTTCAATTCCATCTTCCACTTTTTCCGTAGGGTTATCATTAACCATCATAGGGTATTCCATCTGGTCAAGCCCGTCAAAAATGGTTTCGTGCGGATAAGGATACGGCCATTTAGGGAAGGTATAACTCATTGCCTCAACCGTTTTTCGGGCATAATTTACCACCTCGAAATAATCCTTATGGTTAGGGTTAAAAACAGCATCAACCCGGGTGCGCCTGCCTGTTTTGGGATCGACAACCAAACTGCTGGCTTTCCATATATAATGATTGCTTGTAGCAAAAGCCATATCAGTAACACTATCCGCCTCAAACTTCCAGGTGTTAACCGGATTATTTATGGTGATCTGCTCTTTCAGGTCGCTTTCTGCAATTACATCGGTAACTTTATCACTTACCCCTGCATCGGTAATTCTCTGAACATATTTAGGAGTATAAACTTCCCCTGCATTTCTAAGATTCCCGGTCGACCAAACTTTGTAATTGCCAGGTACGGTAACAGTAAGGCTAAAATGGCAAAAATCATTATAAAACTCCTCGCTGCCACGATAATGGTTTTGGTTCCACCCATCAATATCATCATAAACGGCAATCCGCGGGAAGAAATAGGCAATAAAAAATGCACCAGAATCTACCTGGCCTGTGCGGATATGCGATGTTTTATTCAGATTATAAGCATACGTAATATCAAAATGTATTTTTTGTTTGGATTCCAAAGGCGGTATTTTTACAGTCATATTAGTGCCGTCAATCTTCCATTGAGATTCATCCTGATCTTTTGTATCAATACTTAACTTTTTTATCTGAACACCATCAGTAACATCCTCGGGTAATATAGGCATGTTCCTGATCGACCCTTTTTTAAAAATATTTGGATAAAGTTTAAAATCGATCTCGGTTAAAGTACTTGGACTGTTATTTACATAATCGACTGATACCGTACCATCAAGGTTCCGGCTTTTAGGGTCGAAATTTACCTTAATAGTGTAATCGGCATAGTTTTGCCAGTAATTTTTCCCCGCTGCACCACTGGTAGTGCGTGTGCCTTTGGTATAGGTAGCCTGTAAATTTACGGGTACTGTAAGTGTTGTTTGGGCATAGCAATTTATACTTCCAAATAATAGCAGCGATAATGCCAGCTTATAAAAATTAGTCATCAATTTTATGCTTAGTTAAAATATTCAACAAGTTATCAATTCAAAATCTCCTTTATAGTTCGGGTTCCTTTCCATCATACTCCACAACCAGGAACTAAAAAACATTAAATCTGAAATCGAACATCCGATTTCCAAAATCATTAAGTTACCACCCCCCTTTAAAACCTTCGGTTAAAGCAGCTTTGTAATTTTTTAAATCGAACGAGTAAAGATATGGGGCTTTATGTGCGCCGCCTTTGCGAGGGGACTCCAATCTGCTTAATATCCCAAACCCGAGCATCCGCCTTTGAAAGTTCCGCCTGTCCAGTTTTTTATCCAGTATGGTTTCATAAAGCTTTTGTAATTCGGGCATTGTGAACTCTTTAGGCATCAGGTTATAACCAATCGGCTGATAATTTAATTGCAGCCGCAGGGTGTCCAATGCTGTTTTAAGTATGAGTGCGTGGTCGAGCTTAAATTCAGGCAGATCATTCAAATCGCACCAGATACATTCTGCTGAAAATTGGTCGGGAGTGGGGTTCACATCACAAAAATCAACCAGCGCATAGTAGCCAATAGTTAAAAAACGATTGGTAAACCAGTTTTCTTCAGCAGGCAGCATATCCTTATACATTTCAAAATGCTCTTTCGATCGTTCAGGATCGCCAAATACATGAAATTGTTGCAAAAATATCTCGTCAAGGCCGGTACGCTCCTTTAATATACGATTAGCCGCCATTTCAATAGGTTCGCGTTTAAGCATAAAGCCCCCTGGCAAATAATATTCGCCCTCATTTTTCATTTTCAGGATCAAAACCTTCAGCTGGCCCTCATGAAATCCGAATACCACACAATCAATAGAAATATGGGGCAGGTAGTTTTCCCTGGCATTATCGCAATATGCTGCAAGTTCCTTTTTGGTTAACATTTTTGCTATTCTACAAAAATACTTTGATTATTTAAATTATAATATTACTCTTGTGTCAACAATACACTATGATTTTTCATAGCGTTAAACCAATTATTACTTTAAGTTCGCTGTTAATGGCTCATAATTTACATATAGGAAAGGATATCTAAATCCTCAATATAGCCTTTATGAACCATCGACAATGAATTATGAACACACAACAATAACCAAATAGCCATAAAATGAATAAATATTCTTCGCTAAAATCTGTCCTGGCAGCAATGTCACTTGTTATTTTAGCACTGCCTTTTAATCAGGCATCGGCACAAACAAAAAATGGTGACACCAAAATGGATGCATTTGTTACAGGCTTAATGAGCAAGATGACAGTTGATGAAAAGATCGGTCAGCTTAACCTGGTAGTAATGGGCAATGCCATAACGGGCTCTGTAATTAGTAAGGGTGTGGAGGAGAAGATGAAAAAGGGCGAAATAGGTGGCATATTTGGTTTGTACGGTACGGCTAATGTTTCGAAAATGCAGGATCTGGCCGTTAAAGAATCAAGGTTGCATATTCCGTTGATATTTGGGCTGGATGTAATACATGGGCACCGTACCATATTCCCTATTCCTTTAGGCGTATCAGCAACGTGGGATATGGGGCTGATCGAACAGTCGGCGAGGGTGGCTGCTAAAGAAGCAACTGCCGAAGGACTTAACTGGGTGTTTTCACCAATGGTTGATATAGCACGCGATCCGCGTTGGGGAAGGATTTCGGAAGGCTCGGGAGAAGACCCATGGTACGGATCGCAGGTTGCCAAAGCAATGGTAAAAGGCTACCAGGGAAAAAGCATGATGGATGCCGATGCTGTTATGGCTTGTGTTAAACACTTTGCCCTATACGGTGGTGCTGAAGCAGGGCGCGAATACAACACAGTTGATATGAGCCTGATAAAAATGTATCAGGATTACTTGCCGCCTTACAAAGCGGCTCTTGATGCAGGTGCAGGTAGCTTTATGAGCTCGTTTAATACTATAAATGGCGTACCTGCTACGGTTAATAAATGGCTGTTAACCGATCTGTTGCGTAAGCAATGGGGATTTAAAGGTTTTGTAGTGTCTGATTATACATCAGTAAACGAAGTAACCAACCATGGTCTTGGTGATCTGCAAACAGTATCAGCACTTGCATTAAAAGCTGGGCTTGATATGGATATGGTAGGTGAAGGCTTTTTAACAACACTGAAAAAATCATTAAAAGAAGGGAAAGTAACACAACAAGAAATTGACCTGGCTTGCCGCCGCGTGCTGGAAGCCAAATATAAACTTGGCCTTTTTAATAACCCCAATAAATCAATTAATGCCGACAAGGAAAAACAAGATGTATTTACTGATGATAACCGAAAACTTGCAAGGCAGGTAGCCGAGCATTCGTTTGTGCTGCTAAAAAATCAGGATCAAACATTACCGCTTAAAAAATCGGGCACTATTGCCCTTGTTGGTCCTCTTGCCGATAATCATTCAGAAATGTTAGGCACATGGGTAATAGCAGGAGATCCTAATAAATCGGTTAGCGTTGCAGAGGGTATAAAAAATGTAACAGGCGACAATGTAAAGGTATTATATGCAAAAGGGTCGAACATTACAGATGATAAGCTTTTAAGCGCCCGTTCATTTGCTTTAGGTCCGCAGCAAGTAATGGACAAACGCTCGCCACAGGAAATGATTGATGAAGCTGTTGAAACTGCAAAAAAAGCCGATGTAGTTGTTGCCGTGGTAGGCGAATCGGCAAATATGTCGGGCGAGTCATCAAGCCGTTCAGATATCAGTATACCTGAAAGTCAGAAAGATTTGCTGAAGGCACTGGCTAAAACAGGCAAACCATTGGTTATTGTGCTGTTTAACGGCAGGCCGCTAACCTTAACCTGGGAAGATGAGCACGCAAGTGCTATATTGGATGCCTGGGCTCCTGGCACCGAAGCGGGTAATGCTATTGCTAACGTGCTTTTTGGCAATTATAACCCGGCTGGAAAAATCACCGCAACTTTTCCACGCAGTGTAGGGCAGATACCTTTATATTATAACCACAAAAATACCGGCAGACCTTTTGATGGTAAAGGTGGCGCTAAATTCAAATCGGATTATCTTGATATTTCAAACGATCCGCTTTATCCATTTGGATATGGGTTAAGTTATACAACCTTTAGTTATAGCGATGTTAAACTAAGTAAAACCAGTTTGAAGGGCAATGAAACACTTAAGGCCACTGTAACTGTAACCAATACCGGCAAGTTAGCTGGCGAAGAAGTGGTACAGTTATATATAAGCGACCCTGTGGCAAGTATCAGCCGCTCGGTAAAGGAATTAAAGAACTTTCAAAAAATAAATCTACAGCCGGGAGAGTCAAAAGAAGTATCATTTAATGTAACAACTGCCGATCTTAAATTTTATAATAACCAGTTAGTTTACGATTGGGAGCCAGGCCAGTTTATTGTGCAAATCGGAACAAATTCAAGCGACACACATGTTGCATCTGTACAATGGCTTAAATAGCATATCTGAATAAAATCCTGACATAAAAAAGGGCGCCTGGTTTAAAACCAGGCGCCCTTTTTTATTTGATTTTCCGGAGCATTATTCACCGCATTATTGGGTATAAGATTAAGTGTCGAAAGTATTAAAATATGCTTTAATAAGTGTTATAATGACATTCTTACCAAAAGGTGATGATATTTTAACATTATCAATACATTTTAATAGTGTTACATTTTTAGTCATTTATTTATGAAAAATATAGGTACAATGATGATTTGGGCAGCAATGGATGCTTAATTGTATTAATAATCAAATAATTGCTTTGCATATCGGGAATGTTACATTTCTATTTTTCTATTTTAAACTCTATTTTGTTAATATTTTGTTAACATAAGGATTTATAATTATAAATATTATCATACTTGTGCTTTACAAAATAATTAATTTGTAATTCTTATAATGCCACTTGTGTAAACAGTACACACTGTTTACATTAGTATTAATGCCAATGTGATTCTTTGAACCACCAGAGAATATACGAAACCTGATATTATTATAACAATTTATTAAAGGATGTTTCCGGCAAAGGACGCATCAGGGAAATGGGGTAGGGATAAGTCTTTATACTATTAGTGTATTTTACATGATAAAACTTTTACATTTTTTCCTTTTCAATTTTTTCATAAATCCGGGCTCATTCCGTAAGGGTCAAAGTCAACTTGTATTGGCTCCGGTTAATGCCCGTGCCCCATCTTGATATCAATAGACCAACAAGCTTAAATCAAATAAATTAATCAACTAAATCTCAATCTCATGTTTAAAAGTTTACTCCTAAAAGGAAGGGTATTGTGCTTGCTGCTATGCTGCATAATTTCTTCACTGGTAGTTACAGCCCAAACAAAACACACAGGTAAGGTTATCGGCAGCGACGACAAACAACCTGTTATTGGTGCATCCGTAAGGATTAAAGGCACCAATCTGGGCGCTGTAACGGATGTTAATGGTGAGTTCAACCTCACATTAAGCCCCGGTAATGTACTTGTGATAAGCTACATCTCTTATCAAACCAAAGAGGTTACTGTTCAAGGCGATCAGTACATTACCATTTCACTGCAGCCTGCCAACAACTCACTGAATGAGGTTGTTGTTACAGGTTATCAAACCCAGCGCAGAAAGGATATCTCCGGATCTGTTGCAACGGTTGATATAAACGCTGCCAAAGTGATCCCTACAACTTCATCCGAATCATTACTGCAAGGCCAGGCCGCAGGTGTTACGGTAGTTGAATCTGGTGCACCAGGTGCAAGCGGCGCTGTATTTGTGCGTGGTATCGGTAACTTTGGTAACTCATCGCCATTGTATGTTATTGACGGAATCCAGATTGCCAGCGGTGCTACAGGTGGAGCTATGGGCGCTGTTCAAACAAGTGGTATGAGCGGTCTTAATCCAAACGATATTGAATCTATCACAGTATTGAAGGATGCGGGTGCTGCCGCAATCTACGGTGTTGCCGGTGGTAACGGCGTTGTGGTTATTACCACTAAAAAAGGTAAACAAGGGAAAACCAGGTTTACTTATGATGCATTTTACGGTACAACCCAGCCAAAAGGCGGAAACCCGTTTAATTTGCTTAGTGCAGATAATTTTGAAAAACTGGAGTATCAGATACAACCAAGTAACTCCTTATTTATACCTGGAACCAGCCATTTTGGTGATTATGGATACAATTCAGGTACTAACGTCCCCGGCTCACCAAAAGGTTTTGCAATGGCAGGCGATCCCGCAGTTGATCCTGCCAAATACAATTTCGATGCAAACAACCCTGCTAACGATTACCTGATCCAGAAACTTGTAACAGGTGCCGGAACAGATTGGTTCCACGCAGTATTTAAATCAGCTCCTACACAGTCGCATACTGTTACTATAAGCGGCGCTAATGATAAAAATAATTACTATTTTTCATTAGGCTATCTAAACCAGCAGGGATCATTGATTGATACTTACTATAAAAGGTACCAGGCACGTATCAATACCAATTTCGCTGTTGGTAACTACGTTCGCATAGGCGAAACGCTTTCTGTTTATTATGCACTTGCGCCACAAGGTACAGGTGGTATTCCCGGAGGTAACCAGGCAGAAGGTAACGCAATTTCATTTAGCTACCGTATGCAGCCTGAAATCCCGATATATGATATTAAAGGAAATTACGGCGGTACCTGGGACGGTTTAGCTACCCTAGGTAATGGTATTAACCCGGTTGCATCACAAGCTGAAAACGCTCTTGATCAAAGCCGTGCATGGAATATCGAAGGATCAACTTATGGTGAGGTTGATTTCCTTAAACATTTTACTGTGCGTACAGCTGTTGGTGTTAGCATTAACAACTATTATTACAACAATACTCTTCAAAACCGGTATTACGGTGGTGAAACACATGCAGGTTTGAATGGTTTCCAATCAGGAGCTGGTTATGGAAGCCAGTATAACTGGACGAATACCATTAATTACAGCCAGGTATTCGGCAAACATAGTATTAAAGTATTTGGTGGTTTTGAGGCTAAAGACCAAACATCACGTTTCATTGACGCTACTGTAAATTCGTTGTTTTCGCTTGACCCTGCCTATGTTAGTATAAGTAATGGTGATGCTAAATCAGTAATTGCACACGGTGGTCCTGGTCAGGAATATTCAACATTGTCATTCTTTGGCCGTTTAGACTACGTTTATAATGACAGGTATATATTAGGTGCAACTATCCGTCACGATGGTTACTCAGCATTTTTCCCTGGTAAACAATGGGGTACATTCCCTTCTGTTTCCTTAGCTTACCGTATTTCACAGGAAGACTTCCTGAAAGGAGTTTCATGGTTAAATGACCTGAAGATCCGTGGAAGCTTTGGCGAATTAGGTAATAATTTTAATATAACCGGTGGAAACGCTTACAACTCTTTTGGTACAGGTATTGGCAGTTCATCTTATGCACTCGATGGCTCTATCAGTACAGCGCTTCAAGGCTTTTTTGCTTCGCAAATTGGAAATAAGAAAACTACCTGGGAAACTGACAAGATAGGTAACATAGGCTTTGATGTATCTCTATTTAACCATTTGGATGTAACTGCTGAATATTATAATAAAATAAGCAGTAACCTGTTATTCCCTCTGGTATTACCTGCAACAGTAGGCGGAGCATCTGCACCATACATTAACATCGGTGAAGTTACAAACAAGGGTGTTGACATATCTGCTACCTACCACGGTAAAATCGGCAGTGAAGTAAACTTCAGTGCCGGCGCAAATATTACCTCGTATAAAAGTAAGATCACTAAACTAGTAACCTCATTCTTTGATAACAAGCAACGTCAGAATGATGATTTGGTAAAAGACCAGGTGGGCCATCCGATAGGAGAGTTCTTCGGCTACCAGGTTGAAGGATATTGGAATACACAAGCTGAAATTGATGCTGCTAATGCCAATGCAGTTGCAAAATCGGGTAAGGCTGGTACCGTTTACCAAACTGGTAACACTAAAGATACAGCCAATCCAAACAATCCAAATAATGGAGGTGAGCAATTGGGCGACTTTAAGTACAAAGATATAAATGGCGATGGTGTTATTACCGATGCCGACCGTACACCAATAGGCAACCCGAATCCTAAATTTACTTATGGTATAAATTTAAGCGCCAGCTGGAAAGGTTTCGATATCAGTACTATGCTTTTCGGATCATACGGAGCTAAAGCATACAACTATACTAAATACTGGACTGATTTCGGCAGTACATTTGCAGGTGGCAAAAGTAACGACTTGTACTTTAATTCATGGAGCCCAAGTAATCCAAACGCTAAAACTCCAAAGGCAGTTGCTGTTGGTGGTTTTGGGTCAGACGGTACAGTTAACTCATGGTATGTTGAATCGGGTTCATTCCTGAAAATGCGTTCATTAACCTTAGGTTACACCTTCAAATCTGAAGCACTTAAATCTTTAGGGGTTGATAAACTGCATATTTATGCACAGGGACTTAACCTTTTCACCGCAACCAAATACAGCGGTCTTGATCCTGAGTTATTACCTGTTGGCCAAAACGGTTTAGGTACTGATATAGGTGCTTACCCTAACAACGAGAGGAAATTTATTTTTGGTGTTAACATGTCATTTTAATAGCTGAAAAAATAATAAAAGTTATGAAAAAATTTAATAGTAAATTAATCATTCCCGGTGTTATGGCCGTTCTTGCATTGACATATTCATGCAAGAATTACCTGAACAGAACACCGACAGGATCATTAAACACCATCATCCTGGCTAATAAGGCAGGTGTTGATGGGTTATTGATCGGGGCTTATTCATTAGTGGATGGTTCCTACAGCGGCCAGCCAGGTAATACCTGGATGACCGGTACAGACAACTGGATTTATGGTAGTGTGGCAGCAGATGATGCGCACAAAGGTTCAACGCCTGATGACCAGGGCCCTGCCGGACAAATTGAAGCTTACATTGCAACATCAAGCAATGGTTACCTTAACCCTAAATGGTTGGTAATGTTAAATGGTGTTCAACGTACCAATGATGTTTTGCGCGAGCTTCCATTAGTTAAAGATGGCTCGGTAACCCCTGCCTATGCTAAGGAAGTTACTGCTGAATGTCGTTTCCTGCGTGGTTTCTTTTACTCAGAAATGGCAAAACTTTGGAGAAACGTGCCTTATGCTGATGAGACTGTTACTTATGATAACGGAAACTTCAATATAGGCAATCCAGGCCCGGTATGGGATAAAATTGAGGCTGATCTTACTGCGGCAATGAATGATTTGCCGTTAACTCAGCTACAGGTTGGCCGTGCAAACAAATACGCTGCTGAAGCATTTTTAGCAAAAGCTTATATGTTTGATCATAATTATGCTAAAGCACAACCGCTTTTAGCCGATCTTATTACCAATGGACAAACATCAAGCGGAGCTAAATATGCACCAAATTTTGTTAAACATCACTTCGCTGATAACTTTAACGCTTTAAAGAAAAACGGCCCTGAGGGTGTGTTTGTAATCCAGGCATCAGTGCATGACGGTTCAAACGGTGATAATGGTAATGCCGGCGAAACATTAAACTTTGCTTCGGGCGGCCCTGCAGGATGCTGCGGTTTCTTCCAGCCATCGTTCAGTTTAGCTAACGCATATAAAACTGACGCTGTAACAGGTTTACCATTACTGGATACTTATAATGACAGCGATCTGAAAAATGACCAGGGTGTATCATCAACTGATGCTACCTGGATGCCTGATAATGTTATTACACTTGATCCACGTATCGACTGGACAATAGGCCGTCGCGGTATTCCTTATCTTGATTGGGGAATTATGCCAGGCCAGGCATGGGCTCGTGACCAGGCTGATGGTGGGCCTTACGCACCTATAAAAAACACTTATTACCAGGCTGCACAAGCTACCACAAGCGAAACTTACGAAGGATGGGCTCCTAATCAGTCAACAGCTAACGGTTACAATGCAATCCGTTTTTCGGATGTGCTTTTGTGGGCTGCAGAAGTTGAAATTGAAATTGGTAGTCTTCAACTAGCTGAGACTTATGTAAACGAGGTAAGAGATCGTGCAGCTGACCAAGCCGGTTGGGTAATGGGCAGGTTAACAGGTTACGGACTTACAGGTGGTAAAGCAGATGTTTCAAAACCGATTGTTGATAACACCTTACCTGCTGCAAATTACAAAATAGGATACTATGGTACTTATACAGGAGTGAACAACGGTATATCAAATCCTTCAATGGGCTTTGTTGCAAACGGAAAAACTTTTGCCCGCAAGGCAGTTCAATTTGAGCGCAGGCTTGAGTTTGGCATGGAAGGCCATCGTTTCTTCGATCTTCAGCGTTGGGATGGCTTATATGGCGGCCAAATGGGTGCCGGCTTTATGGCAACTCAATTGAATGGTTATTTAAATCATGAAATTCATGTTACTGGTTTTAGCCAATCAGCTCTGTTAAACAGTGCGCATTTTGTGCAGGGCAGAAATGAACTATACCCTATTCCAATTGATCAGATTAATATTACTCACGGAAGTATTAAACAAAATCCGAATTATAATTAATTTGAATATTTATAAAAAAGAGGTGAGGATCTATGTCTTCACCTCTTTTTTTATTTATAAATTAGTGTAAATTTAAACATGATATCTCTTCGCTGGTTTTTACTTTGCTGCGCCTCAACCTTGTTATTTTCATGCAAAAAGCAGCATACTTTGTTCGAAAAAATCCCATCCTCACATTCCGGCGTTTATTTCAATAATACAATTGTTGAAAACGATACCATTAACCCTTTAGATAAGCTAAATATTTATAATGGTGGTGGTGTAGGCATAGGCGATTTCAATAACGACGGCCTTCAGGATATTTACCTGGTAGGTAATGCAGTATCAAATAAATTATACCTTAACAAAGGCGATATGAAATTTGATGATGTTACCAAAGAGGCGGGTGTAGCTGGTTCAGGTGGATGGGGAAGAGGTGTTGCGGTTGTTGATATTAACAACGATGGCTTACTAGACATTTACGTTTGCTATACTTTACTCAACGACTCTGCAAAAAGACGTAACCTGCTTTATGTAAACCAGGGCATTGATAAGAATGGTGTGCCACATTTTAAAGAAATGGGCAAAGAATATGGGCTTGATATACATGTACATTCAACAATGGCCTCATTTTTTGATTATGATAATGATGGCGACCTTGATATGTATTTAACGGTTAATGAAGCCCAGTCCAAAGATAATCAAAGCACCTTCAGGCCAATTGCTAAGGATGGATCAAGAAGCAGTACGGGCAGGCTTTACCGCAATGACTGGGACCCGGTTTTGAAACATGGCGTTTATCATGATGTATCAAAGCAAGCAGGGATATTAATTGAAGGCTACGGACATGCCACCAGCATTGTTGATATAAACCGTGATGGCTGGAAGGATATTTATGTGACAAATGACTTTTTAAGCAATAATATTTTATACATCAATAACCACGACGGGACATTTACCGATAAATCAAAGGAATATTTCAAACATACCTCGAATAGCGCCATGGGACAGGACATTGAGGATATTAATAATGATGGCCTTGCGGATGTTTTTGAGTTGGATATGAGCCCGGAGGATAATTATCGCCGGAAAATGTTTATGGGCTCGAACTCTTATCAAACTTATCAGAATTTCGATTTCTTTGGTTATCAATATCAATATAACCGGAACACTTTGCAAATAAACCAGGGGCCACGCCTCGGTCAGAACGATTCGATAGGCGACCCGGTTTTTAGTGAAACCTCTTTTTTAAGCGGGACAGCGCAAACAGACTGGAGCTGGTGCCCCTTAATTACCGATTTTGATAATGACGGTTACCGGGATATTGTGATAACAAATGGTTATCCGCGCGATGTTACCGATCATGACTTTACAACTTTCAGAGCCGAGGCTTATCTTATTGCTTCGAAAAAGCAGATCCTCGACCAGATCCCCACTGTCAAAATACCAAACTACGCGTTTAAAAATGGCGGTCATCTGGAGTTTACTGATGTTACCAAAGACTGGGGTTTAGGTACTCCATCATTTTCAAATGGTGCGGCCTATGCTGACTTTGATAACGATGGCGACATGGATATGGTAATCAATAACATTGATGATGAAACCTTCGTCTATAAAAATACATCAAGAGAAAATGATAAAAAGAATAACCACTATTTACATATAAAATTTCAGGGCGGCCCGTTAAACATAAACGGTATAGGTGCCTGGGCGGATATTTATTACGGACATGGACAACACCAGGTATATGAAAATACACCTTTCAGAGGGTATTTATCAACCATACAAAATATAGCTCACTTTGGCCTTGGTAAAGATTCTTTGCTCGATTCAGTAGTTATTAGCTGGCAAAACGGCAAGAAGCAAACGCTTAAAAATCAGAAGGTAGACAGGGAGTTGAAAGTTAATATAGCAAATGCACATGATAACTACACCTTTAATCAGCCAGCGGTTGACAATAAAGCCCTCTTTAGGGAAGTAACCAGTTCTGTAGGTATTACCTATAAACACCAGGAGAATGATTTAGCCGATTTTAACATACAAAAACTTTTACCGCACAAACTATCTCAATATACACCGGCTGTAGCTGTAGGGGATGTTGACGGGAATGGTTATGATGATATGGTAGTTGGCGGTACATCGCAATTCCCTGCTCAGTTGTTTTTACAGCAAGCTAATGGGAAGTTTATCCAGCGCGCCCTGCTACCCGGCGTTCTAAACAATTTTGAACATGTTAAGGATGAGGGACTGTTATTATTCGATGCAAATGGTGATGGCAAACTCGATCTTTATATAGCCAGTGGAGGCTATGAAAATCAACCTAATTCGCCGTTCTATCAGGATAGACTTTATATTAACGATGGCAAGGGCAATTTTAAATTACAGGAAGATGCCTTGCCTAAAAACTTCACCAGTAAACTGTGTGTAAAAGCCATTGATTATAATAAGGATGGCAAGCTCGATCTGTTTATCTCAGGCAGGGTTGAACCCTGGAGTTATCCAAAACCAGTTTCGAGCATTATACTGCGGAATGATAGTAAAGACGGGCATATAAAATTTACTGATGTTACCGCATCAGTCGCCAAAGACCTCAAAAATATAGGATTGGTTTGCGATGCTGTTTTCTCGGATTTTGATAATGATGGCTGGCCCGATCTGATACTTAGCGGAGAGTGGATGCCGGTGACATTTTTAAAGAACGACCACGGGATATTTAAAAACGTAACCGCAGGCACAGGTATAAGCGATAAATTAGGTTGGTGGAATACCATTGCCGCCGGCGACTTTAATCATGATGGTAAAATTGATTATATAGTTGGCAATACGGGCTTAAATACTTTTTATAAGGCTACCGATAAATACCCGGTTTACATTACGGCAAAAGATTTTGATAATAACGGAAGCTATGACGCTTTTCCTTCTGTTTTTCTAAAAGACCAGGATGGAGAAATGAAGGAGTTCCCGGCTCAAACGCGAGACGATATTGTGAAGCAAATAATTGGTATGCGTGTTAAGTTCCAAAATTATAAGTCGTTTGCCGTTGCCACAATGGATTCTGTGATAACACCAGAAATGCGAAAAGGCGCAGTACGCTTGAAAGCAAACATATTACAATCATGCTACCTGCAAAATATGGGCAACGGCAAATTTACCATTACTCCTTTGCCTATTGAAGCACAGATATCACAGCTTAGCGGAATGGTTGTAGATGATTTTGATGGGGATGGAAACCTTGATGTTGCAATTAGCGGTAATGACTACGGAACAGAAGTTTCGACCGGTAAATATGACGCCTTTAATGGTTTAATGCTAAAAGGTGACGGTAAAGGCCACTTTAAACCACTCACAATACAACAAAGCGGATTATACATCCCTGGCGATGGAAAGGCATTAGTGAAACTTAAAAGTGCAAAAGGAAGCTATCTGCTTGCAGCCACCCAAAACAGGGATGTAATGAAAATATTTGAGCTGAAAAGGGCTGTTCATACTGTTCCGTTAAAGCCCCTTGACATGTTTGCTACCATTAAATATAAAAACGGTAAAACAGGTAAACAGGAGTTTTATAATGGAACCTCGTTCCTGTCACAATCAGGAAGATTTTTTAATATCGATCAAACAATGGAGTCGGTTACCATAACAGATAGTTTTGGCCACGTAAGAAATATTGCATTAAATTAAATATTGTTTTTATATGAAATACCTTAAGATTTTAGCCGTTTTATCGGGCTTTTTATTTATTGCAAGCTGTACTCATAAAGAGAAAAATACACTATTGAGCGATGCAGAGGTACTGCATAATAATGAAGACCAGCTAACGCAGGTAATTATTTATGATGTATTTACCCCGCCGGTTGCGAGTCGTATTTACGGATATACCGCCTTGGCCTCGTACGAAGCAATGCGATATGCTGATCCTAAATATAATTCGATCATCGCACAACTAAAAGGATTTGGAAAACCACCTGAACCTAAAAAGGGTGAAAAATATAATTATGCTTTAGCTGCTACAAAGGCATTTTTCACAGTGGCGCATAAGATCACCTTCTCGATAGATACCCTTAAAAAGTATGAAAACAAGGTGTATGCAATGTATAAGGATAATCTGGATGATTCAACCTATGCACGCTCGGTTGCCTTTGGCGAAAAAATAGGCAACCTGGTTTTAAAAAGGTCGAAAACAGATAATTACCCGCAAACAAGAGGCAAACCAAAATATTTAGGCGATAATGGCCCTGCCAGATGGCACCCAACGCCTCCGGACTACATGGACGGAGTAGAGTTTTGCTGGGGGACAATAAAAGCATTCGCGATGGATACTTCCGCACAATTTTCGCCACCGCCGCCACCGCCATATAGCGAAGATAAAAACAGCGCTTTTGTTAAACAATATACAGATGTTTACAATACCAATAAAAACTTAACAAAGGAGCAAATTGAAATCGCTAAATTTTGGGACGATAACCCCTTTGTGATACAACATAACGGGCATTTAATGTTTGCCAATAAAAAAATCACACCCGGTGGGCACTGGATAGGTATTACAACTATTGCCTGCAAAAAAACAAATGCAAATGGCGTTAAAACGGCGCAAGCTTATGCGCTTAGCTCGATAGCGCTGTACGATGCTTTTATTTGCTGTTGGGAAGTGAAATATAAATATAGTTATGCCAGGCCCGTTACAAACATAAACGAAAAAATTGACCACACCTGGCTTCCTCTCCTGCAAACCCCTCCATTTCCGGAATACACTGCAGGGCACTCAACAATAAGTGCTGCAGCGGCCACAATACTTACGCATCTGTTTGGAGAAAATTTCGAATTTCAGGATACAAGCGACATGCATTATATAGGGATGCAGCGCCATTTTAAGTCGTTTAATTTAGCAGCTGAAGAAACTGCGATGAGCAGATATTATGGCGGTATACATTATCTTAACAGCTCATTGATGGGGGCTAATCAAGGAAAACAACTGGCAGAATTTATTTGGGGAAAATTAAAACTAACCAACTAAATTGATCTTATTTTATATGAATCGCAAAAAAACTTATCTATCCACTTCAGTACTGTTTTTAATAGCTACAACATTATCATTCAGTATTTTACTAAACGGATGTAAAAATAAAAGTAATACAGCTTATGTTTTAACAGGCGATACAATTGTTGACGGTAAAAACCTGGTGCAATTACATTGTACAAAATGCCATTCGGCTGTGCCGCCAAACCTGCTTACTAAGGACGTATGGAAATTTCATACATTACCTTCTATGGGGCCATATCTGGGTGTAACTCCGTATATGGATGGGTACTTTAAAAAAGATACCTCCGGAGTAACTTTACTGGAGTGGCAGAACATCGTTTCATATTACCATAAACTTGCGCCGGATTCACTAACTCCAGCCAAACCACCAGTTAAAGCGGTTAACGACTTTGCTGGTTTCAGCTTAAAAACACCTGATCCTGCAAAAGCTTTTTCGTTCACAACAATGGTTGCGGTAAATCCCTTTAACCATAAAATATATACTTCTGATGGATCGGCTTCGGTTTTACAGGAGTGGGACAGTAACTTAAAAGTGGATGCAACATTAAAATTACCTTCTCCGGCAGTGAACGCGAGTTTTTTTAAGGATGAAAAAGGAGCGATGAATGGCTTAATTACCTGTATTGGGCAGCTGGAACCAATTGATTTCCCTAACGGTAAGGTACTTAGCGTTAATTTTGATACAAAAGCAGAACCAACCATTATTGGTTCTGAACTATCCAGGCCTGTACAATCGATTTCGGGCGATTTTAACAAAGATGGCTTAACTGATTGGGTAGTTTGCGGACAGGGCCACTTAAAAGGAGGCGTTTACTTATTTAAACAAAACGTTGATCACACTTATAGCCAGATTAACATAACAGATGAACCCGGTGCTGTAAAAGCAATTGTTGGCGATTTTAATAAAGATGGCTGGCCAGATCTAATGGTTTTATTTGGAAGCAAAAACGAAGGTTTGACCTTGTTTTTAAATGATCATAAAAACGGATTTACTTCAAAAAGGCTAATGAACTTCCCGCCGGTATATGGCTCAACAGATTTTCAGCTGGCTGATCTTGACCACGACGGCAACCTTGACCTTATTTATAGCTGCGGCTATAATTATAAAGATTCGCGTATATTGAAACCGTATCATGGCTTATACATCTTCAAAAATACAGGTAACTGGAACTTTAAACAGCAATGGTTTTACCCGATTAATGGGTGCACCAAATTTGTAACTGCCGATTTTGATGGTGATGGTGATCTGGATATTGCAACTACTGCATTTTTTGCAGATCTGAAAAATAACCCATCTGAAGCATGTATTTATTTTGAACAGGATAAGCCTTTCAGCTTTAAGCCGCATACTATACCGGTAAGCAAATATGGAAGGTGGTTCAGCATGGATGTTGGGGATTATAATAATGACGGGAAACCGGATATTATATTGGGGAATTATTCAATTGGTTATAATCTTCAGCCCGGTCTAAGTATCTTTTGGTCAAAAAACTTACCATTTGCAGTATTGCAGAATAACTTCAAAAAATAGATCTGTCAAATTAAAAAAGAGCCGTAACGTAAGTTAATACCTTTGTTACGGCTTTTTAATTGACTTTAGTTTTTAAATAAGTCAGTATTTTTTGTGCCTCTTCCGGATAAATACCGATATGATGGGTATGTACCATTGCACCTGCTTGCCCCACTACTATGGTTTTTGAAGGGAAAGCAGGCATGTGACATGATACACAATTATTAATCAGCATTGACGAACTTAACTGCCCGGTTAACTTACATTGAATATGCGAATCTGAGCTATGGCATGTCATGCACTTTCCTGCGTACAGGGTAGGCATATCCCGGTCTTTAACATGAGTGTCATGACAGGTTGAACAATCCATATTGCTTTTTATGAAGCATTTGCTGCTGGCAAGCAGGGCCTTTTGATTGCCGTGAACATCAATGTTTTTATAATCGAGCGGCAACTTGTTGTTTACTACCATATATTTTGCAAGCGTATCACCGGGCTTAAATTCAAACGTGGGTTTTAACATGCGGTTGCCGGCCCCCGAATGACAAATAGCGCACATATTTATCTTCTGGTCCCGGGTTAAAGAACTGAACGTTATAATAAATTTTGCCTTTTTCTCGCCAGGGTTATCCGTATGGAATTTCACGTGTTCAGCCGAAGGCCCATGGCATCTTTCGCAATCGATGCTATAGATCAATGATTTCTTTTCATAACCTTCCACGCCCTCATAAAAACCCGGTAATTCAGGCTTAGCCGATTTTATATAGGATACATGGCAGTCAAGGCAGCGGGTATTAACCACGCGTTCAAAAACAACTCTGTCCGGTTCATAACCGGGGCTGTTTATCCATTTATGCACCCTGCACTCGTATGATACAGGTAGTTGAAACAGCTCGTTTGTGAACCAGTACGCATAACTCTGACCTTTTACCCCTCCAAATGAAATATCAAAACGATGAGACTGATCAGCCTTGCCATTAACAAAACTAGTTTGATAAAACCCGCTGTCGCGCTTATCCATCACCACTTTAAGATGCGGATTAAAGACAAACTCGTTCGAATCTTTAGCAAAGCTGCCCCGTATGGTGCTATCAGAAGCTGGACCGGAGGCCATAAAATGCGCCGTATGCAAATAAGATTTATAGATGTTTTTGTGGCAGCTTATGCAAGTTGCAGAGCCCGCATAATTTGTTCCGCGTGGATCATCTTTGATACTGCTATTATTAGTAAAACATTGGGAAAGAATAAAACTAAGCGGTAAAAGAATTATGGCTAATCGTACTATTTTCTTTTTATACATTAACATCCGCATTAGTTGAACGTAAGGGTAAGTTTAAGGAAATATTTCCAAAAACTTCTCTTAAATCACCTTAAATTTTGAGGAATTAATTATACAGACCCAGCGCTCCAAAATAGTATAACAAAATGGTAAATTAGTACACCAATCACACGCTATTAGTTAGGTAGATTTACCATTGTAACTTATACCGGTAAAAGCATCTTGTAAGGGTTGAATTTTTAATATATTTAATCCTGCTCCCAATAAAATATTACCGGCTTAAACTAATCGTACTAAATGAAAAAACTGATTTATGCGGCATCTGCCGGCCTTTTGCTTGGCTATTTATTTCCATCGGGTTTGCTTGCCCAAACCGGGAAAGTGAAACAGGTTAAGCTAACAAATTTCGACCTGCAGTCCTCAGCGCTTATAACAGCTACAGGCGTCGAATTATCGAGTGTCCAATATCACTCGCCTGTATATTGGTTTCCTGTTAAAGTGCCATCAACAGTGCTTACAGGCCTTGTTGCCAATCATATCTATCCCGATCCGTACCAGGGCTTAAATAACATGCTGATACCAGACGCTTCTGACGAATTTAATAAGCAATACAACCTTGAGCAGTATAGCCATTTACCGAACGATCCAAATCCCTGGAAAAAACCTTATTGGTATCGTACTACTTTTAAAATTGCGGCAGGAGATAAGGGGAAGCATTTTCAGTTGATATTTAAAGGGATAAACTACCGCGCAGCAGTATGGGTTAACGGGAAACAAATTGCCGACTCTACACAAATGGCCGGCATGTTTGCCGACTATAATTTAGATGTAACCAATGCTGTTGAAACCGGGGAAAACGCGCTTGCAGTAAAAATATACCCTTTAGACTATCCGGGCTTACCTGCTAAGGAGCAATTGCAAGCTCTCGGCCCATTTTATGAAAATGGTGGCCCCACAGGTGATATCGGTAAAAATGTTACCATGCTCTGTTCAGTTGGCTGGGATTGGATCCCACCGGTACGCGACCGTAATATGGGTATATGGCAGCCCGTTTATCTACGTACAACCGGCGATGTAACTATTGGTCGTCCAAAATTGGTTACAGAATTGCCCAATCTGCCTGATACAAGCTCAGCCAAGCTATCATTAAGTCTTACCCTTTCCAACCATAGCGAAACGGCTAATAACGGGAAGCTGATAGTGAGTATAAAGCCGGAAAATTTTACAGGATTGCCGGTACAGTTTGTTCAAAATGCAAATATCGCAGCCAATGGATCGTCTGTTATCGACCTGGATGCATCTAAAGTAAAACAATTGTTAATCAGTCAGCCGCATTTATGGTGGCCAAATGGTTATGGCAAGGCTAATCTGTACCGTATCCGCCTGCAATATGCAGATGGTGCTGGTATAGCCGATGATACCTCGTTTGTATTTGGCATCCGTACGGTAAGCTCAAAGGCTACAATGGTTGATAAATTTGTTCGACGCGAATTTTATGTGAATGGCAAGCGCGTGCACCTTAACGGCGGCGCCTGGGTACCTGACATGATGGTAAACCGCGATTCTGCCCGCTATGATTACGAAATGCACCTGTGCCGCAACGCCAATGTAAACCTTGTGCGTATTTGGGGCGGGGGCGTTACCCCGCCTGATGCTTTCTGGAACGCAGCAGATAAATATGGCGAAATGGTGTGGTCGGATTTTTGGATCACCGGTGATACACAAGGAGAATTTAAAGGTTCGCCTGACTGGCCGCTGGAAGGGAATATTTTTGTAAAAAATATAATAAGCACCATTTACCGCATCCGCAACCATCCGAGCTTACTGGTATGGACAGGCGGCAATGAGGGCCATGCACGGAAAGAGCTTTATGATGGCATGCGCGATAATATAATCAGCCTCGATGGTACAAGGCCGTTTATTCCAAGCTCGTCAGGCTTTGCAAAGCTCCCGGCAGGATGGAAAGGCTCATGGCCTGATGATATGCCTTCAGGTGTTTATAGCGGCGGGCCTTACCAATGGGAAGATCCAAAGGTTTATTATAAAAAGGCAGATGCCGGCGGCGATTGGGTGTTTAAAGATGAAACGGGAATTCCCTCGCAGCCGCCTTATACTACATTGGCTAAAACCATCTCTAACCTGGTATGGGATACAAAGCTGCCTTTTCCGCTAAATAACAGCTGGGGCTATCATGATGCTGCAACAGGAGCAGCGCGTTATGACAAGTATAACAGTGAAATGGTGAAGCGATACGGCCAACCTTCAACTATGGTTAACTTCTCCGACAAAATGCAGTTGATGAACTATGTTGGCTATCAGGGGATTTTTGAAGCTGCCGGGCATAAGCTTACCGAAACTGGTGGTGTAATGCTTTGGAAACTGAACGCGGCTTTGCCAAGTGTGGTATGGCACATATATGATTGGTACCTTGAACCTAATGCAGGCTACTACGCTATGCAAAATGCTGTTGAGCCATTGCATATCCAGTTTAACCAGGATGATTCAACCGCTGCTGTTATTAACAGAATGCACCGCCCAACCGGAGTTTTAACTGCCAAAGCCGATATTTACGATGTCGATAGCAAAAGGATAAATTCATTTACAGTTAATCATATTGGCCTTGCAGATGAGGGGACACAAGCCGTTATAAAATTAAAAGATGCGCTTACAGCGACAAAAGGTGTAAGCTTTGTGGTATTAAACTTAACTGATGCTGCTGGGAGAATGGTTTCGCATAATACCTACTGGCTTGCCCCAAATGACGACTTTACTGCTTTCAACAACCTGACGAGCACCCATGTTGATGTAAAAGTATTAAAAGCAGAAAAGGGCAATACGGAAAATAAATGGACAATTGAAATTAGCAACAGCACAGATAAGCTTGCATTTTTTGTACGCCCACAACTGATGCAAAACGGTGAAGAAGTAATGCCAAGCTATTGGACTGGTAACTACTTCACTCTCGCGCCGCACGAAAATATAACCGTATCGGTAAGTGCTCCTGTAGCTAAATTGGGCAATATACAGCCAACTGTTTTGATTGAAGGATGGAATATTGATAAACAGGTTATAACGTTGCCTGCTAAATAGGAATATCCACTCTAAAACAATTACAAAAACAAAAGTCCGGGTGAAAACCCGGACTTTTGTTTTTTAGGTTTAATAAACGTTTTTAATCTCTGATCAACCGTACCAGCCAGACCAGTAAAATGGCTCCCAGGAAAGCTGTAATAAAATAGCTAAAGGTAGGAATGTGCAATAAACTGCCAAGCCAACCTCCAAGCCAGCCACCTGCAAGGCCAAGTAAAATATCAACAATAATTCCGTAGCCTTCACCACGCATCACCTTGCCTGCCAGAAACCCCGCTAAGCCACCTAAAATTAAATGCCAGATCATAATTTTGTTTTTTTAATGGTTAGAATTTGTTTAATTGATCTAAAATATAGATAAAAATTGAATTTCACTTCCCTGCGTTCCAATAATTCCCCGATATAATTATCATGTCTAAAAGCTTAATGCTGTTATCGTAATAATCATAATCCTTCATCTTAAACGCAACCAGGTAATCCCATACCTTATTTAGCCATGCCTGGTTCTTTTTATCAACCATAGCCGAAACTGCAAAGGGTGCAACAAAACTCAATGCTTCAAAATACCTGCCTTTTATATCATTCCCGGCTAAAGTATAACCAGCGGAAAGATTGTAGGTATTGTTATCAGTGGTTTCCCTTATCCAATGGTTTATTTTACCCACTAGCGTTTTCGAACGTTTATCCCCTGTTAGCAGGTAATCGGTAGCCAAACGCCAGGGATCACGGCAGGCGTTGTAATTGTAATAACCATCATAGGGCGATTCCAGGAAATTTGGCGGTGCAGGTTTTGCTTTTTTATTGAGACCCACGATGAAATCGGGAACAAGTCCTGCCTCAGGACTATAATTAGCCTGCATCTTACGAAAAAGCTTATATTCTGCATCGATAACCTTATCCCACCTGTCATCATTTGTAGCCAGCCTGAATGCTTTAAAATGAGATGGCATAAAATCGGAAGAGCGGGTGTCGAAGTAATCCTTGCTTTCTGATTCAATACCATCACTTAATAATACCGACCATGTTTTATGATTAATCTCATATTGCATAATAGCATTGATGGTAGCCTTAGCTTCTTCAAGGTAGTTGATGTTGCCTTTGCCGCCCCATTGTTTATTGGCCAGTAAAAGTGAATAAGCTATATCCATATCCCCATCGCTCGCAGAAGTTGCGTCTGTACTTTTGTTGTTACTATACTGCGCCCATGCCATTAAATGTTTGCTTTTACCAGTAGGGTGTGCTTTATAATACCGATACAGGTTATCATAAATTTGCTTTGCCGATGGGTCATAACCAGCCATCAGCGCAACTATTATCATTCCATATCCCTGTCCTTCAGATACGCACTGTTTTTTGCCCACATTTTCGAACCATACAAAGCTTTGTGCCTTACCGGAGACGTTTTTTATAAACCGGCTTTTCCATTGGGTATAAAAAGCCTTTACAGTATTATCCAGTTTGGCCTGAGAAATATGACTGGGCCTAATGGTGCCAGGGAAATATTTTATATGTTGCGGGAAAGGTTTTTGCGGGTGTTGGGCTAAGAGGGCAGAACTAAAAAAAATGAATAAAATTAATAACGACAACTTTGGTAAATTCATTTGAAACTTTTAAACCCGAATTTCTAAAAATGTCATGCTGAATTTATTTCAGCATCCCACTTGCTAAGTAATCTGATGTTGACGACCAGTGCTGTATATGTACAGTGGAGTCAGACTTGCGAAGTTTTTAAAACTTCGCAAGTCTTTCATTTGCCTCTGCTCAATATTGATAATTCCTTATATCCTGAACAGCATTAATGGCCACGGCTTCCTGGCTAAATTTTGCAACCGGCGACACTATAGCTTGCTTTGGAATTACGTGCTCTTTTATTATCTGTTTCTTTTCAACTTCCTCAGCATCCATAGCAGCACCCGAGAAATACATCTTTAAACACTCTAAAAAGTTTTGAATAGCTGGTGTTTGTTTACAGGTGGCGGCAAACCAGGCCCGTTTTGCAACGCTATGGTGCAGTGGTTTTGTAACAATATTGCGACCAGCAAGGTAAGGCTCAACAATCCAGTCGGCCATAACAGTGATGCCAAGGCCTGCGTTCACCATTTCGAGAGTCGCGTCGGTGTAATGAATGCGATGTAACGTTTTTGGCTTTACATGCTGCGATTGGATCAGCGATTCTATTATAGGCGTATCCTGGTATGACGGATCATAAAGCGGTAAAATAAGCTCCTCGCCCTGGAAGTCCGCAATCTCGATGATGGCCTTTTTCGCAAGCGGATGATCCTTACAGATAACTGCTACCAGCCTGTCTTCAAAGATAGGTTCATAACGGATCCTGGTGTTCACCATCTGGGTACGAATGATGCCGATATCAAGGTCGCCGTTCATCAAAAACTCCAGCGGCCTGCGGGTTGCATCGCTCATTATCTGGATGTTAATGTCGGGCCATTGCTTTTTATAGTACTTAATAATACCGGGTAACCAGTGGTAGGCAGTATAGCATTGCATGCTGATGCTCAGGTTTCCGGTTCGGCCATTTTTATAATTATTGATATCTTCTTCCAGCGATTTTATTTCGGCTAATATCTTCTCCGAGCTTCGCAAAAAACGATAGCCTTGTTCAGTTAAATGTAATCTTTTTCCCTGGCGGCTAAATATTTCAACGTCCAGTTCGCGTTCCAG
>JABDFZ010000043.1 GCA_013286325.1 Bacteroidota bacterium | reverse complement strand
GGCCTCATTATTATACATGAAGGAACAAGGCCCGGCACTGCAGGAAAGATTAAACAGCCTTACTAAATACTTGGCTGCCGAATTAAATGCAACCTGCGAAAAAGAAGGTTTGCCATTGTATGCACCTTCGTTCGGTTCATTATGGAAAATTAAGTTTAAAGAAGAATTGCCTTATGGCGAATTGCTTTTCACCTTAATGCGCGATAAAGGAATTCATATCTGGGATTTGTTTCCGTGCTTCCTTACCGATGCACATACTCAGGAAGATGTTGATAAAATCATAGTTGCTTTCAGGGAAAGTGTTGATGAGTTAATTGAGTCGGGTTTCTTTCCATCAAACAGGCCTGCAGCCAAAGAGGAATTTAATCCTTTTATGGAAGCTCCTTTTCCAGGGGCAAGACTGGGGCGTGACAAAGATGGAAACCCCGGCTGGTTTATAAGTGATACCAGTAACCCGGGTAAATATTTACAAGTAAAATAATTAGTTTGGAAAGTATTATGATAGATACAAACCCTGTGGAGTTTGATCCTTTTGCGGGGCCCGAAATTTCATTAATAGCTCCTGCTACTGAGCCTCAGATTGAGATCTGGACGTCGTGCCTTATAGGCGGCGCTGATGCAAACTGTGCTTATAACGAATGTTTTTCTCTGCTGCTAACCGGCAATCTCAATACAAGCTCAATGATGCGTGCACTCCAGGAAATGGTGAACATGCACGAAGCGTTACGGACTTCATTTAGTGCCGATGGTAAAAATATTTGCGTATACAAAGAACTAACACTTGATATTGACTTCCAGGACCTGTCACTATCAAACGAAGAACAAAAACAGGATTTTATAACAGAATATAATAAACAACTTGTATTAACACCTTTTGACCTGGTTATAGGTCCACTGTTTAAAACGTCGTTGTTTAAACTATCAGATAATGAACACTTGTTAACATTTGTTGCTCATCATATCGTATGCGATGGTTGGTCGATAGGAATTATGATGCAGGATTTAAGCAAACTTTATTCTGCCTATGTAAAACATGAGCCTAACCATCTTCCTGATGCCCCCCTATTCAGCGATTATGCCCTTGAACAGCTAAACTTAACAAAAAGTCAATCATACCAGGAAACCGAACGCTACTGGCTCGACCAGTTTATGGGCAGTAACCATTTGTTAAACATACCGACAGATTACCCCCGCCCTGCTTTCCGTACCTACAAAAGCCACCGTGAAGACCTTATCCTGGACGGTGCATTAACCAGTGAGGTAAAGAAGCTTGCTAAAAGTACAGGAAGCAGTTTTGTAACTACACTGCTTGCGGCTTTCGAAGTATTTTTAAAACAACTAACTGGTCAGGAAGAAATTATTGTGGGTTTACCTGCAGCAGGTCAATCGGCTACAGACAATTACAGGCTTGTTGGTCATTGCGTTAACCTATTGGCATTAAGAAGCTATCCAAAAAGTAATATTTCTTTTAAAACGTATTTAAAGCAACGCAGAGGTGAGGTACTTGATGCCTATGAACATCAGTTGTATACTTTTGGAAGCTTGCTAAAAAAGCTCAATATTGCCCGTGATCCTTCAAGGGTTCCATTGGTCCCTGTTATGTTTAATATCGACATGGGGCTTGATGATGACGTTGACTTTTATGGTTTACAGCACAAACTGATAAGTAACCCAAGGGAATATGAGAACTTTGAAATATTTCTAAACATTGCCGGTCAGGATGAGTCTCCTACGCTCGAGTGGTCATACAATACTCAATTATTCAAGGCATCGACCATAAAAAGAATAATGGATGGGTTTGAATTTTTGTTGCGCGAACTGGTGAAAGATCCTGAAATATTGATCGGTAATATCCCATCGATGGATTCAGGGGAACTAACACAAAAATTAGCCCAATGGAATAATACCGCGTGCGATTATCCCAAAAACACACCATTACATCAGCTAATTAGTGATCGTGCAGCCCAAATACCAGGTAAAACGGCAATTACGTTCGTTGATAAAAAAATCACTTATCGGGAGTTAAATGAACAGGCAAATCAGCTTGCTGCAATCCTGATAAAAAACGAAGTAAAAAAAGGCGATAAGGTTGCTTTTTCGCTCGATAGGTCAATAGAAATGGTTGTTACTTTATTGGCAATAATGAAATCGGGGGCTGTTTATATTCCACTTGACCCTATATTTCCTATCAATCGTATAAATTACATGCTTGAAGATTCGCGGGCAGTAGTTTTATTAACCTCGAAAAAATATAAAGGCAAATATCAGTCGAACGCAAAGGAATTAATACTGGAGGATGAATGGCTAACTATCAGGGATTACCCTACAACTGATCCTGAAGTAATTGTTAGCGGTGATGACCTGGTTTATATTCTTTATACCTCCGGTTCAACCGGGATGCCAAAAGGAGTACAGATCGCTCAGCATAACCTCGTTAACTTTTTGTACAGTATGCAAAAGCAGCCTGGTATGACTACTGAGGACAAACTGCTTGCCGTAACTACCATCAGTTTCGATATTGCAGGTTTGGAATTGTTCCTGCCCTTATTAACCGGCGCAGAAATAATTTTAGCTGATGCAGCAACTGCAAAAGATGGAAGAGCTTTGCTTGATATAATTAAGCAGGAAAAAGTAACCATAATGCAGGCCACTCCTTATACATGGCGTATTATGCTTGAAGCCGGTTGGGATAAAGCCGCTCCGTTAAAAGTAATTTGCGGTGGCGAGGCCCTGCCTACAGAATTGGCTGAAAGACTATTAAACATTGCAAGCTCACTATGGAATGTATACGGGCCTACCGAAACTACCATATGGTCTACCGTAAAGCAAATAACTACCGAAGACAAAATTATCTCAATAGGCAGGCCTATCGATAATACTTCGGTTTATATTTTAGATAATTATTTAAAGCCATTAGCGCCTGGCATACCCGGAGAAATTTACATTGGAGGCGAGGGTGTAGCTAAAGGCTATTTAAACCGCCCTGAATTAACTGCAGAAAAATTTGTTAATGATCCATTTACAAAAAATGCAGGCGCTAAAATGTATAATACCGGTGATCTGGGCAGATTTATGGCTAATGGTGAAATAGAATGCCTTGGCCGCGCGGATGCACAGGTAAAAATTAGGGGCTATCGTATTGAAACAGGGGAAATTGAATATCAACTGGTTAACGGTACCAATATAAAGGAGGCTGTAGTTATTGCAAGGCCTGATAGTTCAGGAATTGATAAACTGGTTGCTTTTGTAGTTGTTAATTATAACGATGAAACGATAGACGAAACAGCACAAGTACAAAACTGGAAAGAAACCCTACGCAATTCGGTTCCGGATTATATGGTGCCTGATAATTTTATCATTGTCCCGGCAATGCCTTTAACTCCGAATGGTAAAATTGATAAAAAGGCGTTAGCAAAACACGGAGCAGCAATTATTGATACCAGTAAAGAATATGTTGACCCCCGTACAGATATTGAAAAACTTTTGGCTGAGATATGGATTGAATATCTTGGAGTAAAAAAAGTTGGTGTCCACGATAATTTTTTTGAATTAGGCGGCCACTCGCTTATTGCCGTACAGGTAATGACCCGCATTGAGAAAGAAACAGGGAAACGCTTACCATTAGCAACCTTATTTGAAAATTCGACAGTCGAAAAGTTGGCAAAAATGTTTGATGAAGGTTCAAAATCAATTACCTGGGGTTCCCTGGTACCCATAAAGCCTAACGGAAGCAAAATGCCGTTGTATATGGTACATGGTGCAGGTTTAAATGTTTTATTGTTTAATACCCTTGCATCTTCCCTCTCCCCGGATCAACCGGCTTTTGGTTTACAGGCTAAAGGGCTCGACGGCGTTGAAGAACCCCTTAGTAAAATTGAGGATATTGCTGCCCATTATATATCGGCCATAATGCAACAAAATCCAACAGGGCCATATGCACTTGCAGGATACTCCTTTGGCGGTATAATTGCATTTGAAATGGCCAGGCAGCTGGAAGCATTAGGGAAAGAAGTAAAAATGCTTGCAATGTTTGATACTTATGCCTATCGTTCAACTCATTATGATCCCTTACTAACCAAAGTATTCAAAAAGGGTAAATTTTACGTAAACAGGATATGGCATACATTTACTTTTAGCAATGGTTTCAAAAACACTGTTGACTACAAGGCCAAATCGGTTAAACGAATCCTGACAAGATATTATTGGAAACTAAAATACGGCAAAGATCAAAGCCAGGTAGGTTTCTTTGGTTATTCCAATAAAATCGACGAGATGAATATTTATGCTGAAAAACGCTACCAGTTAAAACCATACGATATTAAGGTTGATCTGTTCAGGGCAGAAACAAAAACATTTTATTTGGATGACCCTGAATATCTTGGCTGGACACCTTATGCTCTTAAAGGGGTTAATGTTCATAATATTCCAGGTGAACACAACACCATATTTAAAGCTCCGAACGATAAAATATTTGCCAGTGTTTTGCAAAAATGTTTGGATGAGGCTGTAAATAGGTAAATTGCCTTCCTATAAATAAATATGGGGCTTATTCAAATTACCAATCAAAATTTATCTGGTATCAACTGGTTAAATCCTGCAACTTGTAGCTTTATTTTAGATAACAATGTTCATGTTTGGCGAATCAGCGTCGGCCAAAATTTATCATTGCTTGATGATTTCCAGGCAATAATGACTCCAGCAGAAATAGCAAGGGCAAACCGGTTTTACCAATCAAAGGACCACAACCGATTTATAATTAGCAGAGGCGCTCTCAGGAATATTTTAGCTAAATATTTAAATCAAAAACCCAGAGAAATAGAATTTGAGTTAGGAGAAAACGATAAACCATGTATAAAAAACAACGGTCAACTAAATCTCAATTATAATTTGTCTCACTCCGGCGACTGGATATTACTAGCTATCTCAAGTCACGAAGTTGGCGCTGATATAGAATTTGTAAATCCCAATTTTGGTTATGATGAGGTTTTGAACGATAATTTCAGTACCGATGAGGTAAGCTACATAAAAGAAAAAGAATCGAGGGCGCGTTTTTTTAATTTGTGGACGCGTAAAGAAGCATTGACCAAAGCAACAGCCCAGGGCCTTGATGGCGATCTCAGATTAATTCCCTGTCTTGATGGGGTTCACATAATTAAAGCCGACATTATAGCCTCAGAGAAAAACTGGTTAGTAAACAGCTTTAATATAAATGAGCAATACATTGCCAGCATTACCATTAGTCCAAATATTAGTGAAACATCGTTTTTCGAACTTGATAAAATAACTCATCCGAATATTTTTTAGCTCCCTGTTAAAGAAAAATCGTACAAAATAATTGGGCTTGTGCGCTATTCTGTTCATAATGTACTAGTTAAAGATTCTTAAATAATTGTTTACAATTACTACTATTTAGGTATTTTTATAAAATAAAAGTATACTGCTAATTCCGAATACTTAATTATTATTGGACCATACAACAGGCGGATGCTCTATTATTGGTAAAAACATTGTTTTTTAAACTTTTTCTTACAAAATACGTAATCAAGTAAAAATTATAGTTAGCAGCCCCAATTAAAGTATGAAAAAAAGAATATTAATTGTCGATGATGATTTAAGTATCCTAAAACTTCTTAATTTTATACTTTCAAAAGATTATGAGATCATCGTTAGGAATAATGGCATTGATGCTTTTACCTGGCTTGAGGATGGCAATATTCCTGAATTAATTATATCCGACCTTCAAATGCCCTATTTCGACGGACAGTCTTTTATTAAAAACATTAAGATTAGCGGCCTTTTTCGTGATATACCAATAATTATGCTTTCAGCAGCTCATGATTTAGATGCACAGGTTAGTAATATGCCTTTTCAGGTGGATGCTTATATGCCGAAACCATTTAACCCTACTTCATTAAAATCAGCTATAAATCAAGTATTAAGTATTTATGACGCATCCCATAGCAACTGAGTGGAATGAGAACGCAGGTTCGCACACCAAAATTGCATATGCCGGTTTACAATTAAAAGATTTAGTAGCAGCTGAACTTAATGACTTTTTTCAAATATCTTATAGCGATTCGCTTACAAAGCTTGAAGAGCATTTAGGGAACCAATCGATTTTAACCCTTCCGGAGATTATTTTATTAGAAGTTGATGAAAACGAGGAATGCTTTTCGTTGGTTGAAAGGTTAAAAAAGAACTTTTTGTTCAACGGGTTGATCATAGTATTAATTTCTCTATCGAATGACAAAGCGCTAAAATTAAAAGCCATGCAATTAAAAGTGCATGATTTTTACATTTATCCATTCTCCATGTCGGATTTGCGCGAACGATTAAACTTCCTGGTTAAGTTTAAATTGATCAAGCCCAAACTAATTGAGATTTCGAAAGAAGTTGATACCACCTACAAAATGCCAATGGGTAAACGGTTTATGGATCTGTTTATTTCTGGCTGCATGATCCTGGTGCTATCCCCTATTATGTTATTGGTTGTAATCGCCATTAAATTCGGCTCCAAGGGGCCTATAATTTATAAAAGCAAGCGTGTTGGTACTGGTTATAAAACCTTCGATTTTTATAAATTCAGGTCAATGCGTACCGATGCTGATAAATTGTTGGTTGAGTTATCCACACAAAATCAGTACGCAAATGAGGATGGAGGCACAAAAGCCGCATTTGTTAAAATTAAAGACGATCCGCGTGTTACCAAACTCGGCAAATTTTTACGAAATTCGAGCCTTGACGAGCTCCCTCAATTGTTTAATATTTTGTTGGGGGATATGTCGTTAGTTGGTAACAGGCCATTGCCCGTTTATGAGGCAGAAATGCTGACTTCAAACGAGTGGTCAATGCGTTTTTTGGGGCCTGCAGGCTTAACCGGCCTGTGGCAGATAACCAAACGGGGCAAACTGGATATGTCTGAAAGAGAAAGGAAAAAGTTAGATAACTTTTACGCACAGAATTATTCATTTTGGCTTGATTTAAAGATCTTGATTAGAACTGTACCAGCTTTGCTTCAGAAAGAAAAAGTGTAAAAAAATGAATAATAAATTAAAGACCCTTTGCCTATCATTCTTTATTTTAATTTCAGCCAGTAACATTTACGCCCAGGAGACCATGTTTCATGATCTCTCTTACGAGTATCTCGAAAAATTAATAGCCGCAGCTAAAAGAAACTACCCGGAAACCAAGGTTAAACAAAAACAAGTTGAAATTGCGAGGAGCACTTTTCATCAGGCCAGTTTTGGTTGGCTCGAAGCATTTAGTGCGTCATACATTTATAGCCCACAAACATCAATTAATTTAACTACACCTACCATTTTTAAAGGATATCAGTTGGTAGCCTCTGTTAGTTTAGGTTCGCTTTTTGAACGGCCTTATACCATTCATAATGCAAGGGAAGCTGTAAAGGTTGCTGAATATCAACAGGAAGAATATAATTTGACATTGGAGGCTCAAGTAAAGCGTTTTTACTTTGCCTATATAGCTGCGCAAACAGATCTGCGTAGCCGTGTAAATGCAGTACAGGATGCAAGCACGTCTGTTAAACAGCTTAAATATACTTTTGAGAAAGGTGAAACAACGTACCTGGTTTATAGTGAGGCTTTAGCTAACCTCTATAACCAGAATGCGTTTAGAGTGCAGGCCGAATTAAATGTTTTTACTGCTAAAACCAATCTCGAAGAGCTTTTGGGTGCTAAGTTGGAAAGCATTAAATAACTTAATGGAACTATCTTCTTTTTACAAGCTTTTAGGTAAATATAAATACGTAATAATTATCATTGTTCTGGCAACGATAACTGCGTCATACTTTCTTGTCAAAAATCTACCGGACGAATATGTTTCTCATACCCAAATAGCTACTGGTATTGTTGATGCATCAAGGCACTTATTAGATAATACTACGGGCCCCACTGCCCAATCAGATCAGGTAAGCCGTGAGTTTAGCAATCTGATGGAAATCATCAAGCTAAAAAAACTGATTGATCAGGTTTCCTATCAGCTTATTATTCACGATCTTGGCAGTACTACCCCATTCCGAAAGCTAAACCATCAATTTAAAGACCTAAGCCCAGCTGCAGTACAGCATGCACTTGTGGTATTTAAAAGCAAGTTGCAAAACAGCGAGCCACTGTCCTTATACAATAAAGATGAGAACGGTTTGAATGAGCTGCTTATTTCCATGCATTATGATGAGCGGTCGTTAAGGAAGAACCTGGATATTGCAAGAGATGAGGAAAGTGACTTTATATCGGTAAGTTTTACTTCAGAAAACCCACAATTATCGGCTTTTGCAGTAAACACACTCTGCAAAGAATTCATTGATTACTATACTGTAAACATTAAACGAAATGAATCAAATGCGGTTTCTTTCCTGTCAAACTTACTTGAAGAAAAAAGAAATGCCTTTAACCAGAAGAAAGAAGAGCTGCAACAGTACAAAATAAAGAATGGCATTTTAAATCTTGATGAGCAATCCAAATCAATATTTGCCCAGATCTTAGCTTATACTGATAAAAAATTACAGAACGAAAAAGATATTGCCTCATATGAAGGGGCTGTTAAAAGTATAAATGGGAGATTTGATCCGAAAGACCGGAAATATATCGAATCAACCCTGAGTCAGTATAATCAGAATATTACCAACACAAATGAACAATTGCATACGCTAAATGATGAGTATGTACACAGCGGGTTTAATCCAAAATACAAACCAATGCTTGATTCATTACAGAAGCAAATTGTAGATCAGCTTTACAATAGTTCTGATAAATATATAGTTAACCCGTTGGTTGCAAAAGATGATCTTGTCCGTCAGAAAATGACACTCGAAGTATCCCGAGATCTTGCTATATACGGGCAACAATCTATTGACAGAGAGCTTAGGGATTTGAATGCAAAATTTGCACGTTTGGTACCATTTGACGCTACTGTAAAAACGTATGAATTTGATATTGATATAGCAGGCAAGGAATATCTGGATGTATTAGGTAAATATAACGCTACCAATCTTCAGTCAAATTTTTCTATTAAACTGATGCAGGTTGAACCAGCTACTCCGGATGTAGCTCAGCCCACGAAAAAGATGCTGCTAATTATACTTAGCGGACTGATCAGTTTATTTTTATGCGTATTAGTGTTATTTATCCTGTTTTATCTTGATGATAGTGTTAAGGAACCGGCAGGCCTTGTTAGCAAAACACAATTACCACTACTTGGTTCACTAAACTTGATAAAAGGACCTCGCCCGGATTTGAAAAAACTTTGGGATGTTGAAAACAGGAATAAAATGCAGCAATTTAAAGAATTGCTACGTTCCGTGCGGTTTGAAATTGATCAGGAATTAAAGGGTGAAAAAGTTTTAGCCATAACCAGTATTGGTGTTGGAGAAGGTAAAACGCTTATTGCCACAAGTTTGGCTTATGCATATTCTGCTATAAATAAAAAAGTGCTGCTAATTGACGGCAACTTTAATAATCCATCAATTACCCGCAACGTGCAGCCTACATTGTTTGTTGAGGATTATTTTAGGAGCAACGCTTACGTAGAAAGGGATAATAGTAAAATTAATGTTTTAGGTAACCGGGGAAGCGATATTACACTGCTTGAGATTAATGATGAAAAGTATATTCATAATGAGTTTGAGCAGCTAAAATTGAGGTATGATATCATTCTGATAGATCTGCCGCCGCTTGAAGCCTTAAATGGATCAAAGGAATGGATTTTATTCGCTAACAAAACTGTAGCTGTTTTTGAAGCTAACAGAAGTATCTCTGGTTCAAGCAAACAGCATATTGAATATTTAAAGTCCCTACACAATAAGTTTGCGGGCTGGGTATTAAATAAGGCCACTATCACTGTTTCATCAAAAAGGAGCAAAGGATAGCAATAGTTACCTGACTGAGGTTCACTAATTAATAGTTACAGTGCTTTTAATTTTGAACGTTACCCTTCTAGTCAGTAAATCAATGTAGAATTAAAAGTAATGAAAATTGAACCATCGCATATAGTAGCTGAAAATTCACTAAGAGAGTTAAGCCCTTTTAAAAGAAAATGTTATTATGCGGCGGTTACAGTGGCGTTTATCAGTATTTTTTTCTGGGCTATAAAAATTCTGTTTCTCTAATTATCTCCTGAAAATGCCAAATGATCAGATCAGAAATAACGCAAACCGGGAAACATTTTGGAATAGTATAATCCTCCATAAGTTTTCAAAACCGCTTGTATTATTCTTTCTATTATTTGCATCGCTATTTATAAGTTTCGTAATAGCGCGCCAGGGCTTAGTAGCTGGCATCTTTATCCTAATTATAATTGTTGGCATCCCGCTTATATATGCTATTGTTGCCTACCCAAGGTTTGGTATAATTATCTTTATAATTACATCCTTCATTATTAACTATATTTCAAGACCCCTCCCACCTGATGTACCCATAGGTTTGGTGATGGATGCATTAACTTTTATGCTCATTTTAGGTTTTTTTATAAAACAAAGGAATGAGAAAAGATGGGACTATTTCAAAGACCCAATTAGTTATTTCATATTAATATGGTTGGTATATAATCTGTTAGAAGTACTTAACCCTGTTGCCCAATCAGTTTTAGCCTGGGTTTTTACTGTACGTACAGTTGCGGTTTTAATGCTGTTATATTATGTGTTTGTGTTTCATATCCGCTCAAAAAGTTATATCAAATTACTATTCAAGGTTATACTAATATTGGAGTTTTTAGGAGCTCTATCAGCCTTCCAGCAGGAAAATATAGGATTTTTCTCTTTCGAGTCTAAATGGTTAAATGCCGAACCTCTACGTCTTAGCTTGCTATTTATTTATGGACACATGCGTAAGTTCGGGATTTTTTCCGATCCAGTAGTATTCGCTTATAACATGGTTGCAGCCTCGTTATTATGTTTGTCGTTGCTGTTTGCCAATATCCGCAGCTATAAAAAAGTAATCCTTGTTTTTTTGATTTGCTTTTTTTTAACGGTGATGCTTTACTCGGGCACAAGGGCGGCATATGTGCTAATTCCGGCAGCAATTGGCATGTTAGCAATTTTAAAACTCAACGGAAAAGTATTAGTATTTGTACTGGCAGCTGGCCTTTTCCTCGGCTTCTTAATTAAAGTCCCCACTTCAAACCCCAGCCTGGTAAGGTTCCAAACTGCATTCAAGCCCTCTACCGATGCTTCTTTTAATGTACGTGCCGAAAATCAACGGCGTATTAAGCCTTATATCTTAACTCATCCTATCGGGGGCGGCTTAGGCTCTGTTGGTATTTGGGGGCAGCGATTTTCGCCAAACTCCTTTCTTGCTAAATTCCCACCGGATAGTGGTTATGTAAGAGTAGCTGTTGAAATGGGCTGGATTGGGTTATTGCTGTTTTGTGTATTTAATTTTATAGTATTAAAACAAGGTATTTACTATTACTACATAATTAAGGATCCGGAGCTTAAAACTTATTGCCTGGCAATGGTATTAATAATTTTTGCTCTCGATATTGGTAACTATCCACAACAGGCATTCGTACAATACCCCACCAATATTTTGTTTTATATTGCAATGGCTATTATAAATGTTACGATGCGCCTAGATAAGCAAAACAGCGCACCGCAACCAGAGATAAGTGGGTAATTTAATAAGTTGAAATAAACAAAAAGGTAATGTCATTACTATCATCTGTTAAATCAAACCCGAAGCTAAAAAAGATTGTACACTGGCTGTTAATACCCCGCGGCCAGGCAAGGCCCAGGTTATGGGTAAGGCTATTTGTTAATCCGTTTGTTCATAAAAGAGGCAAAAACACCACAATAAGGTTTAATAGCCGGATGGACTTGCTTCCTTTTAAAAAATTTGAAATAGGCTCAAATAGTATTGTGGAGGATTTTGCAACTATAAATAACGGCGTTGGCGATGTTTTTATAGGGAACAACGTGGGCGTTGGATTAAGTAATGTGATTATTGGCCCTGTTACAATTGGTAATTATGTAATGCTTGCGCAAAACATAGTTATTTCGGGCCTCAACCATGGATATGAAGATATCAATATACCACCAAGGATTCAAAAAGTTATAACTAAACAAATAATTATTGAAGACGATGTGTGGATTGGTGCTAACTGCGTAATTACAGCCGGTGTAACCATTGGTAAACATGCTGTAATTGGAGCAGGAAGCGTAGTAACAAAAGATATACCCCGATTTTCTGTTGCTGTAGGAAACCCGGCCAGGGTAATTAAAAAGTACAACTTCGAAACAAATTGTTGGGGAAAAGTATAATGTCCTTCGTAAAAAAGTTATTAAACAAACACACACTCTCATTAGCAAGCAATGCCGTTATGCCTGTTATAGGCATGGTTACAGTAGGTTTACTTGCCCGTAGTTTAACCAAACCAGATTTTAGTGACTGGATAATATTCTTAACGACCTTTACACTTGCAAACCTTTTCCGTAGCGGCTTTTTACAAACATCACTGGTTAAATTTTATGCCGGAGCAGATAAAGACCAAACCGAAGTTGTAGCGGGCTCAACCTGGTATCTGGGTTTTGCCCTTACCGCGTTATTAGGTTTTTTCAGCTTAATAGCTTTTATTTTTTATCACGGGTATCCAACTACCGAACTTATTATTCAATGGTTTGCTATAATCTTCTTCAGCACACTGCCATCGAGCGTGGCTTTATGGATTTTACAGGCTGAAGAGCGTTTCGGCAGAATCTTTATCCTACAGTTTATCTGGCAGGGATGTTTCCTTATATCGGTTATAACACTGATGGTTTTACATAAGGCTACATTTTCGGTAATTATTATTGCTTACTGCACAACAGCAATCATAACAAGCATATTTTCAATAATATCCGGTTGGGCAAAAATTTCGTCAATCCGTTATAAAACATGGGCATGTATCAGGCAATTGGCTCATTTTGGTAAGTATAGTGTAGGTACTTCTGTAAGCTCATATTTGTTAAGAAGCTCTGATACTTATATTATAAATTTTATGTTCACAGATCCTACTGTTGTAGGTATCTATTACCTTCCGCAGCGATTAATGGAAGTTATTGAAATACCACTTAGAAGTTTTGTTGCAAATGCACTCCCTGTAATGTCAGCAGCGGTGAACCGTAATGATAAAAGTCATATTACTTATATACTTAAAAAATACGCCGGGATATTAACCCTTTTAATAATACCTGTTTCACTTGGTTCCTTTATTTTTGCAGACCTTGTTATCGATCTGTTAGGTGGCCATAAATACGTACATACCTATGCCTCCAATGTTTTCCGTATTTTTATGTGTTATGCTATTTTAATGCCTGTCGATCGTTTTTTTGGGATAACGCTTGATATGCTTAATAAGCCACATATTAATATGGCAAAGGTTATTATTATGTTGGTTATAAATGTTATAGGCGACTTTGCCGGGATTGCTATATTTCACAATCTTTATGGAGTAGCAATAGCGTCGATATTTACCTTTCTGGCAGGTGTAATTTATGGTTACTGGGTGCTAAGAAAGTATTTGAATTTTACAATGATGGGCATATTAAAACTGGGTTTTATTGAATTAAGGGCCCTAATAACTAACTTCATTGTTAAGTATAAAGAAAAAAATGCCGGAGGTTATAAGTAGCTTTGGCAATTATGCTTTTTGATAAATAAATACCCCTATTTGTACATGAGCCTTGAAAATCAGCATATAATTATATTCTCGCAAATGCAGTTTGACGGTCGGTTAGAATCGACTAACTATACGATGGCAAAACTACTGGCAAAAGACAATTTTGTTTATTATGTAGACAGGCCATTTACCTGGCGGGATTATATAAAATTTAAGAACACTCCGGAATTTAAAACAAGGAAGCCTCACTTTTTCTCTTCATCAAATTGTATTATTGAGACAGAGAACCCTAATTTAAAGATCATCATCTCCCCCCCTGTTCCATCAATTAATATGCTGCCCGAAGGTAAATTTTACCGCATGGCGTTAAAATTCAATGAATGGATAGTTGGATCAAGGATCAGGAAAGTGATCAAGAAATTTAATATTACTAATTACATCTACATAAACTCCTATAATTTCACACTGCCTACACTTCATAGGCTACTTAATCCAACACTAAGCGTTTATCATTGCGTCGATCCTATAATTGAGCCTTATCAAACTAAACATGGTTTAATTTCCGAAGATATATTGGTTAAACAGGTTGATATGGTTATTTGCACAAGTAAAGAACTACGCAATAAAAAGGCTTTATTAAACCCAAACTCATTTTTTATACCGAATGCAGCAAACATTAGTCATAGTTTAAAAACACTTGATCCGGATTTGAAAGAATCGAAAATTTTAAAAGGTATCAGGAAGCCAATTATCGGTTATTTTGGAGCTATTGAGCGCAGGATTGATTATGATATGATGCAGGAGCTTTTTGCAGCTAACAGGGATAAAAGCTTTGTTATGATAGGACCGATAGACCGGTACTACATAAAGGAGGAAGAATATAAAGCGCCCAATCTATATCTTACAGGCCCGGTTCCATATAGTGAGTTACCCGCTGTGCTTAAAGGGTTTGATGTGGCTATAATCCCTTTTAAAAAGGATGAAGTAAGCAGTGATATTTTCCCGCTAAAACTTTTTGAATATCTGGGTTCCGGCAGGCCAATTGTATCAACCGATTTTAATCCTGATTTGAAGGACTTCACGTTTGAAACAGTACCTTATTGTAAAAATGCTGAGGAATTTTCTGAGGCAATAAAGGTAGCCCTTAATGACAACGAAACTTTGCAAAAAAGAAGACTTGAAGTTGCTGCAGATAATACCTGGGAGCATCGCATAATAGAAATAAAAGACTTGCTAAAGCAATACTTCGATAAGAACAGGCAATCTTTCAGCTAATTAAAAAAGATAGACTAAAACCAATCGTTTAAAGCAGAGTTTACGTATAACGTTTTAATATGGAAATTATAAGGTTTATTACAGCAATTATTACCAGTGTACTTTTTGTATACTTAGGGTTATATAGTCTGTACCTTTTTGTTTTTTCGGTTGCAGGCAAATTAATACCTTTAAAAACTCCACCGCAAAGTTCAATACTTGCAAAGTTTGTAATCTATATATGCTCTTACAAAGAGGACGAGATTATATTAAATTCTGCTGCAAGTGCAGTAACGCTTAATTATCCAAAAGATTTGTTTCATATATGTGTAATTGCCGATTCGTTAAAACCAGAAACCGTTGAAAAACTAAAGCAGTTGCCAATACAGGTACTGGAAGTGGTTTTTGAGAGCAGTACAAAATCAAAAGCCCTGCATAAAGCAATTGAAAATACTGCTGAAGGTTTTGATGCTGCCATAGTATTCGATATAGATAACGTTGCAGCCCCTGATTTTTTATACCAGATAAATAATTACCTGCAGGCAGGAGATCGCGTTATACAAGGACATAGGGTAGCCAAAAACACAAATACCTCAGTTGCCGTGCTTGATGCTATTAGCGAGGAGGTTAACAATCACATTTTCCGTAAATCGCAAAGGGTATTCAACCTATCGGCAGCAATTATAGGTTCTGGTATGGCATTGGAATATAAATTATTTACGCAGGTTATGCTTAGAATTGATGCCGTTGGAGGATTTGATAAGGAAATGGGGTTACTGCTTACCAATGATAAAATTGGTGTTGCTTACGCAAATGATGCATTAATATATGACGAGAAGGTAAGCAATAAAGAAGTATTTAAAAAACAAAGACGCAGGTGGCTTTCGGCGCAGTTTAACTTGTTGAAAAAATATGGGAGTAGCGGATTTTCGGCATTGTTTAAAGGCAAATTTGATTATCTGAATGAGGTGTACCAATTATCTATTTTACCAAGAGTATTGATGCTTGGTTTAATGCCTTTTATGCTGGTTGTCTCATTACTATTACCTGGCATTGGCCCCAACTGGCACCTTTGGCTTGCAGCTACTATTTGTTGTTATACTGGCATTTTAATTGCTATACCTTTCAGCTTTTATAACAAGGACTTTTTTGGGGCACTGATCAGGATACCACTAATATTCTTTACCATGTTTGCGTTACTATTTAAACTAAAAGGAGCCAATAAAAAATTCATACACACACCACATACCCATAATGTTGAATAATATCCTCAATGTAATAAGTTTGTTACTTTAAAAAGTAAACTTATATATTTATGGATTGATAATACTAAAATTGTGAACGATCAGGCCGAGACAGATATAAAATGAATACCCCTACCCATTTAGCTAATAAGGATAGTTGGAACGATACACTTTTTGTGTATCCGAAGGAAAAAGCACTTCCTTTTTTTGTTGATGAATGCGCTAAAAAATATCCCGGCAAAACAGCGGTTAGTTTTCATGGACGAAAATTAACGCATAAAGACTTATACGAAAGCTCAAATAAGCTTGCCAAAATATTACTGGATAACAATATAAAAAAGGGTGATATAATTGGCCTTGCTCTCGATCGTTCGCCCGAAATGATCATATCATTATTAGCTATTTTAAAAGCAGGTGCAGCTTATATCCCTCTCGACCCCGAGTATCCAAAAGACAGGGTAGAATTTATGCTTAAAGATTCGTCAGCTAAAATTCTACTAACTTCAAAAAAATACCACAATCACTTTATTTCTGCAGCCTCTGAGATATTGATTGAAGATGCATTGGCAAAGTTTGATAGCTACTCGCCAGAAAGTCCTGTGGTTGAGGCTGACGGAAATGATCTTGCCTATGTACTTTACACTTCCGGCTCCACTGGTAAACCAAAAGGCGTACAGATAAGTCACTATAACCTTGTAAACTTTTTGCTAAGCATGCAAAAAGAACCAGGTATGAATGCCGATGATAAAATACTTACGGTTACCACTATTTCATTTGATATAGCCGGGCTAGAGTTATATCTGCCACTGATAAGTGGGGCCGAAATTATATTAACAAATTCTGATACTGCCAAAGACGGACGTCTGCTTTTTGACCTTGTGAAGAATGAAGGCGTAACTTTTATGCAGGCCACACCTTATACCTGGCGCATGATGCTGGAGGCTGGCTGGCAGCAATTACTACCACTTAAAATACTTTGCGGCGGAGAGGCCTTACCAAAAGATCTGGTTAATAAGCTGACAGTACGTTCAAGTGAGCTTTGGAATATGTATGGGCCGACCGAAACAACCATATGGTCTACCATTAAGCTTATTGAAAGTAATGAAGATATTACCATTGGTAAACCAATTGCCAATACACAGGTATACATTTTAGATGAAGGTTTAAATAACCTGATTGATGGCTCGACAGGGGAAATTTTTATTGCTGGCGATGGTGTTGCAAAGGGGTACCTTAACCGTCCTGAACTTACAGCAGAACGATTTATAGATAATCCTTTCTCTGGAAAACCTGGTGATAAGATGTACCGTACAGGCGATTTAGGTCGTTTTAAAGAGAATGGTGATATTCAGTGTCTTGGACGCATTGACCATCAGGTAAAGGTTCGAGGTTATCGTATTGAGCTGGAGGAGATAGAACACGCCCTGGTTAAACAAGACGATATAAAAGAAGCAGTAGTTATAGCACGGGAAGACACACCTGGTGATCCGCGCCTTGTTGGGTATATTGTTTTGGCAGCTGAAAACTCACAGATCGATCTTAGAACACAGATCAATAACTGGCAACAGGCATTATTGGCTGTATTACCAGAGTATATGGTACCTGACGATTTTGTTTTAATGCCATCCATTCCAATTACGCCGAACGGAAAAACAGATCGTAAATCGCTACCAAAGCCTGACTATAATTTAATAAACCGACTTGGCGAATATATTGCACCCCGCACAGATGTAGAACAACAACTTGCCGAAATATGGCAGGAATTAATGGGGCTTGAAAAGGTTAGCGTTATTGACAACTTTTTTGCTTTGGGCGGGCGCTCACTGGTAGCGGTTCAGATAATGGCGCGGATCGAAAAACTTACAGGGAAACGTTTGCCACTTGCTACGCTTTTTGAACATTCTACAATTGAACGATTGGCTGTAAGGTTGAATGTTGACTCAAAATCAATTACCTGGGAGTCACTTGTACCTATAAAGCCGAAGGGCTCCAAAATGCCTATCTATATAGTTCATGGAGCTGGCCTGAACGTATTGCTGTTTAATGCTTTAGCCATGAATATGGATGCCGAGCAGCCGGTTTATGGGTTACAGGCAAAAGGACTTAACGGGGTAGATGAGCCATTGGATGTAATGGAAGAAATTGCCGCCAATTATATTGCAGAAATTGTGGTCCAAAACCCAACAGGCCCATATGCTTTGGCAGGGTATTCCTTAGGTGGAACAATTGCCTACGAAATGGCTCACCAGTTAATGGAAGCAGGTAAAGAAGTAAAGATGCTTGCTGTATTTGATACTTATGCCAAGCAGACCGACGCATACGATCCTCCTGTAAAAAGAACTTTTAACAGGATCAGGTTATTTATTATGAAGGTACTTAACAGTTTTGTTTTATTAGCCGAAGACCCGAAAAGAACCTTTGAATATAAAAACGAACTGGTAAAACGTAGAATAATACGGGCTTATTGGAAATTAAGGGGCAATAGCGAGAAACAGAAGGGCTTTTTTGCTTATGATAACGAAATTGATGAAGCAAGCGCTAAAGCACAGCATAATTACTTTCAAAAGCCAATGGATATTACTGTTGATCTGTTCAAAGCCAAAAAAAAGAACATTTTACATGGACGATTACGAATTTATGGGCTGGAAAAAATTTGCCCTAAAAGGCGTTAATGTTCATGAAATACCGGGGGAGCATAATACCATATTTGCCCCTCCAAATGATAAGGAATTTGCCATTGTATTACAAAAATGCCTTGACAGGGTTTCAAATCAATAAAGTCCTGTAAGCCGGAATAATGAAACAGGTATCTATCATTACTGTAAATTTCAATCAGCCAAAAGTTACTGAGGAGTTATTACGATCAATTCCCAACACCTATAAAAACCTCGAAATAATTGTAGTTGATAATGGCAGTAAGATAGGGTCTATTGAGTGGCAGGCAAATTATCCTCATGTAAAATTTATTCGCTCCGAACAAAACCTTGGTTTTGCTGGCGGTAATAACCTTGGTATAAAGGCAGCCAGCGGAGACTATCTTTTTTTGGTTAATAATGACACCGAGTTTACCACATGATTGGTTGAAAAATTAGTAGAGGTGATGGATGCTAACCCGTCTACAGGAATGATTTCTCCCAAAATAAACTATTTTACCGATAAAGGTTTAATTCAGTACGCAGGTTATACACCTATGAATTATTACACCTGCCGCAATAGTTGTATTGGTTTACGGGAAAAAGACACGGGACAATACGATCACATTACAGCACCTACTGCTTATTGCCATGGCGCTGCAATGATGATAAGAAAAGAGGCTATTAATAAAGCCGGGCTAATGAGTGAAAATTTCTTTTTATATTACGAAGAGGTTGATTGGTGTGAGCATATTAAACGGGCAGGCTATGATGCATGGGTTTGTACCGATGCGGTAATTTACCACAAGGAATCTGTCTCAGTTGGAAAAAAAAGTAAGCTTAAATAATATTTTATGAACCGGAACCGCATTCTTTTTATCCGCCGGAATGCTCCTTTTTTTAAAAAGATGGTTTTTTATCCTTACTTTATATTACTTGTTGTACCCCGGAATATATTAGCTTACATAAAAGATAAGAATTACAATTTTATACCCATGCTTTTAAAAGCTGTTTGGTGGAATATTAGCCACAACAAAAACAGTAAAAATTTAGGATATCCTGTTAATTCAATTAAATGAAGATCATATTTTGGTTGAGCCTTTTTTGTTGTTTTTTACACCTTTATCGGTTATGGTATTTTCCTATATTTTTTGATCAGGATTAAAAGAGCGCTAAAAGGAAGGCCAATAATTCCCCGGGCTGATTATGAACTATTACCCGCATGTACATTAGTTATAGCAGCTTATAATGAGGAGTTATTTATTGAAGACAAAATTGCTAATTGCTTAAAGTTGAATTACCCAGCAGGCAAATTAACACTGCTATTCATTACAGATGGCTCATCGGATAAAACACCTGATATAATCAGCAATCATCCTGAAGTTCAGCTATTACACCAACCACAGCGTGCAGGAAAAATTGCAGCGGTTCACCGGGCTATGGAGCATGTAGATACAGAAATTGCAGTTTTTACAGATGCCAATACTTTTTTAAATGCCAATGCCATTATAAATATTTGCAGACATTACACTGATAAAACAGTTGGCGCAGTAGCTGGTGAAAAACGGGTCCAGATTGACGAAAGTGCTGATGCAAGCGCCGCAGGTGAAGGATTTTATTGGAAATATGAATCGGCATTAAAAAAATGGGATTCTGAGTTATACTCGGTAGTCGGTGCAGCTGGTGAGTTATTTAGTGTAAGGCGTTCGCTTTACCAGGATGTACCTAATGATACTGTTTTAGACGATTTTATGATCTCTATGCTTATTGCTGCAAAAGGTTACCGTATTGTTTACGAACCTGAAGCTTATGCACTTGAAACAGCATCAGAAAATGTATCGGAAGAATTAAAAAGGAAGATCAGGATTGCTGCCGGTGGTATGCAGTCCATACTAAGGTTAAAAAGCTTATTCAATCCGTTTAAATATCCTGTACTCTCTTTTCAATACATTAGTCACCGGGTATTGCGGTGGACAGTTACACCCTTCCTGCTTATCCTGGTATTTATACTGAATGCGTTTTTACCAAATAATTTTCTGTATAATAGCATCTTTGCAGCACAAATTCTATTCTATCTGCTTGCCTTCATTGGTTATATAATGGAAAAGCGGCATATCCGCATTAAGGCGCTATTTGTACCCTACTACTTTTGTGTGATGAATTACGCGGTATTAATGGGGATTATCCGGTATTTCACCAAAAAACAAAGCTCTATTTGGGAAAAAGCGCAACGGAAGCAATGATCAGTCGTGAAACTTTAACCCATCAATTGCTTTATTTACCCTTTTACTCTCGCCATAAATAATCAAGCCAACCAGGTCTTGTTCATCATCAGTATATTTTGCTGTTGCATCTAAATTATCTTGTTCTGTCATTGTTTCAAACAACGGGGCAGAATAAATACCAATATTTAATTCTCTTTCCTTTGCTCTTTTAAACACACGTTGCATTTGGTTTAAATCATCTGCTTTATAAACTAGCACGGGTTGTTTTATAAACGGTAGATAAGTTTTTCCGGATGCCGTTACCAGATGCCTGCCATGCAGCTCAGGAAATTCAATGGCTACAGCGCTTGCTAAAAAAGCGGTAACATTCAGTTTTTGCCAATTCATTAAATCATCACGAACAATGATGGCTATTTTATTCTCATGCATTATGTGTTGATTTTATAGTGGCATTTCCATGTGTATGTTACACCGTTCATAAGGAGATTCGATCCCATAGACTCTTTTAAAACCCAATTTATGATACAGGTTCAAGGCAGGCTTAAGTGTCGTGTTGCTTCCAAGGTAAAGTTTCTTAGCCCCCACTTCACGCGCTTTTTCAACAATTGCTTTCCCCAAAAGCCAACCTATACCTTTCCCCTTTTGTCTCGGTGAAACCGCCAGTTTGGATAGCTCGTAAGTACCATTCTCCATCTTTATTAAGGCACAGGTACCAACCGGCTTATCCTGATACATGGCTATTAATATGTAGCCGCCTTTATCCAGAATGGATTCATCAGGATGATCAAGAGACTTATGATCAGACTCCTCCATTTTGAAATTTGCAGTTATCCATTCCTCATTAAGCTGTTTAAATGCTTCTTTATATTCAGTTTTATAGTCAACTATTTGCACATCTTTACTTTCGCGTAGTTTCTTCTCATCTTCAACCCTTTTATACAGACTTTTTTGTTCTAACAAAAACTCCCATTCTTCTATTGCTTTCCATATATTATATTGAGTTTGCTGAATTGCGTTTTCAACGGCAGCATTTACGTCGGTATATTGCAGCTGTATTTTTTCGGTGATGCTTAATCCCTTGTCTGTTAAACGAACAAAGTTTTTCCGCCCATCGCCTTTGGCTGAACTTGCTATAATCACATCCTTCTTAATCATTTCCTTAACAATTGTGCTTACTGACGGATGTGAATGACCAATCTCCAAAGCGATCTGTGTAATAGATTTTTCCTCCCCTGAAGCAAGTGCATAATAAACCGGGAACCATTTTGGTTGTAATTCAACCCCATAAAGGGCATAAACCTGTGCAGCCTGGTCAGTAAGTAACTCGCTTAACCTGCGGAGCCTGCTCCCAATTGCCATTTTGCCAATTTTATCGTAGAAATTCATAACAGTAGTAAATTACGTAATCAATTACGCAAATTTAAAAACTTATATTTTCTTTCAAAATATTAAGGTGAAAATAAATCAGGGCTCTTAAAAAATGTGTTGAGATATTAACTCCCGGGGAAATCTGAAGGAGAAATGACGGGGTATAAATATTTATGGAGTCTTAAAAACTTCGTAAATCTGACAGCGTTGAAACTTATCATCGATAACTTGTTTCAACGCCCAAATGCTAAGCATACACTATGCAAGCAGGAATATCTTGTGGGGTGCCGATTCGACCAGTTGACGGACGGCATGAAGCTGGCATAATTATACAGGTTGTCCAAATTGAATTAAATAACCATTGTTATCATAAATAGCAAATTCACGCATTCCATAATCAAAAGTTTGCAACTCGTAACAATTTAAAGTTCTATCCCATAACTCATTCCATAACTCATCTACATTATCAACGGTAATATATAGCGAACCTGTAAATTGCGGCTTATAATCAAAAGGAACATGTGCGGTTGGATAGGACACCATTATCTCAGCCCCATCGCGCGATAAAGACGCCTGGCTCCAATCCTTTGTGTGCCCGTTACAGGTGAACCCTAATATCTCTTTATAGTATTCAACAGTATACTTTACCTGTTTTGTATAAATAACAGGGCGTAAGTTAACAAGCTTCATAATCGGCATTTAGGTTAATTTCACATAAAAATAACTTAAATGTACAATTAAGTGTATCCTATACTACTTTATTAATTTATTGCGCCAATTATTACAGTGGCTTTTGCTACGTCCAACGCAACCAAATAATTGTATGCCAGCGTAAGTTGAGCTTCTACAGTATTGTTTCCTGCATACTTTTTCCTCAGCGTATACCATTTATAAATTAGCTTAAGCTCTGTATCAGTATAGGTTACACCTGTATATTGTTGGATGGTTTGTAAAAAGGTGAAGTTAAAGTCGAGCGTAGGCTCTATCATTGTCCCCTCGCCATAATCATTCCAGGTGATAAGCTGTACGTAATTTGAGCCGCTGCTTTTGGCAAGATTAAGTGAATTTTGTAACGATGCCGTACCATTATGATCTATTACAAATAAGGTATTTCCCCAGCCGCCTGGTTTATAAAAATCTTTAAATCCCGGGTAGGCTCCTGCAAAAAAGGTCGCTAAGCCTGGTGCACGATTTTGATAGAAGCCTTGCAAGTTTGTTAAATCTGTAGATTCAACCCAGGCAAACTCACCACTTGTCGAACTGCCGACAACATTTCCCTGATATTCAAGAGGCAGTAAGCAAGGCTTTACCGAAAGGCCCGAGAATGCCTGTTGCCAATCCGTCGATGTTTTCATTCCTTGCGGGCCAAAACAAAGCAAAAGCGGCTGATTATTTACTTTTACATAAACGTTGTTACCGAAATAGGCCGTTTGCAAATAGTTAAAGTCTTCTTTTGCAGCTGTTACTGTATCAATACCTGCTTTAGCTTTTACTTGTGCAAGCTGGGCATCTTCGTAACAAATTGCAAACTGTAACCCGGAATTAGGAATACGGTTAAATAATGAGTCGGTGTTACGTTTGTTAAGTGGATAGTCGTTAACGTTATGTATCCCGTACCAATCCACTATCACACCATCAATGCCTGCATACTTCATTAACAGCAGGTGATAGTCAATCACATCTCTGTCCGAGCTGGCATAAGGGCCTATCATCGGGTAAAAATAAGAGGCTATTTGCCTGCGACCATTGGATTGAATAATGTCAGGGTTTTCATTAGCCATTGTCCAGTGCTGGCCCCATTTCCCTGAGCCTGATGTGGCTGGGTTTTCAAACCAGGGCATATAATGTACATAAACTTTTTGTTTATTAGTTTTTGTTACCATTTTGGCGCCTGTTACTATTGTTGTATCAGGTATTTGGCCCGGCTGAGTATACGTTTTTACCGGATTGGTAGAAGAACTTCCTTTACTGCAGGCAACGGTTGTAAAAACTAAAACGATTAAAAGGCTTTTGTACATTATAGTATATTGGTTTTCTACTTTAAATAGACTTTAGCTGGTTTGTTATCACTTATATGCTTTAAGCCCTTTGTCATTATCTGTAAACTGTTTAATGCTTACAGCAGCTCCACCCCCATTTGCCAGTTTAAGATTGAGTTTTGTTCCTGAATTCACTATAAAGCTGCTGATCTTATAAGCCTCCGGGTTATTTTTCCAGTCGGCATCAGCGGCATCGGCATAAATCGTAGCCACATATTTTTTTCCTTTATCTAAAAAGTCAAGGGGAACAATTGCACTGCGGCTGTTTTCGTTGGTGACGGCACCTATATACCAGTTAGCAGTCACTTTTTC
>JABDFZ010000042.1 GCA_013286325.1 Bacteroidota bacterium | reverse complement strand
ACAGTATATGCAAATGCGTCAATATTTGTTTTCCCCTCAATATACGAAGGATTTGGATTACCACCGTTAGAAGCTATGTTAAACAATTGCCCTGTATTGGTTTCCAATGCAAATAGTTTGCCTGAAGTATGTGCAGATGCCGCTATTTATTTTAATCCGCTTGATGAAGTTGATATTAGCAATAAAATAACTAAAGTACTGACGAACAAATTATTGATGACTGAGCTTAAGATAAAAGGCAAAGAAAGGATAAAATTGTTTGATTGGGAGAAATCAGCCAATAAACACATTGAACTTTTTAACCAGGTAATTATATAACTATGAAAGTAGCATTAGTGCACGAGTGGCTCACCGTAATAGGAGGCTCAGAGAACGTTTTTAAAGAGATTGCTTCTTTATATCCACAGGCTGATATATTTACTTTGGTTGCCCGCGATGAAACCATTAAAACAATGGGCTTAGAGCAACGTAAGGTAACAACATCATTTATACAAAACCTTCCATTTGCAAAAACTAAATACCGGAATTATCTCCCGTTTTTCCCTATAGCAATTGAACAGTTCGATCTGACATCCTATGATCTCATAATTTCTTCTTCTCATGCTGTTGCAAAGGGCGTTTTAACACACTCTGGTCAGGTGCATGTTTGCTATTGCCACTCCCCTATGCGCTATGCCTGGGACCTTTACCATCAATATATAAAAGAGTCTGGGCTTGATAGAGGAATTAAAGGAATGTTTGCCAAGTTGGTACTACATCGTATCCGCCAATGGGATATTAACAGCATCAACCGGGTTGACTATTTTATTTCAAACTCGAATTATATAGGTAAAAGGATAAAAAAGGTTTACAATCGCGAAAGCGTTACTATTTATCCAAATGTAGCAGTTGATGATTTTGAACTATCTGAAGTTCGGGATAATTATTACTTTACTTGTTCGAGATTTGTACCATATAAAAAAATAGACCTCATTGTGGCTGCATTTGCAGCAATGCCTGATAAAGAATTGTACATAATAGGTGATGGACCCGATTTTAGAAAAATAAAAAAAATAGCTACGGCCAATGTGCATTTGCTGGGTTACCAGCCTTTTACTGTTCTAAAAGATTATTTATCTAGGGCTAAAGCCTTTGTATTTGCTGCCGAGGAAGATTTTGGTATTATTCCTGTAGAGGCTCAGGCATCTGGCACTCCGGTAATTGCTTATGGCAAAGGTGGCAGTTTAGAAACAGTAATTAATAATAAAACAGGTATATTCTTTTATGAACAAAACCCGCAGGCAATAATTGATGCAGTTACTCAGTTCGAACAAAATATTCATAACTTCAATCACAGGGATATAGCAACGCATGCTTCTAAGTTTTCACTCCAACAGTTCAAACAAAAATTCAGCGCATATTTAGCGGATGTTAGTAATAATGTTTAATAAAACGGTGTTTTAATCGCTAATTTCATCTGTAGAGGCTAGTCCAAAAAATCAATCACTGTTTACTTTAATGGACAAATTAATATTCACAATGGATAATGCAATTATTTTCTCAGTGAAAAAAATATTTCACAAATACAATGTCTATTATCTTGAAAGTTAAGTAGTTATCGTTGATTTTTTATTTCAATTTTAATTCAAAACGCTTTAAAAAAATATATTTTTTTCAACAAATTGTCACTTTGGTTTAAAATTTGACAACTATAAAATTAAATTAATGGATATTTTTCAATTTACGTGTCCGTTTTTTTATACTTTTGTAGCAAATTACTATGTCTGCACGTTACTCTAAACATCTGCCCAATATTGTATTTATTTTTGACTTATTATTGCTCAACGTAGCCCTAATAAATTCACATTTATTAATATTCAATACCTATAAATTACAAAATGCATCGGCGATTTTTTTGCTGCTGGTAAATTTCTCTTGGATAATTGTTTCCTTAGTTTCTAAAAGCTATGTAATAAAGCGCCCCTTAGTTTTACGGGAAAACATAAACGCATTTCTACTTACTTTAATTTATCATTTACTACTGATTTTCAGCATTATATATTTCCTGAAAATATATGATATATCCAGATCGGGAGTAATAATCAGTTATTCTTTATTCTTCTTGTTAATCGTGGTGCAAAGGTCTTTACTATTTTTCGCACTGGATTATTATAGAAAGAAAGGATACAATCACCGGCAGATTTTAATTATTGGCGACGAAAATATTTCAGCCAGGTTGGTAAAATCATTTTCACAGCACCCGGAATATGGGTATGATCTGGCTGATTTTATTTCGGAAGATGAAATAAGCTTAACTAATGAAGAAATTCTGATTGATAACATTTTAAGTAAAAAGCCCGATGAGATATTCATCTGTTATAAGCAAATGAATACAGAGCTATTAAAACGCCTGATACGGGTGGGCGATGAGAATTTCATCAAAATAAAAGTAGTCTCTGATTTAATATTGAGTAACAATTATGCTCAATTAGTTAATTATGACAACCTGCCTGTATTACATATAACATCTCACCCTGAAATAAGCCTTAAAATAAGGTTTTTGAAACGCAGTTTTGATATTGTATTTGCATCGCTGGTGATGGTTTCAGGGGTACCGATTTTTATTTTGCTATACCTGGTAACCAAACTAACCTCCAAAGGTCCGGCCTTTTTCAGACAGGAAAGAATAGGAAGAAACGGGAAGCCATTTCACATATACAAATTCAGGAGTATGTTTATTAATGCTGAGAAGTTTGGTCCACAACTTTCAAAAGACAACGATCCCCGCATTACAAAATGGGGCTTGATAATGAGAAAGACCCGGTTAGACGAACTACCTCAATTCTGGAATGTATTAAAAGGCGAAATGTCGGTAGTAGGGCCACGTCCTGAAAGACAACATTTTATTGAAAAAATAGTAGAACAGACTCCAAATTACAAAAAACTGCTTCGTCTAAAACCCGGACTTACCTCAATCGGACAAGTACATTATGGTTACGCAGAGAATGTTGATCAAATGCGTGAACGTGTGAGATATGATATGCTTTATCTGCAAAATATTACATTAAACTCCGACTTGGATATTATTTACCGGACGGTTAAAGTAATGATCCAGAGAAAAGGGAAATAGCATATCCATTCATTTAAAATCTATTGAAAATTGATCCAATAAAAAATGAAATAAATCTATATTTTGAAATATTTCATTTTAATCTAATCAACTTTTTTTTACCTTTGCAGCTCAGAAAAATATCTGCAAACCTCCGCGCCTATAGCTCAGTTGGTTAGAGTAGAAGACTCATAATCTTTTGGTCCCTGGTTCGAGCCCAGGTGGGCGCACAAATTTTAAAAAAGCCGTTTCTTCGCAAGAAAAACGGCTTTTTTCGCTTCTATAAGCAGTATTTTGACCTAGCTGCAACACTTCACCGGCATTCGCACGGGTGATGGGATTTACAGGTTTTTTTGTCAAACTTAACGCAAAGTTGCTACAAAGTGTAACAACCCCTTGCGAGCAAAAACGTAAATTATGGCAACAGTTAGCGCCAGGGTGTTCTCGCACCATCAAAAAAAAGACGGAACTTACAATGTAAAAATTGTTGTTTCGCACAGGAAAGTACGCAGGTACTTGGAAACTTGTCATTGGGTATCTCAAAGGCAATTGGATCGGGACCTTAAAATTAAAGACCCGATTTTAAATAAAATCATCAATCAGACACTTGATGATTATCGGCAGGCAATTAGTCTATTAAATTTCAAACTTGAGCATTTCACATGCGAAACTCTGGTAGATTATTTAAGAAACAAGAATGAGGATATCAATTTTATCAAATTCGCTGAAGATTATATCCGCCAATTGATACGCGAAGGCAGAGAACCTTATTCGAGGTCGTTCAGAACTGTAAAAAATAGCCTTGTAGATTATTTAAAAAGAGAATATGTTTCAATTAATGACATACACTCTAACATGCTGTTTGCATACGAACGATACCTGCGGGGTGAAAGGGTTATAAAACGATATAATCAGCTTGGAAAGTTGGTAAAAACTAAAGAAAAAGGCCTATCAGATAGCGGCCTTCACAACCATATGCGTGATTTGCGGACTTTATTAATGCGGCCTGCTCTTTTTACAACAACGAAGATCTAGGGCTATATAAAATCAAACACTATCCATTCAAGAAATACAAGGTCGGATCATCTCCATTAACTAAAAAACGCAACATTACCATAGAGCAGGTTAAGATAATAAGGGATTGCGAACCAAAGAAAGGAAGCCGGGCAGAAATGGCCAGAGATCTTTTTATGTTGTCGTTTTATTTATGCGGCATGAATGCAGTAGACTTTTATAATCTTAAAAAAAAAGATATAAAGGATGGGCGCATTGAATATAACAGAGCCAAGACCAAAGGCAGAAGAAGAGATAATGCATTTATTAGCATTAAGCTAATTGATGAAGCAAAGCCTTTATTAAAGAAATATATTGAAAAACTTCCCAGGATGTACAAATTCTACGAAGGACTAGACGCCGCGTTAAGTTCAGGTATGATCAAGTTACGTGAGTTAACAGAAATACCGGAAATAACATTTTACTGGGCCCGACACACCTTCGCTAACACAGCACGCAATAATTGCCGGATGAGTAAAGATGATGTAGCATTAGCCCTAAATCATATTGATGAAGGACATAGGACTACGGATATTTATATAGCTAAAGATTGGAGGATAGTAGATGAGGTGCAGGAGAAGGTGGTGGGATTGCTTAACTAATTGCATTTAAGTGTAATTTTATATTAAAAGGATTAATTATTAAAAATTGCCAAAATGCTTATTTTTTAATTTAGTATGTAAATAATTGATTTTATGTAAGTTAAATATGTTTTAAGCTGTTTATGAATCACTTTATTCAAATTTGTAGACGGAGTACTTAATTATTTATTTGCTAATGCAATATGTTATATAGTATCTTTGTTGTGTAGTAGATTGATTACTTAGATAATTTTGAAAAAAACATTAAAAGATATAGCACACCTCTCATCCGGGATTTATACAAAGCCCGATTTGGATGGAGAAGTATATTATGTGCAAGCTAAGCATTTTAATAGTGATGGCGAGTTTGATTTTTCAGTAAAGCCGGATTTAAGACTTGAAGGGAAAATTGAAAAACACTTACTAAAAACAGGAGATATATTGTTAGCCGTTAAGGGGAGTAACAATTTCGCGGTATCCTATAAAGGCAGGGTTAAAGCGGTTGCATCTTCAACATTTATTGTTATCCGGCTGAAAGATCAAACAACAGTATTACCTGATTTTTTAGTATGGTATTTAAATCACTCTCAAACACAGCTTTTTTTTAAAGACAAAGCTAAAGGTTCGGGGATACCATCTATAAGTATTAGCGCTATAGAAGAAATGGAATTATCTGTTCCTGATATTGAAAAACAACGGACGATTTTAAATTTAAGCAAACTAAGGATCAGGGAAAAACAGATACGGCAGCAATTAACCATTTTACGGGATAATTATATACAACAACAACTTTTAAATTCAATTAAACAATAATATGAGCAAGGTGGTAACCCAGAAAGACATTAATCAAATGGTTTGGAAAGCATGCGATACATTTCGCGGCATTATTGACCCAAGCCAGTACAAAGACTACATACTCACTATGTTGTTCCTTAAATATGTAAGTGATGTTAATAAAGATCATTACCAAGAATATCTAAAAAAATACAATGGCGATACTGAACGTGCCGATAGGGCAATGAAGGCTGAGCGTTTTAATATTCCACTAACAAGTACCTTCGATTATTTGTATGAGCAGCGTAATGCCGCCAATAACGGAGAGTTGATAGACATAGCATTAACTGATCTGGAAGAAGCTAATCGTGACAAGTTAAGTAGTGAAGATGGTAGCGGGATATTTCGTAACATCACATTTAACAGCAGTAACTTGGGTGACAGCAAAGACAAGAAAACTCGCATAACTAACCTGCTTATTGACTTTAACAAAATAGACCTTACTCCATCACACTTGGAGGGTAACGATGTTATAGGCAATGCTTACGAATATTTGATAGCCGCTTTTGCAAGCGATGCCGGCAAGAAGGCGGGAGAATTTTATACTCCGGGCGAAGTATCTACTTTATTAGCAAAGCTAACCAAATCAAAGCCAGGTGCTCGTATATGTGACCCCACCTGCGGGTCAGCATCATTATTAATTAAGGCTGGTAAAGAAGTTGGTTCACCTAATTTTTCATTATACGGACAAGAGGCCAATGGTAGTACCTGGGCCTTGGCCGTAATGAATATGTTTTTGCATGGATTTGATAATGCTACTATACGCTGGGGGGATACTATTCGTAATCCAAAACTGAAAGAAGGAGATGCATTGATGAAATTTGATACAGTGGTGGCAAATCCACCTTTTAGTTTAGATAAATGGGGCAAGGTTGATGATAAAGAAGAAAACAAAACAGCGAACAGCTTTGACCCAGAAACCGACCAATATAATCGTTTTTGGCGTGGTATACCACCAAAAGGCAAAGGGGATTGGGCTTTTATTAGTCACATGATTGAAACCACATATCAGGATAGCGGCAAAGTGGGAGTTGTAGTTCCACACGGCGTTTTGTTTAGGGGTAGCAGTGAAGGGAAAATAAGGCAAAAGACAATTGAAGAGAATTTACTGGAGGCCGTAATTGGACTTCCATCTAACTTGTTTTTTGGCACTGGTATACCAGCAGCAATATTGATTTTTAATAGAGCAAAAGGTGCAAATAAAAACGTGCTATTTGTTGATGCAAGCCAAGATTATCTACCCGGGACCAATCAAAATATATTAAGACCAAAAGATATAGATCATATAGTTAATACGTATCGAGATCATAACGCGGGAAAACTACAACCTGGTGTGGTTGAAAATAAGTTTAGTTACGTAGCAACACCTGTAGAAATTTCTGAAAATGATTTTAACTTAAATATTCCACGTTATGTAGACACTTTTGAAGAGGAGAAACAAATTGATATAACTGTTATACAACGTGAAATTGAAAAACTTGAGAATGATCTTAAAGTAATTCAGGGTGAAGTGAATGGATATTTAAAAGAGTTAATGAACTAATATGAATTTAATACCAAAAGGATATAAACATTCGCCATTTGGACATATTCCTCAAGAATGGGACGTGAAAGAATTATGCGCAATCGCGAAAATAAAACGGGGAAGATTTTCGCCGCGACCCAGAAATGACCCACGATTTTATGGTGGGAGAATCCCATTCGTACAAACGAGTGATGTTTCATTATCAAATGGTCATATTTCTACCTATAACCAAACTTTAAATGAAGAAGGTTTAAAAGTCAGTTTATTATTTCCTAAAGGAACTATCCTAATGACTATTGCATCTAATATTGGTCATTGTGCTATTATAGATATTGATATGGCCTGTCCGGATAGCCTTGTTGGAATTATATGTGAACAAAGTGTTGATAGAGAGTTTTTAAATTATTTTTTACAACACATACGACAAAGATTAGAATATATTGCTCCAGGTGCACAGAAGAATATCAATGTTGAATTTTTAAATTCCTTATCAATCCTCAAACCACCATTAACAGAACAAACTAAGATTGCAGCGGCTCTTAATCTCATGGATGAGATCTGCAACCTCAATACTCAATTGATTGAAAAAAAAGAATTGCAAAAAAAAGCGGTAAAACAACAACTACTTACAGGCAAAAAGAGATTAAAAGGATTTACACAAGCATGGTCTATTGTGCACTTAGGTGATTTATTTAAGGAAAGGAATGAGATAGGTTTTGAAAAGTTACCTCTCCTCTCTATTGGTTCTAATGGCATTTACCCTCAAACGGAATCTACTAAAATAGATACTTCAAATGAAAACAAATCAAAATATCGACGCATTTGCAAAGGGGATATTGGCTATAATACTATGCGAATGTGGCAGGGAAGAAGCGCCTTGTCAAGTTTAGAAGGCATTATCAGTCCAGCATATACAGTATTAACTCCAAAATCGGGTACTAATGCACTGTATTTTTCATACATGTTTAAAACAGACACGCTAATACACAAATTTTTCCGCAATTCTCAAGGCTTAGTTAATGATACGTTGAATTGTAAGTTTAAGGATTTTGCATCTATCAAAGTTAGTGTACCTACATACGAAGAACAAAGCGCGATTGCTAATGTATTGCAAGCCGCAGATGTGGAAATTCAATTGCTTAAAAATAAGGCAGACAAACTCAAGGATCAAAAGAAAGCGATGATGCAGTTATTGTTAACAGGTAAAAAGAGATTAAAAATAGATTAACTAATTAAACCCACCTAAACATGAAAGCAATTGGTATACAAATTAAAGGAGCAGAAGCTATAGTGGTAGTTCTTGATAAAGATATAAATGGTAATATATTTCAAACAAATGAATCATCAAAATTCAAGATTGACGATGCTTCTATCAATAATCAAGTAAAACAATTTAGAGATCAAATTAATACCACTTTTGATTCTGTGTCTGCTAAGAGAATAGGAATAGTTGCAAGAAATGCGAAAGGTAAAGGAGACAGAGCACCTTCACCAATTTCCTTCAAATTGGAAGGTATTATTCAATTGTATGATAAGTTGGATATTGAATTTGTTTGGCCACAAACGACAACAGCTTATTACAAAAAAAATGTTGTTACCATCAAGCCGAAACACGTATACCAAAGTGATGCTTTCGACGTGGCATATTACTTAATTTGTCAGTAACAAATGAAAACATCATCACTAATAGAAGACAAACCGGTTGCTGCAATAAGTCAGTTTATAGAACGCGATCAACACGTCTTATTTGATAGGCACGTTCGCCGAGGCCGAAATGGAGAAGTTTATTTTGGAACGAGAATAAAGTTAGGAGATGAAGTCGTTTACAAGTTCTATATGGCTCAAGCCGGCTATGATTCAATTGAAGAAGCAGTTATTTTAAAAGGCATAGATCATCCTAACATTTTAAAAATATTCGATTTAAGGTTTCTCCATCCCCACTACGCATATTTTGTCACACCTAAAATATCAGGAGAGGACTTACAATTCATATTAAGCAACAAAAGATTTTCAACCCACGAGGTGTTGAACATTATGGAAGGTATTTTAAAAGGGCTTACGGAGTTACACTCTATTCATAAAATAGTTCATAGAGACTTAAAGCTTGGTAATATTCTCCTTGATTTAAGTAGCCATCAACCTATTATTGCTGATTTAGGAACAGTTAAGAAAATCGACAACGTAAACGGAGGTACTACTGCCTCCCAGTCTACTTTTCTTTATTTACCTCCTGAAGCTGTCTTAAGAAATGAATATTATTTCCAATCTGATATATATCAAGTTGGAGTAATGATGTTTCAGTTGCTTGGAGGCTATTTCCCAATCGATGAGACAGAAAAATTCCTTACAAGTAAAGAATTAAAACAGAATACTCTGATTAGGAACTCTGAAGATCGCGCAAAACATTTTGATGACTTGATAAGTAATAAAATATCAAAAGGCAAATTACTGGATGTTAGTACTCTTCCTGAATATTTAGATACATCATTCATAAAAACTTTAAAAACAGCAACCCATATTGACCATAATAAGCGATTTGCCAATGCCTCTTTATTTTTAAAAGAAATACATCAATTACAACGAAAATGTCCTAATTACCTCGAGGATGGAGATAGTCTCCTCATCCAACATTCAGACGGAAAAGAGTACAAGGTTTACAAAAATCACAAAAACGAGATCGTGTTAGAGAAAAAATCAGGCATTAATTGGCGCAAAGACAATAGCCATGACGGCTCATTAAATTCAGTAATGTCAGTTGCGAGAAAGAAATAATAATTATGGAAACACCAAGCTTTGTAGAAGATCATATTAGTCAAATTCCTGCTTTACAATTATTGCAGAATTTGGGCTATACATATTTGTCGCCTATTGAAGCATTGGGGTTACGTGGGAATAAAACCTCAAACGTTTTATTAGATGGCATTTTGCGCAATCAGCTTAAAGTTATTAACGCACCGCGTGTTAGCTCTACACGCACAACCTATTTTACTGATGCCAATATAGAAAACGGTATTCAGGCCATGAAAGATATGCCCATGAATGAAGGGTATATCGCTGCCTGCGAAACGGCTTATAACCTGATCACTTTAGGTAAAACATTTGAGCAAAGCGTAGATGGTGATAAAAAAAGCTTCACTATGCAGTATATTGACTGGCAATACCCTGAAAATAACGTGTTCCATGTTACGGAAGAATATAGTGTGATGCGCAGCACTACTAAAGATCACTACCGGCCTGATATTGTATTGTTTGTAAATGGTATACCGTTATGTATTATCGAATGTAAACGTCCCGATATTAAAGACCCGATAACTCAAGCGATCAGTCAACAATTACGCAGCCAGCAAGAAGAAGGCATACGTAACTTATACGTGTACACCCAAACCTTATTAGCCATTAGTTGCAACGAAGGAAAATATGCAACAAATGGGACGCGGGACAAGTTTTGGGCCCATTGGGAAGAAAAATTTAGCAATCCACAAGATAAAGAGGCTTACAGAAATAAATTAGTCGAACTACGCAACACCCCGTTAAGCCCGGCCCAAAAAGACAAGATGTTTGGTGATCGCTTTAAATACGTTCGCTATTATTTTGACGCACTTGAAAAACAAGAAATTTTACCTGCGGTACAGGATGAATATTTATTGGGATTATGTAGTCCTGAACGTCTTTTAGATTACACTTATAATTTTATCCTGTTTGATGACGGTGAAAAAAAGACGGCTCGTTATCAGCAATTCTTCGCTATTAAAAAGGCGATGAAGCAAATAACAAAAATAGAAGAAGGCAAACGGAAGGGCGGCGTAATTTGGCATACACAGGGCAGCGGTAAATCACTAACAATGGTAATGCTTGCACAAGCGATAGCTTTAGAAAAAAGCATATTGAACCCTAAAATTATTTTAGTTACCGACCGTACCGATCTTGATGAGCAGATAACAGGCACATTTAGAAAGTGCGGCATGTTTGTAGAAAATGCGTCAACCGGGCAGCGTTTGGTTGATCTTTTACAGAGCGATAGTAAGGCGGTTATAACAACCATCATTAACAAGTTTGATACTGCTGTTAAAAAAATGCCCTTCGTTTTAGAAAGCAATAACATATTTGTATTAGTTGACGAAGGCCACAGAACACAACACGGTACATTTAATACCGATATGCAAAAGAGCATGCCAAATGCATGTTTTATAGCGTTTACAGGCACACCTTTGTTCAAAAAAGATAAAAGTACGTTAAGTAAGTTTGGAAACCTTATTGATGATTATACTGTGGACAAAGCCGTAAAGGATAAGGCTGTTGTCCCACTATTGTATGAGGGACGCCACGCATTTCAAGAAGTGAATGAAAAGCCACTGGATAATTTTTTCAACTTGGTTTCAGAGCCATTGACAGAATACCAAAAGGCTGACATGAAACGGAAGTTTAGCCGGGCCGACCAATTAAATATTGCTGAGCAAAAGATTTATGCGATCTGTTGGGATATAAGCCAACATTACAGAGATAATTTTCAAGGTACCGGCTTTAAAGGACAACTGGTTACACAGTCAAAATTTGCAGCAATTAAGTATAAGAACTTCTTAGACGAAATAGGAATTGTAAGCACAGAGTTGGTGATGTCCGCCCCTGATGAAAGAGAGGGAGAAGATAGTGCCTATGGCGAAACTAACGACCGTGTGAAGGCGTTTTGGAAAAAGATGATGGATGAACATGGTAACTCTAAGCGTTATGATAAAAACATCATCAGCCGGTTTAAAAATCAAAAAGACCCAGAGATAATTATAGTAGTTGACAAGTTACTTACCGGCTTTGATGTGCCCCAAAACACTGTACTTTATTTAACCCGCAAGTTACAAGGGCACACGTTACTGCAAGCCATTGCAAGGGTAAACCGTATTTACCCCGACAAAGACTACGGCTATATTATAGATTATTATGGTGTATTGGGTGCATTGGACGAGGCACTTGAATTGTATTCCAGTTTTGAAGAATTTGATGAAACTGATCTTGAAAATACGCTGACTAACATTACCGAGGAAATAGGCAAGCTATCCCAAAAGCATAGCGAGTTATGGGATATATTTAAAACGATTACCAATAAGAAAGATGCAGAAGCCTATCAGCAGCTTTTAAGGGATGAAGCTATTAGGGTAATATTTTATGACAAGCTTGCCAGCTTTGCGCGGATATTAAAACTTGCCCTTTCATCTATACAATTTCATAAGGACACTAAAGAAAAGACAATTGAGCGCTACAAAGAAGACCTTGCTTTCTTTATGAAATTACGGTTAGCCGTAGTTCAACGTTACTCTGATACTATCGATTATAAACAGTACGAAGGTCAAATTCAGAAGCTTATAGACACCCACATTCATACTGACGAAGTAAGAACAATTACCGAGTTGGTTAATATTTTCGATAAGGAAAAATTTCAACAGGAAGTTGAAAAAACACTTGGAGAAGCCGCAAAAGCTGATAAAATTGCATCCCGTACTTCAAAGCATATCAGTGAGAAAATGGAGGAAGACCCTACATTTTATAAGAAATTCTCTGAACTGCTTAAAGATACAATTAGGGCCTACGATGAACACCGTATTAGCGAATCTCAATATTTGAGTAAGGTGAAAGACATCATGCAATCTGTATTATCAAAAACAGATGCTGATGTTCCTGATAGCATTAAAGATAAAGATATTGTTAAAGCTTTTTATGGTATAACCTTGGAAGGATTGAAAGGTAAACTTCAAGATGAAAAAATCATTACCGGTGTTTCTGCGGAAATAGCAGTTGAAGCTGATGTTATTATTCAAGGCTTAATTAAAGTAGATTGGAACACACCTGCAAACATTAATATACAAAAGAAAATGGTACACCTAATTGGTGACTATTTAATTGATGAGGTAAGAGATAAATACCACATTGCAATCAGCTTTAATGAAATAGATAACATTGCTGATCAGATTGTTGAAGTTGCTAAAATCAGGTATAAATAATGACCCATTCTATCCAATTTGGATCAAAAGAAATTCAATTTAATCTTAGTTATTCGGAAAGGAAATCGTTAGGTATTACAGTTACCCCTGACATGGAGGTGTTAGTTAAAGCTCCTATTGATTCAACGATTGATAAGATACTGGAAAAGGTAAAAAAGAAAGCAGCCTGGATAATTAAGCAGCAGAGTTTCTTTTTGAGCTTTCAGCCAAAAATGCCTGAACGTAGATATGTTAGTGGTGAAACCCACCTATACCTTGGCCGGCAATATCGCCTCCAAATTACCATTGGTGATAAAGATGCTGTTGTGCATAGAGGCAGTTTTATCGAAGTTATTACTAAAGAAAAATCAAAGGCCGGTGAATTGTTAAAGCAATGGTATAGGCTTAAGGCAAATGAAAAGTTTGCCACCATTTCTCAGCCTTTAGTTGAGCGATTTAAGAAGCACCATAAGGAGCCGTCGGGCTTATTTATTCAAGATATGCCTACCCGTTGGGGTAGTTGTACCACTAAAGGTAAAATCATATTAAACCCGGAGTTGATAAAGGCACCGCGCCATTGTATTGAATATGTTATAATCCACGAATTATGCCATTTAGTTCATCACGATCATACCCAAAAGTTTATTGATCTGCAGACCAGAGAAATGCCTGACTGGGAGAAATGGAAAAATAAATTAGAGCGGCTGTTGGCTTAGTTTTATATGTACCAAAATATGATGCGATTTGAATTTCATCACTACGATTTAATTCTTTCATGAAAAAATAAACAGCAAAAGACTCACTCACAAAACTTGCGTTATTGTATTTTCCTTGAAAATTTTTCGATTTTTTTGATCAAAATCATCATTAGGTCACAATTAATGATTCTGTCAATAAGTCACTCATTATGAGTTTTTTATTATTGGCTTTAAAATTAGCGACCCTCTGACTGTTAATCAGATGGTCTTTTGCTCTTTTACGAAATACTAATTTAATAAAAATTCCTTTTTCCGGCTGCGGAAGGGTAACTATTTTCTTTTGACAGCTTTTTTGTATCGATTTTATGATGTGCATAGTTTTACAGCTTTTTCTGTCAAACTTCACATAAAAGTGCAACTGAAGGGGTAAAATTGACTATTAAAACCAAGGCAGTAATCGCCGATTTGCGCCTGTATGAAAGTAGCCGTTTTGTTTGAGAAGCTTTTTTGTGAATTTACAATATACACAGTTTTACAACTTTTTCTGTCAAACTTCCCGTAAAAGCGCATCTAAAAAGGTCAAAATGACCGTTTAGATCAAGACGCTGATCGCCGAAACTTTACTGCTATTTAATTAGGTTCGTTTGAGAAGAGGGAACAATTATTATGCGCCGTAATAATACTATGGCTACTGTAACTTCAAAAATATTAAAGCATCAAAAAAAAGCAGACGGAACATACAATGTGAAAATCTGTATCTCCCACAAAAAAGTCACTACTTACATAAGCACCGAACACTATGTGTCCGATAGGCTATTGGATAGAGAGTTAAAAATTAAAAGCCCCACAATTAATCGAATGTTAAACAATCGCCTGGATAACTATCGTGAATCGATAGGTAAACTGGGACGAAAATTAAATTTTATTGACGTGGAAGATTTAAAAGAATATCTCCTTGAAAAGGATCAAGGTGTTGATTTTATCGCATTCTGCAAAATGCACATCGAGAATTTAAAACAAACAAATAGAAATAAAAGCGCTTCAAACTACAGAACTGTGCTTTATAATTTGATTGATTTTTTCGGAAGTGAAAAGGTTGAAATTGAAGAAATAAATGTGAATACCCTAAAGAAGTATGAACGCTTTCTCAGACGGGAGCGCATTATGGTAAGGAAAGATCGGTTCGGAAATGATATTACGATTAAATCTTCCGGGGTGTCGGACGCTGGTATCCACAACTATCTAAGGGATCTTAAAGGACTGTTTTCAGCCGCTCAAAAACACTATAATAATCCCTATTTAGGAATTATACCGATTCCATTTAACCCGTTTGATCACTATCAAATTGTAGATTGTCCCGAAACTAAAAAACGAAACATCACACTGGAACAGATATTAACTGTTCGGGATTGCACTCCAAAGCTTAAAAGGTCACAAATGACGCGTGATGTATTTATGCTTTCGTTTTACCTATGTGGTATGAATGCCTCAGACATGTTTGCTTCTCAATATAAAATCCAGAATAATAGGATTGAATATAGAAGACTAAAAACAAGGATGAAGCGGAAAGACAGCGCTTTTATTAGCGTTAGAATACCTCCAGAAGCAATGCCTTTGCTCTTAAAACACCAAAGAATTATTAAACAATATTCATCTATTGACAACTTCAATAAGGCTTTGAGTTTTGGCATGCGTGACCTTTCAAAAATAACCGGTATACCAGATTTAACTTTTTATGCAGCGCGCCATACTTTTGGTAACCTTGCGCGAAATACCTGCAGAAAAAGTAAAGATGATGTTGCTTTAGCTCTTAATCATGTTGATCAGAGCCATAAGGTGACTGATATTTATTTGGAAAAAGATTGGAAGATAGTAGACGAGGTGCAGGAAGCAGTTTTAAATCTTTTACGCGTAGGTAATTAATATTTAATTAAAACAGGCGCACTTGGCTTATCGGTCAAGTGCGCCTGATGATGTTTAGGCTTCATAATAGCTGTCGCGTATCTGCACTAGCAAGCTTTCAGCTATATGAATATCAGGCCTGTCACGCAATGTAGATTTTTCATATGCCGTTTTTATATGTTCCATTTTTTCTTCAACCATTTGCATAAGGTCATTAAATTCAAACTCGCCATTGCGAATCTTCAATAGGAAATCACGGTCTTCACGCTTAACTATAACCTGTTGATATAGCGCAATTTCTTCGGCCATGCTTAAAAGCCTGAAGGTGTGCATCATATTCTTTGCATCATAACTTTTGCCATGTGATAGTGTGCTTTGATAGCGCTGCTCATTTCGTTTTTCTTCCCATTCCAAATACTCTTTATATTCCCGGCAGTAGATGGAATAACTATCCTTGTTAAAATTCATTACAGCTATGTTCTCTAAACCTTTAGGGACAGAACTTAACTGTACATCATCAGCATCGGGTCCTGAAGTTATCCCTTTAAATCTTCCTTCTGCTAACTGTTTTTGATGGTATAGTAAATACACATTCCTAAAATGATCGAGATTAACCAAGCCACATTCATCCTGATTGAAACTATGCTCCTTTAACCATTCCTCTAACGGGACGCTGCCATTGTTATAGATCACAAAGCAGAAATCCAATACCGATTTATGTTCGGAATCTAACGGCTTATTAATTTTTTTATTTAGGCCCATGGCTTTCTTGATCTGTGTCTGCGCATATCCGGCGAATGTATCCAGGCAAAGTTTAGATAGGAAATCTTCCGGTTTGATCAAATCCATTAACGGGTGGCGAAATAACACATGCTCTTTTGGTGTGGTTAATAGTTCCAGTATGTTAGGATTGTTTTTTGTCAATAATTCCAGAAAACGGCCTATCTCAAAGTAAACCTCATCGTTGCTTTTGTTAGCTATCTGATCTTGCCGTTCAAAACCATATAGCTGCTGTTGAGGCATAATGAATATCCCTTTCTTATCCACGTCGGAGCCGACTACGTTCAGGTTATAAGCGGTACTGCCGCTAATACAATCCAGCAGGATCAGTTCTTTTTGTTGTTTGAGTTGCTCGTAGGTCATGGCTGGATATATTTTCTAAAGATATTATTCAACTCATCCGGGTATTTCTTTTCCGATGGAAGTTCAGGTATGCGCACCTTGCACCAGTCAAGCGTGTTACTCAGCCATTGGTTAAGTAGAGGGACAGGTGCTGTCAACGCTTTTTCATCAGCTATCTTTTTCCTTTCCAGCAGTTCATCTATAGCGTTTTGAACTTTATTGTCTGATATCATAACCCTTAAATGTTGAAACTCCATAGGTGGTACCGATTGTTTCTCAACTATCCACAAGCAAGCCAATGCCGGGCGAAGTGCATAAAAGTAACGCTTCAGTTTTACTTGTTCGGTTTGCAGATCATCGCGAAGCGTATTGTGCGCCATAGACAGATAATGATTGGCGCCTGCGCGTAACGAAAAGTATTCCGGCATCAGCTTACGCAAATCATCAGCAAAGAGCGAATCTCCCTGGTACACTATTGGCGATTGCAGCCACTCGTACAGTGTGCTATTCGATTTAAGGAATAGTTTTAGTGCTTTTTTGATATCCCAACCACCTATATCCAACACTTCGTTGACAGGTAATCCTACATTATCGGTTAGTTCTGTTATGCACAGGTAATCGTTTACTGGTCGAGCATATATAAAACGCACATCAAAATCACTATCAGGCGAGGCAAAGCCCCAGGCCCGGCTGCCCGATTCGCAGGCGTACAGTATTTTTATATTTTCTAGTTGCTCCAGTTCGAGCAGTTTTTGGAGGATAGTTTCAGTCATGATTAATAATATAAGGTTACAAAATATAAATGAAAGAGCAACAATCGGCAGGTGTCTTATGGGAGTCGAACCCTACCGCTTACGCGGTTTCACCAGCGAAGTATCACCCGCCTACGGCATCTTTCATTATGTTTTAAAAAGGGCTAAAAGCAACAGGTGTGTTTTTACTGAACTATTTGTGAAATTAATCACTGGCTGGATTTGAACCAACGTCCTTCCGCCTGTGGCGGATGTTCTAACCGATGTAACACCTGTTTACGGCACCTTTTAGATTTTAAAAGAAGAGCAACAATTAACCAACGTTTGATTTTTGCGTGACAGGCGAAGTAACGCTGATCTACGGCATCTCCTTTATTTCTTAAGGGCGATGGGCAATATGCGCAGAGCCAAAGGCTAACTGCTCTACCAACTGAGCTACAATGGATTGCTCCAAAGGCCGGGATTGAACCGGCGACACGAAGTAGCGCATATTTACGGCACCTTAATATTTCAATCTCTTTTAAAAAGAAGGGTAAAAAGCAATAAGCCAATCTGCACTGTGCTCTATCCGGTTGAGCTACCCTTGCGGGGACGGATTCGAACCGCCAACACCAGCGTCCAATCGAAGTAAGACTTATTTACGACACCTTCTTTTATGTTTTATAAGGAGCAACAGGCGAACGCGGGCCGGGGGAACGCTTAGGGACTCGAACCCTCAGCATGTTTAACCACACTGCCCACCCCCTCAATGGCGCGAAGTATCCCGTTTCTACGGCATCCTTATTTTTTCAATCTCTTTTATAAAAAGGGTAACAGGTAATAAGTGTGTTTTTCGCTGCGCTCTAACCGTCTGAGCTACCTTTTTCAAGGGCCGGACTCGAACCGGCGGCCTCAGTTTTGGAAATCGAAGTAACACTTATTTACGACACCTTTTTAATTTGTTTACAAGGAGCAACAGGCAACACAGGAGTGGGGAAATTGCTTTAGGATTCGAACCCACATCGTAATTTTCATTACAATGCCATTTCCCCCTAACCAGCGACCGAAGTAACCCATGTCTACGGCATCCTTATTTTTAATTTCTTTTAAAAGTATGGGGCGTTAGCTTCCCCATACCTGATTTATAACTCTATGTTATTGATGGCATCTAATGCCGAGCCTCCGTTTTCCAAACCAGCTAACACCTCAAAAACTTTGTCGCTCCAGCCGGCTACCAGGTAAACGTCATTGCGCAATATTTGCAATGGCGCTTGTCCGTAACCTTTCAGGTCGAACAGGTAGAGTTTCGCGTTTGGCGATACCTCCGCCTTGTAGCGTAACCACAGGGTTTGGATATGGTCGGCAGTGTTATTGCTGTTCCATAACTGGGCATCGGTAAATAGAAACACCTTGTCCATTTGTACCTTACGATCCAGTATATCTTTGATAACCAGGTAGCCATTGGTGGCATAACCCACCTCGCCCTCGCGGCGATAAAACTCCTGTACGTTACCTAAGATGTTGTTACGAGGCACCACAATGGTTTTCCATTTATCGCCAAACATACCTACCTCTACGTTTTTACAACGGCTTTGCAGCAACATGGCCAGCATTAAACCCACATCGTAAAGCAGTATCTTGCTTTTGGCCGATACCGGTACCTGCATCGATCCCGAAACGTCGCAGGCTAACAGCACACGGGTTTCATAACCAAAGCCTTTTATATTGGCGGCGCTTGCCTGTACGGCTTTTTCCAAAGCCTCCAGTAACTCACCGGTATAGCCTTTGGTTTGGCCCTGCATTAAAGCGCTCAGCTTTTTAACCAGGCTTTGCGCAGGTACTTTGGTTACCATTGGATTGATCAACTCACGGTAAGCGGCCAAGTAACGGAATGGGAACTGCTTTGCCTTGGCAACTTCATCCGCATCGGCTAAACGGGCGCACACTTTTTCAAAGTGCGAATAGCTAACGCCGGCTTCCTGTATGTTGCGCAGGTTACGCAGCAGGGCCATGTAACCAAGCTTGCCGCTGTCTATCAGTTCTTCCCACTTAGCGCGGAACGCTACGGCCTTAGCCTCGTCGCTGTCAAAATTAAGCTGACCCAAGGCTGATAGCTCGGTTTCCCAGATGTAAGGCGTTTGCAGGTCGCCGTTCACTATTTTGTTGAACAGTACTTGTTGCAATTCGTCCTTTGCTTTAGGGTGAACCAGAAACAAGGCATCGCGCAGTTTGATGGCGCCATCGCGATTGTATTTACCAAACTGGTACTCGTCGAAACGGTTGAACGCGGTCGACAAACCTTTTTGCAATTGCTTGCTCAGGTGGTTCAGCTTTTTAGTGCCTTTACGCTCGTTCAGCAATTCGTAGCAAGCCAATAGCTCGGTGATCTCATCGGCACGGCCGATGACGCCATCGGTAACCCGGGCGACCAAATTGTCGCCCGAGTGTAGTTTAGCCAATTCGGTAGCCAGCACCAGCGGTACCGAACGCATATACATTTTGGTGCGGGCATATACAGCCAGCTTACCTACAAACACAGGGTTGCACGCGATGATCAGTTTTTGCAGGCGGACTAAACGCGCCTCGTCTTTTTCATAAAAAGAGTCGTTTAAGCCCCAGGTAACCACGGCGGTGTACAGTTCCATTTCTGGCGACAGCGTAGACGCTTTAGCGCTCGCGTAATTAACGGTCTGGTTTTTTAATTTGCTTAACAGGTTGAATTTCATTGTGAACCTCCTTTATTTCTTAATGTTGATACAAAGAAATATAGGTACTGCGCAGTGTATTTGCGCAGGTGGAATTATTTTGAAAAAATGTTTTTTTTATACGCCCGAAGAGAGACTCGAACGCTCTATAGACGTCTATAATTCGCGGCTACGGCACGGCACTTGCCTACGCCGAACACTCGTGGCTAATGCAGACTAAAGAATTATTATTGATAATATTTATACATTTAACTAAAATAACGAACAAGAAAAACTAACAGTGGTTTACTGTTCGAGCCTATTACTAATCTCACATTTTATGCCGGATACCGAATTCAAAATTATTGCGATCAAACCTCTGAAAGATTGTAAAGAAGAATATTTAAAAATACTTGCTGAAGATCAGACCTACTTTTTATACAGTAATTACGAAATAACGGCAAATGAAGAACTGGTAAAAAAGTATAAGGACTTGCCGAGTAGATTCTTTCATTTAGCCAATCCTCATATTGAAGTTAACGCAGTGGTTGGTAAAAATGGCAGTGGTAAAAGCACTTTGATGGAGCTTTTTATTATGGCTATAAACAACCTTGCGTGCCGTTTTGATAAGACCAGACAAAATATGGTATTGGTCAGGGGAGTAAGAGTCATTATTTATTTCAAGTTGGATGGCTTCCATAAATTGGTGGTAGATGACGACCATATCGAACTGTTTCGGTATAGCGAAAAATTCAGTGAGATGCGACCGAATGACAAATTTAATTTCAGGCAATTTTTTTATACGGTAGTAGTCAACTATTCGCACTATGCTTATAACGAAATGGATTACCCGAGAACGCAACGATGGCTGACAGGAGTATTCCATAAAAACGATGGTTATCAGGTTCCGATTGTTCTAAATCCGTTTCGTAGCAAAGGAAATATTGATATAAACTCAGAGAATCATTTGGTAAAAGCTAGGCTAACGGCAAACTTGTTGAGGCCATCAACCGATGGCGATTTTGATTTCAGGATGTTAACCGACAAATACCGGGCGGCTTATTTGACGCTTACGTTGGATCCTAACAGAAGTCGAGAAGTCGTGTATGAACTACCAGGCCAAAAAACGCCGATAGTATTCAAAATAAAAGACCTGGATGAACAAGACCGCGACTTTATCCTGCATGTATTAAATGATCAATATAAATTCGGTATCAGGAGATCAAAACGGAAGGACAACGAATTGGCAGTGGAATACATTTTTTATAAGCTTGTTAGTATTTGTTTAAAATACCAGGAGTATAATGAATTTTTCAACTTGGAGAAAAGAAATTTTGAAAAAGATAAGATTGGCGAGTTCTTAGAAAAAATCATTGGAGATCCTAGTCATATTGCTTATAAACTTAAACAAACCCTCAATTTTATACGTTTCGGTCACATTGACGTGGAAGAAAGAAGATTGGACCTTGACGCCTTTGGAAAAAAGATATATGGGATTATGGAAGACAAAAACTCCCGTGTTGATGAATTAATCGAATTGCTACCGCCTCCCATATTCCGAAGCCAAATTATGGTGCAGAATTTAAAAACAAAGAAAATCATCCCATTCGTCCATTTAAGTTCAGGCGAAAAACAATGGAATTATTCGGTAAGCAGCTTTTTATATCATCTAAATAATCTGGATTCTGTTCCCACGCAAAGAGGACGAATACAATACAGCCGAGTACTTTTAATCCTCGAAGAAGTGGAATTGTATTTTCATCCTGAAATGCAGCGTTGCTACATACAGCATGTGATTAAAAGCGTAACTCAACTGCATTTGAATAAGATAAAAAAAATACAGATTTTTTTTGTTACGCATTCGCCTTTCATCTTGTCAGATATTCCAGAACAAAACATACTTTTTTTAGATGAAAAAGGATTACCCGCAGGAGAAGAACATATTACCAAAACCTTTGGCGGCAATATCCACGAATTGTTAGCGAAAAGTTTTTTTCTGGATAAAGCTTTAGTGGGAGAATTTGCCAGAAAGAAAATAGAAAGTATAATAAAATTAGTACAGCTAGACAGGGAAAACAACTTTGATGATGAACAAAAAAATGAACTGGAGGCGACCATTAACCTGATCGGAGAGGAATACCTCCGGGAGAAACTTCTGGAAATGTTCAATGAAAAATACAACTCTGATACTAAGGAAAACAGAATCCGGCAATTAGAGGACGAATTAAGGAGGCTGCGAAATGATTAGGCTTAAATCCAGCCCTAAAGTAGCTGAATCGCATTATTTATTACTTAAGACTCGTATTCAAACACGAGCACGAAATATCCTTTTGGGTAGGATAGGAACTACGGGAGATCGTCCTGATATCAATCCCAATATCGAAGCTTATCTCCAAAGTTTAAGAGACGATGACGAAACGTTGCACCATTTGATCACAGCACCAGCCGATCAGCTCAGAGGAATAATTGCAAATTACCAGCAACATTATTATGTTGCTGGTTCAGCAGTCAATGATCTTCGCGTACTGTATAATTTGTTTATCGAAAGCGTTTATGACAAAACCAGCCATTTTAATAAACTAAACTTCATAAAAGACATCGATTTAGATACCTGTGTGTATTGTAACCGCAGCTATATTTATTATTTGTCGGGAATGGCCGATAGCCCGATTAAACCCGAAATTGACCATTTCTATCCTAAGTCCATCTATCCTTATTTAGGTTTGTCTTTTTATAATTTGATCCCTAGCTGTTCAACATGCAACAGTCCAGATGCAAAAGGTGCTTTGGACCCGGTTGATGAGGACCTCATCAATCCCTATGAACTGGATTCAGATAGTCAGTTTCTGTTTACCTATAAAATCAATACTATCGATGCATTAAGACCGTTATCTCATAAATATGATATCCAGGTCAAACTTAAGTATAAAATCGATGGACACAATGAAATTTTCAAACTAGAGAAACTTTATGAACAACACTCAGATCACGTGTTAGAATTGATTGTCAAAAGCAAAGGTAGGTACGCAGAAGCATTTCGTCGTTACCTGCAATCTTACAGCGAACTGAAATTTGATGATTTTGAAATAGACCGGCTTATCTTAGGCAACTACGCTTCAATAAAAGAAGTGAACAAAAGACCATTGGCTAAGTTATACCAGGACATAGGTCGTGAGTTAAAATTAATTAAATAAGCGCCTACGTACAAATTTTGGGATCTAAGCCTCAACTGGCGCGAGTATCCTGGCCGGTAAAACGGCGGAACTACTCGTACCTCTGCAGGTTCTAAGGTAACTCATTTTCTAAATCATATTTTTTGAGAATTGGCCGATATAACTCCATGTGATCTTTTTTGACTTTTGCTATTTGGACAACCATTTTCTCAAGTTCCTTTACCGGAGAACCTATTACTTCAAAGCTGTTCCCTTCATTTAACCCGTTTATACTTGCCACACTCAAAATCTCAATGGCAATGCTAAATAACGGCATAAGGTGTTTCAAGGTAGTTTGATTAATCACATCTTTATTGTTGCGATCATCATGCGCATAAAGCTTATCCCGAAGTGTTATTAAATTTAATACCGTTTTATTACATTTTTTAATTTCCTGTTGCCAACGGTTCAAAATGAAAGGACTGATATTTACCCAGCTATATACATTTTCAGTACCTAGCTTCTTCAAAAAGTCTCGTAAGTTGAAATGCTCTCTATTTTTAGTTTGAGTGTCATCTTTATGATTAAAATAAAAAAGCTTCGTCAGTTCAATGACCGTAACTTGCCAATAAGTATGCTTAACACTTTTTAAGAAATGATTTTTTCGTTTGATATTTTGAATATAAAAATCATCATCCCTCTGCATTAAGTAATATACTATACGGTAGGATTCCTGGGCTTTCAATACGATCTGGATCATTCTATGTATGTCTTCACGTAAGTTAGCAGTTTCTAACTGATTCATTTTTTTGTAAATTAATAACTCTTAAGTCAATACTTCCCTCTCATCAATCCTCCGGCTTCTCCCTCGCATCAGCCATTCTTACAATACGCGGTTCAAACTTAGCCAATACTTCCACCAGGTCATGCTGCGCGGCCATAACGGTATGGATATCCTTATAAGCCATTGGTGCTTCGTCCACGTCGCTGCCCATCAGGGTAATGCGCTTATCAACCAGGTTGGCGGCAATAACTGCTTTATCCAAAGTTTTAAAAGCCGCGCTACGGCTCATGGCTCTGCCTGCACCGTGACTGGCAGAGTTAATACTGGCCGCGTCGCCTTTGCCACGTACCAAAAAGCCGGGCGTACTCATGCTGCCGGGTATGACGCCTAATACGCCCTCACCAGCGGGGTAGCACCTTTACGGTGAACCATTACTTCGGTACCATCGGCCAGTTGTTCTTTCCAGGCAAAGTTGTGGTGGTTCTCTATTATGCTGATCGGCTTAACACCCAAAGCACGGGCAATTTTGTTATGGATTTCGTGGTGGTTGGCGCTGGCGTATTCCCCGGCCAGGTTCATGGCAATCCAGTATTCCTGCCCTTCGTCCTTATCCAGATCTAACCAGGCCAAATGCTTGGCTTCAGCAGGAAGCTTGGTTTTGGCCATGGCTATGCGGCTGTAATAGTCGGCCACGCTACCCCCAAACCCACGCGAGCCTGAGTGCGAAAGCAAAGCCAAATACTTACCGGCGGGAATCTCAGCCAAAGCGCCGTCTGCAATGTCCAGCTCGCCCCATTCCACAAAGTGGTTGCCTGTACCACTGGTACC
>JABDFZ010000041.1 GCA_013286325.1 Bacteroidota bacterium | reverse complement strand
AGGCATTTGAAGTCGACCATGTTTTTAAAACCATTGGCCGCAGAATAATGCAGCTAACAGCAAGGCAGTTTGATACCTATACTAATGAAAAATTAACCCTGCTGGCTATACACGATATAACCGATAAACGAAAAGTAGAAGAAGGGCTTGCCGAAGCCGAGCGATTATTGGCAGAAAGTAAGGAAAGGCTGCACTTTGCCATTGAATCAGCCGGGATAGGGGCCTGGGATTTTAACCCCTTAACCAGGGAATTGATCTGGGATAACCGGAACAAGGAATTATTTGGGCTGGATCCGACAGATGTTGTTGGTTTTGATGTTTTTTTAATGCTCATTCATCCTGATGACCGCGAGGCTACAAACGACGCCATCGCTAAAGCTTTAAAAGGTGTTAATGGGGGCGAGTTTAATGTTGAATACCGCTCCATTGGTAAAAATGATCAAAAGTTACGCTGGATAAAATCAAAAGGCAAAGCTTATTTTGATAAGGATAACAGAGCCACCCGTTTTATTGGTACCGTTCTGGATGTTTCAATTGAAAAAGAATTGGAAGAAAGCACAATAGAATTACTTCGGAAAAAGGATGAATTTATAAGCATAGCCAGTCACGAACTTAAAACACCCATCACGAGCCTGAAGGCATCACTGCAGTTGCTCGACAGGATGAAAAACAATCCATCGCCAATGATGCCAAAGTTTTTGGACCAGGCAAACAGGAGCATGGAAAAAATAAGCCGCCTCATTAATGAACTGCTGAATGTCAACAGCATGAAGGAGGGCCAGTTAAGGTTAAATAAGGCCCCGTTTATCATTGCCGGCATGCTAAACCAGTGTTGCAGCCATGTGCGAGCCGGGGGCGAGTATGAGCTGGTTATACAAGGTGATGAAATATTGCAGGTAAATGCAGATGAAGACAGGGTTGAGCAGGTAGTAGTTAACCTGGTGAACAACGCCGTTAAATATGCCCCGGATGGAAAGATCATTTATTTAATTATTGGGAGGGAAGGTAATTCGGTTAAGATCTCGGTTAAAGATACGGGCCCGGGCATTCCGAAAGACAAGATCCCGCACTTGTTTGACCGTTATTACCGGGCAGATTATGGCGGTGGCCAATATTCTGGTATGGGATTAGGCCTTTATATTTGTTCTGAGATCATTAAAAGGCATGGCGGAACTATTGGCGTTGATAGTAGAGTTGGCGAAGGGTCGACATTTTGGTTTACATTGCCTTTGTAAAAGGCTCTACCCGTGGTTTGTGTCTTCACAAACCAAAGGCCTGCTGTGAAGACACAGCCTGCGAGTGGTTTTACTACAAAATAACTACAGAATTAAACCTTTAATTAGCTTTTAAGCGTCGTTATTGCGCATTAACCAGCCATGATTAAAAAAGCCTGTTTAATTTTCCTGCTGGTTTTATTTTTCGCATTCAAAGCAATTTGTCAAACTGAGGGGCTTAGTTCAAGATTTTACTTCCCGGGTGGAATAGGAATAAACATCCCCTCGGGCGACGAGCAAACCAGCTTAAAATCGGGATTTACATTAAATACCGCTATCGAATACCGGCCTACATATACCAATGCAATATTTTTCAGGTTTAATTACGATGCTTTATCTAACAGGTATAAAAGCTTTTTAAATCAAATCCCGACAAATGTAACCCGTGGAAAACTGGCAGCTGATTTCTTTATGCTGGGAGCTGGCTACAGGCGTAAACTCAATAAGGTAAGTATTTATGCTTTGCTACAGCCGGGGTATAATACATCAAGCTATAATATAGTAACCTCCGATCAGTCAGGAGTATCCGTAGGTAATGTTAGCAGCAACCATTTGTCAACAAAAATATCAGTAGGGCTTGAATATTATATCGTCCCGCATTTTGCCCTTGTATTTGAGCCCGGATATTATCACTTGTTCAAAACCCGGTCTGCATATATTTTAAACCCCGATTATGTTAGTTATAACATCGGTTTTACAACAACTTTATTTTAATCCGGAATCTTCATAATATCTACAGAATGTAAATGTAATATTGATGTTACCTAATTAAGAGTAAATATGTGGTTTAAGGAATCCTACTTCGTTACACACCCAACCGAAGTACAATTGTTTATATATGCTGGTCTTTTAATGTCCCTCTGGCTGGCGGAAGGTTTTGTTTCAAATGTGTCGTTTAATAAAAAATGGAAACACTCATTTACAAATGTGATGTTCATTGTAACCGCATTGCCGGTTCAGCTACTCATGACGATTTTTTTGTTACTGGTGTCGGCATGGGTTATGCATCATAATTGGGGCCTGCTTAACTGGCTTCCTTTTCACCACACATTTTTTGTAAAATATTTTATTGGCTTTGTGCTGCTCGATTTTTTCGAATATCTGTACCACGTCATCATGCACAAAGTAAAACCTCTATGGAAATTTCACCTCATCCACCATACAGATCATCAGTTAGATGTATCTACTACGGTAAGGGAACACCCCGGAGAAACCTTTTGCCGGATGTGCTTCTTAATTTTATGGGTCTTCTTATCGGGAGCTTCATTTGGTGTTTTATTGCTGAGGCAAACGCTGCAAACCATAACCAATATAACTTCGCATACCCAGTTTAGGCTTACAGGCGCCAGTGAAAAATTAATAGGATGGGTCTTTATAACACCAAATATTCACCATGTGCATCATCATTATCAATTACCTTATACCGATTGTAATTATGGAGATGTTTTAAGCATTTGGGACAGGTTGTTTGGTACCTTTAATAAAATGGAGTCTTCAGAAACAGTTTTCGGCTTAGACACCCATATGGACGAAAAGGCTTGCAAGAGCTTTCAGCAGATCTTAAAATTTCCGTTTATAAAAAATAATCACCATACTTTATCCTGAAGGAGCTTAGTGGTTCGTATCTTCACAAACCACTAAACTTAAGCCGGCTGTGGGGACACAACCGGCGAGGCTCTCATGGCGTTATTGCTTATTTTTCATTCGACATTGAGTAAGGTACATCGGCCTTATAGGTCCCCCTTTGCTTATTTGGCGTAGCCGACATATCAAAATCCAGAACAGCCCCGTTCAATAATGCTTTATGGCTTAGCCAGTTAAAAGTATGAAGCCTGCCATTAAATTTTAGGCTGTTCACATACTTGTTTTCGGTGCTGTTTTTGGCTGCGTTTACGGTAATTGTTTTTCCGTTTTCAAGGTTGATGGTAAGCTTTTTAAACAGCGGTGCACCTAATGCGTACTGATCGCTCGCTGGGGTAACAGGGTAAAAACCCATTGCCGAAAATACGTACCATGCTGATGTTTGGCCGTTGTCTTCGTCTCCACAATAACCATCAGGTGTGGCCTTATACATCCTGTTCATAGTTTCGCGGGCCCAGTATTGGGTTTTCCAGGGCTGACCTGCATAATTATAAAGATAGATCATGTGCTGGATGGGCTGGTTACCGTGTGCATACTGCCCCATATCAGCTATCTGCATTTCGCGGATCTCATGTATAACAGTGCCATAATAGCTATCATCAAAAACAGGAGGGAGGGTGAACACAGAATCGAGTTTGGCTACAAATTGCTGCTTACCGCCCATTAAATTAATTAATCCCTGTATATCATGAAAAACACCCCAGGTATAATGCCAGCTATTACCCTCGGTAAAGGCATCGCCCCATTTAAATGGGTTGAATGGAGTTTCAAAAGAACCATCCTTATTTTTGCCGCGCATCAGGCCGGTTTGTTTATCATACAGGTTGCGGTAATTTTGGCTGCGCTTTTTATAAATATCAATTTCAGCCGCTGGGCGACCAAGTGCTTTGCCTAATTGGTAAATAGCAAAATCATCATAGGCATATTCAAGCGTGCGTGCGGCATTTTCATTGATCTTTACATCATAAGGAACGTATCCTAAAGAGTTATAATATTCAACACCCCGCCGACCGGTGGCATTTGGCCCTTCGTTATTAGCGCCATGTTTTAATGCCGCATATAGCGTTTCAATATCATAACCACGCAACCCTTTTAAATAAGCCTCCGCTACCACCGATGCAGAGTTATTTCCAATCATACAATCGGCATAGCCCGGGCTCGACCATTCGGGCAACCAGCCGCCTTCCTTATAATCATTTACCAGTCCTTGCTGCATTTCCTTATTTATAGATGGGTAAACCAGGTTAAGAAAAGGATAAAGCGCCCTGAAGGTGTCCCAAAAACCCGTCCCAGCAAAAAGATAGCCCGGCATCACCTTGCCATTGAAGGGGCTATAGTGCATATTCTGCCCTTTTGCATTCACCTCATACATTTTGTTGGGAAAAAAAAGCATCCGGTACAGGCAGGAGTAGAATGTACGGGTTTGATCTATAGTACCGCCTTCAATATTTATGCGGTTTAAGATTTTGTTCCATGTGGCTTTTGCCTTTTGTTCGGTAGTGGCAAAACTGTCGGCGCCTACTTCCCGTTTCAAGTTTAACTCTGCTTGTTCAATGTTGATAAAAGATGATGCTACCCGCAAATGGACCTGCTCTCCTTTTTTTGTTTTAAAACTGATAACTGCTCCGGCGTGATCACCTGTATACTCAAGGTTACCATTATCAATATGTTTATCATGCCAAACGGAAGCAAGCTCAAAGGGTTTATCAATATAAATAACAAAATAATTTTTAAAATTAGCAGGCACGGCGCCGCTGTTTTTAGTGCTGTAGCCAATAATCTTTCGCTCACCAGGGATTATCTTTACGTACGATCCCTTATCAAAAGCATCAATTATAATATGCGAACTGTCATTTTGAGGAAAAGTAAACCGGAAGTTAGCCGCACGTTCGGTTGGGATAATTTCTGTAGTAACATCATAATCGGCCAGGTAAACACTGTAATAATAAGGTTTGGCTATTTCTGCCTTATGCGAAAACCAGCTGGCGCGCTCGCCCTCTTCTAATTTTAACTTTCCTGTTTCAGGAAATATGGAAAACATGCCATAATCATTCATCCATGGCGATGGCTGGTGGGTTTGCTTAAAACCAAGTATTTTATCTGCATTATAAGTGTACTGCCAGCCGTCGCCCATTTTTCCGGTTTGCGGTGTCCAGAAATTCATTCCCCATGGAAGTGCAATGGCAGGGTAAGTATTGCCGTTGGAGAGCGCCGGTTTTGAAGCGGTGCCCATTAGCGGGTTTATATAATCAACCGGATCTGTAACATGGTCCGGCGATTGGGAAAACATTGTAAGCGGTAGAAGTAGGGTAGCTAATAAGGTGACTTTTTTCATGTAGTTTTTATTGTTTCGAACATCCGAAATCCGACGTCAATCATATTTTTTTGTAATAGATCAGTTCCCCGGCTTCGCCGCTGGCTGATAGCTGTGATGGGATAAATTGGGTTATAACAATTGCAGGCTGACCGCCAACAGTTAACATAGTAAAAGTAGGGTTTGCAAAAGCCTGACTGCCTCCATCCGTGTGGATATTTAGCTTATCGGCATTGCCTGTTTGGTAATCATAAAGGTAACACCTCCAGGTGCCAAAATCGCCTTTGGTGCCTTGCCCTTCTATCAAGCCAAAATTGAAATTCTGAAAATTAAGATATCCATCCCTGTCGCCAATGTTACCCTGCACGCCCCAATATAAAATGGCATTGTCAATTTGTGTTTGTTTGGCTGCGCTCCATGTTGTCCAGTTAGTTGTACCGCGCGCCTGGCGGTCAACATCGCAATTGCTCCAATAATGAAAACCAACATCAACCGAAGTACTGCTTGCCGAGTAAATATTAGGGGTGCCTTCAGCACAGGTTGAAAGTGTGTGCGGGGCCTCAAATGTTTTGGCAACCGCCCCGTTTTGCAAATCTGTCCAACTGTTAAAATAGCTGAATTTTAAATGGTTATTAGGCTCTTGTTCCCAAACCATAACAAATCCACCCACCGCTGTTGCAGCAATAGTAGGTTGCGATGCACCTCCATTGTTGCTCCCTGCAAGCTCCCGTATCCAGGTCCAGTGAAGCAGGTCGGTTGATGATGCTACATTTGTTTTAAATGTTCCATTGATCATGGTATGATATACACCGATATAGCCTCCAGATGGGTTGGCTATAATTTTAAGGCAATCCATAGTTTTGCCGGTATTGTCCGTGGCATTATAAACCCGACCATCTGCTGTAGTTACATTTTCAATATAACCCCTTAGCGTAGCCCTTGGTCCGTCCGACGGTGGGGCGGATGTGGTTTTTAGTTTATCTGTAGATTTATTGCCCAACGTATTGTTGCCTTTTTGACATGCAACAAATAGCAGCGCAACTGCAACACTGTTAATAATAAATGTACTCTTTTTCATAGGTTTATTATTTAATGGTTTATAAATGCAACGAAAACAACACTAACGCGGATATCCTGATTTTAAAAACTCCCGCGCACAATTGCTTGTACACGGAAGTAACCAACCCCTCTCAAAAAAGATCTTACTACCATTTCAAATCAACCTTTACACCATCTGGGCTGTTAGGGAAACCGAGGTAAAGGGTATTTGAAGACGGATCCCACGATGTTTTAACATCGGTAATAGTCTGGCCTTTGTTATCTGTAACTGTTGTGATTTTTGGCTGCGAAGGCAACAGCACACGGGCGCTGTTTAACGTGTTTGCAGGGCTTTTTGCAACAAAACTATAATTGCCGCTGCTTATCTTTTCGTTATAAATTCTTGAGGCCGCTGCTAAAACCTGTGGCTTTGTTTTATCAGCAACGCGGTTTACTACATATAATAACGACTGCTCGCCGGGGTTTACCATTTTTTCGGCAAGCACAGGCAGTTGCGGGTCGAATAAATCAATAACAGGCCCTTTAATGGTGTAAGGTTTGGCCCCGGCATTTTCATCCATCACTGCAACAACATCGTAGGGCCCCCGCTCTAAATAAAGGCTGTTTTTAAATGTTAGTTTCCCCGCCTTAGCATCATTTTCGCAAGCTTTTTTTACAAGGTTAATGTAGGTATCATCATTATTGGCTTGCATTACAAACTCTTTCGGGTTTTGTCTCACTACATAAACAGCTCCTTTGCCAACTTTAAAGTGCTGGTTGCCTTTTGTTGGTTTGATGCCGAGTAGTTTAAACAAGTGTTGCGATGGCGCAGAAAACTTGTTTCCTTTTGTATCCCACCATTCCATTACCGATTGATAAGGATCATCGTCGCGGCCACAATAGATCAGCACACCGCCTTGTTTTACCCACTTAGTCAGCTCGATATGAACATCAGCTGATACTGGTTTCATATTCGAATAACTCATCACCAAAACCCTGATGTCTTTTAATGATGCAGCATAGCTTAGGTTTTCCATGTGTACGGTTTGCACAGGTACACCACGCTTTAACAACGGCAGCGTTTGCCCGTAAAAGTTTGAGAACTGCGGGTCCTCAAAACCATTGTGGGTTGGGAAACGCTGGAACATCAACGTATTGCTCATTAACACACCAATACCGTTTACCCCCGATACTTTATTAGTTGATTTTGGCATGCTGTTCAAAGCATTAACCATAACCTGCATTTGAGTAGAGTAAAAATGGGGGATAAGTATTTTTTCGTTACTGTTGAGCACAGGGTAGGGATGGGTATAAATTCGCTCTGGCCATGGCATTACCTCGTAATCGGCTACCATTGGGTACAGCAGCTTGGCTGTAAAAGTAGCCTGGTAATTGCGTTTATAATCGCTCCAGTCATGTACACGGTCTTCAATAGGGTCGGTCAGGAAAAATACTTTTCTCTTGGTAGGCGCGGTCATTGAAACAGTCGAGCCATATTCGAGGAATGCATTTTCAAAAACGCGCTCCTTTTTTTCACCATTAAAGTAAGTAGGTTCACGGGCAGTACCTGTCCAAACCTGGGCAATGTAGCCATCAATACTGAGCAGCGAGGCCAGGCTTGCCTCGGGACTTACAATTTGCCACGATGAATAATTAACAAGCGAGTGGGTAGCTATAAAAACCTTAATATTCATCCCCTTGCTTTTGCCATATGCCTTGGCATATTCCGATACTTGTTTTATAGCGTTGTAGTATAAATGATATTTTAACTTGTTCGCCAGATAGGTGTTTTCAGCAGATGCATCCTGCGGTTTCCATGGAAACCCATAATATTTTTGCCATTCTTCTTTAAATGGCGCGCTGTATCCTCCGCGTGCCCAAAACTCAGGCTCTTCTAAAAATATGGTGCTGATGTTTGCATCTATCACCCTTTTTACAACAGCTGTTTTCATGTATTCAATAAACGATTGTACAGGCACTACATAGGGCATATTTTTACCATGCATAATGGTATCGCCTTTAACAGTTACCTGGCCCACGCCAAGGTGGTTTTTCCCATCCCACTTGCCCAGGAAATAATCGAAATATGATCCCCAGGCAATTCCAGTCATAAAATTCACTTCATAACCATGGTCGCGCCATGATTTTACGCGTTCTTCAAAAGTTAAACCTGGCCTGTCATTAGTGCCGTAAACAATAGCAATGTCCGAGCGTACATCAATCTCGGGTATCCAGGGGCTGCTGGTTTGGAAAGCGGTTTTTTGTTTGGATACAATGGGGTTTGTGTTTTGCGCAAATACACCCATAGAGGCACACAATAAGCCGGAAAAAAGAATAGATCTTTTCATTTATTATATTTTAGATAGATATAGGGCAATCCGGGAAGAGTTATAGCCCTTCCCGGAAATTATTTATGGATGCGGTGTTGTTTCCGGAGTGCTGTAATTGTATTGATTAAGCCCTGCGTTTATTCTTGCGCCCACTCTGAAATAAACATCCTGAAGCGGCAACGCTCCTCCGATAGTGGTTATAGTAATAGTCTGGCCTAAAAGGCTGGTACCTGTGCTGCTACTATAAGAAGTTAACGTTGAGTACCGCGGATCATAATTGTTATTACCGTCATACTGCGTATTACTTACATACAGGTTTATGTTGGTTACATCCAGCTGGTAATTTGGATTACTGGTACCCCGCGTAATTTTAACCTGTACGGTTACGGTATTATCTGCATTAAAAACCGGTTTACCTACCCACTCAATTCTTAAAAAAGGCTGAACCTTAAAAGTAAGGTCGGCAGTTGTTTTTAAAACTATGTTTTGACTTGAGTCCGAAACAACGGTGCCTGTGTTGTCGGTTTGTACCAAAGGAACAAAAGGCCCTTCTACCGAAACCTTATAAGTTGCGGCAAACACTTTGGTATTGTTAAACGTACCATCCTGTTTCGACTGGAAGTAGATAGGCACAGGATTGGCACTATAGCTTGTTTCAAGCAATTTAACGCGCGTGCCGCCGCCGCCAATCTCCGTCTGAACTGTCTTGCCTGTTCCTTCATCAATCGTGCTGCCTGTTATAGTGCTTGATGGCGGTGCATAATTATCAACTTTGCTGCATGAGCTGGCGGCAATGGCCACCAGGCACAATACGGAATAAAATATCGTTTTCATATCTTTTAATTAATAGCCTGGGTTTTGAATTATGTTGGGACTTTTTGAAATGGCGCCTCCCGGAATCTGCTCATAATACCACCTGGTATCATAAGTATAAACATCATTCCTTTCGTCGGTACGCGAGTCAAAGAAATACTTGCCAGCATCCGATGAATAAAATGGCATTAAAACTTTATATATGGTTCCGTTTTGCTCCTGGGCAAAAATCCGCCACCTTTTCAAATCCCAATAAGTTTTATTTTCAAACGCAAGCTCTTTTCTTCTTTCCTTGCGTATGGTATCAATAGTTGCCGAACCTGCACTGCTTAACAATTGTGCACCTGCCCTCGAACGGATTTGGTTAATAATGTTAAAAGGATCGGAAGTGTTAACAGAGCCTGTTTGACCTAAGCTGGCTAATTCAAGCGCTGCCTCGGCGCGGTTTAGCAACACTTCTGCATAACGCATTTCTATCCAGGTTTGGGCCTCATTATTTTCCTTAACCTGTGATGTAGGCAGGTTTGGATCGAGCCATTTTCTAACTGAGAAGCCTGAGATAGCACAGGTTTGGTCGCCTGTAAAAATTCCGCTCAATCCGGCAGGGTTCATCAGGGTGCCATTAGGCAGTTTATAAGCTGTTTGGGTAACTGTTGATGAAGTTACCAGATTAGTAGTTGGATATTGAGATCTTGATCCGGCAGGCAACAGCGGACTGATGCCTCCTGAAGCAGACCCGGTGTAAATACCACGGCGAATTTCAATGTTTTGCCCTTTAAATGCATCTCCGGGAAGAATTACAGAAGCCCTGAGGCGAGGTTCAACATTTGCAAACAGATCCATTGTGTTGCTATACAAAATGTAGTGCCCGCTAGCATCAAGCGTTTTTAAAGTGCCATCCGCATTTCTGGGTAAGCCCCCAAACATCTCCACAAAATTAAGTGTTGGGTTTACTTCTGATGAATATCCGTTTGGCCCTATCAATTGGCGGGGCACATTATAAGCATCATAACCGTGAACTGAGTTTGGATACTGATATTCTCTTACAAATACATTTTCCTTACTCGCCGGGTCAAAAAACAGGTTCACAAAATTCTGGTACTGGGCGTTTTTGTCAGTTGCAGACCATGCCGAAAGGTAAAGGCTGTATGCACCATCAAGCAGTTTTGCCGCATCATAGCTTTTTTGGAAATACCCTGCAGCCGCGCTTGCGGGTATGCCACAAAGCTGGTTTTTGCTTGCATCAAACAAAGTGATGTTGTTATATTTTGCTATGGAACCTGCATATAACATGGCCCGCGATTTAAATGCTGCCGCTACAAACTTATTTGCACGGCTGCCATCGCCATAATCTGCATTTGTTGCCGGCAGGTTATTTATTGCAAAGTCGAAATCACTGCCTACCTGGTCCCAAACCGCCTGTTCGGATGAACGTGGTATTTTAAGATCATCAGTGCTTGAGCCTGGAGTATAGTTTAACACTTTGTTAACTATCGGTACGCCGCCAAAGCGCTTTACCAAGGCAAAATAAGTCATGCCCCTTACAAAGTAAGCCTCGCCAAGCCAGGCATTCACCTGTGTCGGGGTGTAATTGCTTGCATAGGCAGGTAGCGTTTGGATAAAATAGTCGCAATCGCGTATCACAGTGTAGGAGCCACCCCAGATGTCCCAATGCCAGTCTCCAAAATTTTCCGAGGATGCACTTGTCTGGTCGCGGCTAAGCGCTTCACCTGTAGTAGCAGGAGTGGGTTTAATGATCCAAAAGAAGTTTAGACCCATATCAGGTGTATACCTGAAATCCTCTATTGGCAGTTCGCTATAAAGACGTGCCATGTATGCCTGAACACCACCATTTGAAGAGAAGACATCCGGATCCTGGATGATATTTTTTGGCGGAATATTAAGCTTTCTGCAAGCCGATATGCACGCTGTTAAGATTAGTAATATATAAATATATTTTTTCATGATTTCTGTATGATTAGAATTTGACATTTAAGCCAACATTAAACAATTTATCAAGCGGGTATAAGTATCCATAAGTGCCCGAAGGGTGCTCCGGATCAACATATTTTACCTTCGTAATAGTAAACAGGTTATAACCATTCGCATATATTCTTACTCCCTTAACTCCTAATACTTTCAACGCGCTGTTTGGCAACGTATAGCCTACCTCAGCACTTTTAAGCCTCAAATAAGCGGCATTTACAAAATTGAATGTCGAGTTTGTATTGGCTGTTGTCCCGGTATAGGCAAAATTGCCCGGTACCCAAACAGTTTTAGGGTTATAAGGATCGGCAGTTGGATCAGCCGGATGCCAGTCATTAGTAAACTGGGTTAAGGCGCTGCCCCCGCCCCATAACGGAATATTTAATTGTTCGATATAAGAAACGCTGTACATGCCGGTACCCTGGAACAATAAATTAAAGTCAAGATTTTGGTACGAGCCACCTATGTTAAGGCCGTAAGTGATCTTAGGTATTGCAGGCCCTCCGTTAGGGTTGCCGCCATAAGCAATTGGGTGCACATCGTTGCCATCAATTTGTCCGTCGCCGTTCCAATCCTGGTAAATATAATCACCCACTACTACACCACGTCCCACGGCAACTGGGCTGTTAAGGATCTGGCCATAATTTTGATATTGACCTGCACCACTGTAACCCATCTGGATCCCCTGGTTCCTGTTCTCGTTATTACGTTGCCAATCGAGTAATGAGTTTCCTTGGTTCGATTCGGCATAAGAAGTATTCATGGTGTTGGTATACAGGAAGGTTCCTTTTACGTTGTACCTGAATTTACCAATGTTGCCCCTGTGTCCAACTTCAAAATCAAACCCCTTGGTCCTGTCGCCATTGATGTTTTCCTGCGGAAGCGGTGCTCCCAGCACATCAGGCACCTGTAATACTGGTGCTGCCAGTAAACCTTTCCTATCGCGTATAAAATAATCGAATGTGAAATTCAGCAGGCCTTTCCATGCGTCAACATCAATACCGGCATCGAAAGTATGGGAGGTAGACCAGGTAACCTGCGGGTTAGGTATGCCAGTGCTTTGTACAGAATTTACAAAAGTATTTCCGAAAACAGATCCACTTGGCAATTGATTAGGAGTTGGCTGATCACTATTTACCCCCTTCGCTGGATAATTATAACCTCTTAAAAATTGGTAGTAAAGCGTACCATCATCACCTAACACACCATAAGAAGCACGCAGCTTTAAATTTTCGATAAATGATAGTGCCGAAGAGTTTTTCCAGAAATTCTCATCAGATACACGCCAGCCTAAAGATGCTGATGGAAAAAAGCCCCATCCCTGCTGAGGAGAAAACTTTGATGACTTATCATCCCTGAAACTGAATTCGGCAAGATACTTTCCTTTGTAATCATAAGTAGCCCTACCTACAATTGAATTGGTAGCATATTGATATAACGCTGTGTTACCACCATCCTGTGTAGCATTTTGATTAGTTGAATTGCCGGCTAATATCTGGTCTACGGGTATAGCCAGCTGGCGGTAAGCAGCAAAGTTATCACCACTTTGTTCATTGCCCTCGTAAAGCAATAAGGCGCTTACATTATGCCCACCCTTAAACGACCGTGCATAGTTTATTGAAAACTGATCTGTGTTTTTTGGATACTCATAATACTGCCTTTGCACAAATGCAGGCGAATTATTTAAAGTTGGGATGTAAGCTTTTGTCGCATCATCGTAAGCATAAAGGCTATATGATTTTTGAAACAGCTTATTATCCTGTATCTGCTCGTCATAGCTGTATAAACCCTTTATGCTAAGTCCTTCAATAAACGGTACTTTATATTCAAGACTCAATGAGCCATCAAAAAACTTGTTGTTTTGTGTACTGTATCCGTTTATATCGCTGCTTTGGTAAGCAAGGGGGTTTCCACCATCAACAGTGCCGTTAAATAAATATTGAGGATTGTTGTTAGCATAGAAAGGTTGTGTTGGCAACTCCCGCCAGGTTTCTCTTGTTGTGTACCAGAAAGATTGCGCCGGGGAGTTTTTTTGATCCATTATGGCGCTCAGGTTTAAATTAACAGTCAGGTTTTTGCTTATCTTGCTGGTAACGTTCGAGCGTACGTTGTAACGTTTATAATTTAAATCGTTACTGGTTAAAATACCATCCTGATCTGTAAAACCCACACTTAGCAGGTATTGCGTGTTTTCGTTGCCTCCCGTTGCTGTAAGGTTATGCTGTTGTTGCATCGCTCTTTTCTTGAAAACCGCGTCGTACCAATCTGTGCTTTGTTTTGAACCATTGGCATAAGCTTGAAAATCTGCTGGAGAATAAACAAGTACGCCCCCGTTTGCCTGGTGCAATACCTGCTGGTTAACCAATGTCATGTAATCGGTAGCATTTACCGGTTTAGGCAAACCCGAAGGTACCTGCAAGCCATAAGTACCTGAATAGGTGAGCTGCAGTGTGCCCGCTTTTCCTTTTTTGGTGGTGATTAAGATTACGCCATTGGCAGCCTTAACACCATATACTGATGCGGCGGCGTCCTTTAAAACCGAAATACTTTCTACATCATTAGGATCAAGCCTCGAAAAAATATTACTTGTACCTACGCTGTTATCACCGTTGCCACCGGTAACAGAAAAGTCCGGTTGCTCAACACCATCAATTACAATTAACGGATTACCTAAACCGCGTATGGAAATGTTGTTCGAAAAATCGCCAGGCTCGGATGTGTTTTGCACCACCTGCAAACCTGCAACTTTACCGGTAAGCATATTTTCAACGTTTTCGTTTTTGGTGGTTATAATATCCTGACTGCTTATTGAGGTAACCGCGCTGGTAAGGGATACCTTCTTTTGCGTACCATAGCCTACAACCACCACCTCGTTTAAGGTTGATGATGCTGGCTCAAGGCTGATACTAATTGTTTTTTGGTCGCCAATAAGCACATCTTTTTCCTGGTAGCCTAAGTAGGTAATAATAAGAGTAGCCCCTTTATCGGCATTGATGGAGAATTTCCCGTTAACATCAGACACTGTTCCGGCAGAGGTGCCTTTAATTTTAATACTTGCACCCGGAACTGGACCGCCTTTTTCGTCTGATACAGTTCCCTGTACCGTGTTTTGGCTTTGAGCAAATGCTGAGACGGTTAAGAGTAAGAACATGAGAATGGCTGCTAATTTGCCAGGCAGCTTCATGAATTTACCCCGATGATGAATGTAATAACAGTCACCATAATTGGTAGAAGTTTTCTTCATAAATAAGTTGGTTAATTGGTTTATAAAAAAATTATGCCGCAAGAAAATTTTACAAGGCTGGTTAAACCTTTAGTAGATACTTAGGTTTTTCAATTGGCAGAACAATATTAGATTGGAGAGTATTAAAGGATGGGTTAAAATAGGGGTTAATAGCGTTTAAATTTTATTAACCGCATCAAATTAACCCGTTTATTAAGTGAGTTTTAATCGAAAAAGAATAGTGTGAGATAAAAAAGGAGAATATATTGAATAAGATATAGCTGATCAATAATCAACTCACTTTACTGTGCATATCTTCTCAAATGGTACGGGATAAGGCTCGCCTAGCGATTTTTCATATTCAACAATAAAATCATCGTATTGCTTACGAGCATATTCGATACCCTTAGTTCGTCTCAGGGCCTTTAGTTTATATTTTATAGCCTCATCGCTAAATGGGTCAATGTTTAAAACAACGCGGGCTATTTCCGCAGTCTTCTTAAAATCACCACTTTCATAAACTTTTTTAATTTCGGGAAGAATCACCCGCATCAACGCTTCTTCGTATATCAGCTTAATATCATCAAGCCATATTTCGGGGATGTATTGTAACAGGCCGCCGCGGACTATAAGATCGAAATGATCTAATATTGTTTTATCCTGCTTGTCGGGGCCTAACTCTTTAATCGCATCTGTTACTATAAAATAATCGCAGAAAAGATTATTTCCCAATTTAAAGCAATAGGTGTCATTTAAAAATGTAAGCTCAATATCATCAATGTCGGCAATTATATTTCTGAGGTGATTGATAGTAACGCCTTTTATATTCTTTGTTTTAACAACATTTTTATCGGGCCATAAAGTAGTTGATATTTTTTTGGACACCACCCCGAAATCGTCTTTGCTATTCAACAGTATCAGTATAAATAACTGCTTTATTTTAGGGCTGAAAAGGTAAGTTATATCCCTGCTGTTTTTATCATAAACGGTAAACTCGCCCAATAAATAAATGGCATTTGCCTTTTTCTCATCTTCCCTTTTGTGGATAGCAATTACCGCCGCGTCTCTGTCAACCTCTAACGGAACGACTTTTATAGCTTTTCTTTTTTGTTTAACATAAAGGAATACCGCTATGGCAATAATTATTATTAAGGCAATAAGCACATAGATGTTGGTTATAAACCTGGTATAGAAACCCGAAGATACTACCTGCCGCGATGCTAAATAATCAATTTGACGAACCGGTGGTGAAGCCAGTGAATAAACCCTCACCGTTGAGTAATCGGGTGTTGTAAATTCCTGAATAGCGCAATAAAAGGTGGCCTGTTTGGCATTATAAAAAAGATTAATATCGCTTTCAATACGCTCCCCTTTGGCAGGTATGCTTCCGCTAACAATTTCGTAAGAGCCATCCTTTATCGAAAATTTGTACAGGCTTAAACTGGTTTTGGGTTTTTCGTGCGCATAGCACAATGCGTAAAAGTATTTTTTATCGTTGGAGATGATAAGGTTATTGGCGGCTACAAAATCCTCTGCAGGAGGTTTTATCTCCCAGCATTTTTTTATAATATGGCTGGTTAAATTTACCCGGTAAAGGTCATAAAAATGTTTGCCGCCAACTATCTGGTTGCCCGATTGATTGCCATACCCACCAAAAATATAAACATCGTTATTATCATCAGCCTGGCTAAACCCTGAGAAAAACCGGGGCATTATTTTATCGCCTGCGAAAGGGATTTTATCCCATTTGTCTGCTTTTTTATTGTACCAGAAAAAGTCTTTATAGTACGAAAATGAGCCGTAACCGCCAAACAGGTAAAACTCTTCCTGTTTATTATCATAAAAAATATTGTGGTGGTGTCTTTGCTCCAATATGGTGCCCGACCCGGTTATATCCCATTTTAATGTATTCAAATCAAGTGCTGCAATACTGGGTGCAGCTTTTGGTGCTTTAAGGGTTTCGTAGGCGTATAATTTGTTCTCTTTAGTGTTAATGATGCTTTTACCCAGGTGCAACGGTATAGGGCATTTGTTTTGATAAGCCCTGCCAAATAAATTATTATGCTGAACATCATACCAAAACAGGGAGTCGCTTTTAAACATTAATAGCTTTTGGCCGCTTTCATCAAAATTTACACCGGCAACTTCTTTAAAGGCCTGAGTGAATTTTGGTGTCCAGAAGTATGATTCATTGATCAGCCAAACCGGGTTATCCACTTCGCCTAAATTATCGCCGTCGCTGCTATAAACATCTTTTCCACTCCACTCATTTAGCGGAAACGTGAAGGTTTTGGAAGCATCGCTAATAGTTAGGTTTCTGATGGCCATGTTGGGTACATCAGAGTAATGCTCGTTTCTGCCGAAGAAGAGTTTGGTGGTAATGCTGTTATCAAAACCAAACTGCGAAGCTTTATAGAGCTTGCCGTTTATAGCTATTTCTACTGTATTGGCCTTTAAATCTATATCTACTTTTACTTTTATCCAGTTCCTTTTTTTTAACTGGTCGCGGCTAAGCGGGATCTTTATTTTATTGCTTTTGCTGTCAATATTGAAGTTTAAAAATGGCGAACCATTGTATATTGAACTTAAGCTGTAGGAATTGTTTTTAGTATCGGTTATGTTTAAGATATAGCCGAGATGCTGATTATCCCACAAAGAAAGATCGAAGATGATAGACAGATGATCGTGAAATGTTGGGGCATCTGTTTTAAAAACGGAATAGGAGGTACGTTTGCTGAGCAGGCTGTCGTTAGAGTTGAATTGTAGTCCCTGGGCCTTGCCTTTAAAGGCAGAGAACAACATAATAAAAACAAATACAATCTTACATACTCTTAAGCGCAGTATTAAAATCTTATTTTTTCTTATCATTTAACGATATAGCTTAACAAAAATTAAAAAGGACGGCCCATTTGAATAACAAAGCTAAATTATAATTTTTTTAGCACGTTACACTAAGGTAAATTTGAAGTTACAGGGCCAAACGTTTCAATACTTGATTAAGCAATTATAGTGCGAAAGGTAAGGCTGATCCGCGGCCTTATTATCCTTTTTGATTTTGGCAAACTATGCAGCCAATTGGTTTGAGTAGCATCTTTCATAACCAGTAAACTGCCGTTTTCGAGCAACGCAGAAACCAATTGCTTTGTTGATTTATGCTTAAAGCTGAATTTTCTATCTGCGCCAAAACTAAGTGAGGCAATGGTAGTATTCTTGCCAAGCGACGATTCATCGTCGCTGTGCCAGGCCATTCCTTCATCGCCATTATGGTATAAATTTAGCAGGCAGGAGTTAAATTTGGTATTGGTTATTTCTTCAACAATTTGTTTTAAAGCTAATAGTTCCGGTGTCCAGTCTAATGCTTTTTTAGTTGTATTTGAGTAAGTGTATAAATACCCTTCATCGCCATACCATGCGGCTTTCCGTTTGGTAATAATGTGCTTACCAAAAATAACTGCCTCATCATTTTTCCAGGCAATGGTATCCATTAAAGTGTTCCCATATTTTAAAGCTGTTTCCTGCTTCAAAATTTTGCCATAATAATTTACTGTGCCATCATAAGGCAGCAAATTCACTACTTCACCGGTGCTAAACAGATCCATTTTTCCATTTTTTATATTCAACAGGCATGCAATTTCCGCACGGCCTGTAATGTTGATTCATTGCATCTTCAAGCGAAGTAAAAAACACACGGTTCTCCCTTTTCATCCGCCTGCCTGATTTGCAACTGAGCAGGCCGTAAATTTTAAGCTTGCGGTTTCCCCCCAGCAAAACTTCTTTATGCCTTATCAGTTTTCGTAATCCGGTGTCGGAGATATCCGTGTGTTTTATCATTTCTTAACTCAATGCATCGTGAAAAATAATACCAAGAGTGTGGCGTTCTCCGCTATGCAGCTCACTTACCCCATGCTTCATATTAACACGGTAATAACCTTTTGTTCCTTTTACAGGCCGAAAATTAGTAGTAAATATTAATACATCGCCTTTGCAGGGCTTCAGCACAATAGCTTTTGATTGTGCCCTGGGTATTTGTTGTGTTAATACAAACTCGCCACCTGTATAATCCTCATCAGGTTCATTCAAAAACATTACCAGCTGCATAGGGAAGTAGATATCGCCGTACAAATCCTGATGCAAGGTATTATAGCCGCCAACCCCATATTTTAAAATAAGTACGGTTGGCTTATCCTGTTTGTTTTCGTGACATAGCTGCTGTAGTCCGCTAAATGTATCAGGGAAGCGGGTATCAATGTTCAACACTTTCATCCAGTTATCTGCAATAGGAGCAAGTTTGGGATATACCCCCTGTCTCATCTCCTGGATCAGCGGAGGCAATGGGTATGAGAAATATTTATACTCTCCCAGGCCGAACCTGTACCTTTCCATTACGATTGTTTTGCGGTATAGGGTAGGGTTTCTGTAATTACTAATAAGTTCATTACAATTATCGGGTGAAATTAACCCGGGGATAATTGCGTATCCGTTGGCATTTATAGCTGCGGCAGCCGAATGCCAATCCGCAGCTTCAATGCGCTGTTTTATATTTTCCATTTTGCCTGTCCTCTTAGTTTAACAGATCAGCATGTGCAGCTTCCCAGCCAATTATTGCAGTTTTGCGATTTGCACCCCAGTGGTATTGACCAAATTCTCCTGTTGATTGAATAACACGGTGACAAGGGATTAAAAATGCAACCGGGTTATCTCCCACAGCGCTCCCTACCGCGCGGGATGCATTTGGCTGACCAAGCTTACTGGCTATATTGCCGTAGGTTGAGAGCTTGCCTGCCGGGATCTTTAACAATGTTTCCCATACCTTTACCTGGAAATTAGTGCCTTTAAGATGCAATTTAATTTCTTCCAGTTTGCTCCAGTCGTGTTTAAAAATGTAAAGCGCATTTTGTTGGATCATGTCGACCACCTGTTTATAAGCAGCATTCGGAAATGACTGTTGTAAGGCTTTTAGCCCTTCGGCTTCGCTGTTTGCGAATGCAATATGGCAGATCCCTTTTTCGGTTGATGCAACCAGGATATTCCCAAAAGGACTTTCGGCATAACTATAATTAATATGCAGACTCTCGCCGCCATTTTTATATTCGCCGGGTGTCATGCCTTCTATATTGATAAATAGATCATGCAAGCGGCTGGTTCCCGACAAGCCGGTTTCAAAAGCTGTATCAAATAATGACGCCTGGTTGGCCAGCAATTTTTTTGCATGGTCAAGGCTGATGTATTGTAAAAATTTCTTCGGGCTTACACCTGCCCAATCGGTAAATATCCGTTGGAAATGGAAAGGGCTTAAATGTACCTTTTCTGCTATTTCTTCCAGGCTGGGCTGATGTTTAAAGTTTTTCCTGATATAACCGATTGCATCTTCAATCCGGTTATAATTTGTTATTTCCTGATCTTTCATCTTGTTTCTCTTATTTTGTATAGAACAAAGATACCCCGCCCTCATACGCAATCCGACCCGAAACTTGCTCAGTTTTATGAGGGCGAACAAGTTAAATTATTTAGGACTATAAAAGGAAATCTTATAAAATTTAAACGATGCAAAGGATAGTTAATCAGCTTTTGACAATTGAGGCTCAGCTGATTTAAGAGATTTATAATTTCTGATTGTAAAATAAATCAAGAGCTCAGCAATTAATAAATTACCTATCCACCCTAACCATGATACAACGTGGTAAACATCCATTGGCCGTGGTTGAAACAATAATACAAGCACCCATTTCCATAGCCGTAAACTAATAGCCGATAAGGTTAAAGCGTAGCTGCGGTACATCCAACTTTTGTGAATGACAAAATTATATGCCCTTGCTGCAGCAATTCCCTTATATGTAAAAATTACCCATAAAACTGCCAGCAAACAAAAGGCAGATCTGCTTATCCAACCCCCATTTCCATAAATACCCATTATAAAACCTGTTGGCCCTGCAATAAAAATAATACTCAACGCATAAACTCTTCCGCTCCATCGATGTACAACAGGGAAACGTTGCCTGATATATGATGAAAACTGAAGCATTCCGGATAGTAAGACAAATATGCCGGTATACACATGAGCGAAAAATGCGATGCGATAATGTAATAGATTAACAACATCTTCCTTTATAAGCAGAAAAGCGACGTCTCTTCTTACCGGTACATATTGCAGGGTTATAAGTAGCATCAGGTAAGAAAAGAATAAAAGTAATGAGTACCACATTACCTTACTGACTTTATTCCAATGCGATTTTTTGCTTACCTGCACGCTGATGATAAAAATATTGAAACCAAAATTTCCCTGATCACTTAAGGGCTATCCCCTGCCAAAAACATCATAGTATTCTTTGGCATTCTTTTCATATCTCAGTAGCAATTCGATATTTTTCTTTTCAATTTCTGTAAATTCACTTTTTACATCAGTGCTTATTGGAATATACCATGATTGTCGGTCGAAATACGCACGTAATTGCTGATTTTTAAACGAATAACCATGCCGGGCATAAATGGCATTCCGGATTACAAAAATATCTGCCTTTTTCAAGTTAGCCACCTGCTCTTTTGTTAATACATCTGTTGACGCATTGTATTTATTCATATTAAAAGAAGTGGTAAAAAAGGATTCATCATAATCTTCTCCTTCTTCATCATTTTTAAAGTGAACCTTTTTCTTTTTGCTCCAATCGACAAATTTCCCCTGAAGCAATTGCCAGTTCGGATTATAATGAAACAGTTTTTTAGTGAGCTTGTATTTACGGCTTGTGATTCGTATTTTATTGTTGGCTTTCCATGTGCCTTTTAAAACACTATCTGTTTTATTAATACCAAATTCAAATGAGCCATCGTATTTATCATTTCCCGGTTCCTTTACAGAAAAACTGAAAGCGGAATGATCTCTTATTATTTTACCTTTAAAAGGCCTGTTGTTACCAGCAACTACACTGTGCCCCATAACACTATCACCATTTATTTCATCAATAGAAATGTTTATTTTGTTCTCAAAGTCCCAGGCAGTATATTCACCGGTATAAACACCATCCATTAACGTATCGGGTTTAAACATGCCCACCCAATAACCAATAAGATCTTTATCATCATGAATAATAAGATTGGAAGTGAAATTTGGAACACTCTCTTTCGGTTTAACCTTTGGTGTATCTGTTACCACAGATGCTTGCTCTGTCGATTTGTTTTTAATCATCCCATCTCCGCAGCCTTCTAAATAAATTATTGTAAGCAGGCAGCCAAGGCTTATTAGTAATTTCATGGTTCAAATTTGAACTAAATATAAGAACTATCTGTTTATATACTTCATCCATCCCCTGGTCAACTTACTCAATAGCCCTTTTGTCAAATATTAAACGTAGCCTTTATTAGCATGATACGGCCAGGGATTACATAGGTATTGGATGTAAATGTATTTGCCGAGAGGTATAGTGCGCTGTACTTCCTTACATTGAAAAGGTTATTGGCGCTAAACTCGATATCTGTTTTTATTTTTTCAAACCTATAACGTACCGAAGCATCCGCAAAAGTGTATTTGAGGTCGTTTGCCTGATCCTGGTGCGTGTAATAATGCTCAGCAGATAGCTTAAAGAAAAGGTTGGCTAGTGGGTTATAATTTAAAGACCCTTGCTGGTAACTGCTTTTAATTTCGTGATTGGTAGCAGAGGCCGGTGATTTACTGGTAACCTGTGAATAGGTTACCTTATAACTCACATTGAGCTCATCACTGATCTTTGTATCAATACCCGCATTTTCATTTGTTGAATTGTTTTTATATGGTAAAAGTACATTGTTCTGAATCTGATTTGAACTGCTCGATTGCCACGATGCACCACCACTAAACGTTGTGCGTAAAGCAAACGAATATTTACTGATGAACCCATTAAGCATCCAGATATCGGTATTGTTGGCATAAGGTAGCACGATGCTTTGCTCAATGTTATTATTAATGATGCTTGATGAAATGTTATTGGCCGCTATATTGCTGTGAGAAGCTGTTACGCTAAAAAAGAAAAGCGTAAGCGCTTTACGATAGTTGAAACCCAGAGCCTCGGTCTGGCTTTTACGTTCAGTTAAGTCGGAATTGTTGGCAAATAATGAACGGTAATCTTTGAGGATATAACCACGGTAAATATCCTGTATATCGCCAATGTTGTTTCTTAAACTATAGGTGAAGTTAAAATAGTTTTCAACGCAGCTTTGATATTTTACTAATAGCTTCGGATTAAAATATAGATGGGTTAATCGCTTGTAAAGCGCATATAAACTCTCCGAATAATGTATCTGCTGCAAACTTAGCGGCAGGGCTAAATTTATTTTAAGGATTTTCCCGGGCATATCATATCCGGCCTCGGCATATATTTTTTGGCGCGACCAGTTTAAATTATTCTGTGCACTATCCGAAACAAGGTTAACTGAATTATCGGTTTGTGTCGCATTTAAACCCGATTGCAGTTTTTGCTGTTGAAGACTAAACCCAACCTTGTAACTCTGTGTAAAATATTGCGAAGGTATTTTATAAGAAAAATAGTTGTTGGTAAACCAGGTAGGTACATTAACATTTTGAGTTAATTGGCGGTACGGATTACCATTGTTAAAAATGTCTGAATTTATACCTGGATCAATCAGCAAGTTTTCTGGTTCGGCGATATGGTTTAAGTAGGAGTAAACCTCAATAATATTATTGGTTTTAAAGGTTTGCATCAGGTTAAATTCATTCGAAAAATCGGCAATGTTATCTTTAAAAACCTGGTTCACGCCGGTGCCATTTGTAACCAGGGCTGAGTAATTGGCGTTATGGCTATAATCAGTTATCAATGCATCATTTAAATAATACTTGTCTTTGTTTATGTTGAGGGTTAGCTGTCCATGTAAAATGTCGGGCCTGCGTTTGTTATGTTGAATTTCCGAATATCTTACAGTATCACCAGGCAAATAAACGGTAGTTTGTTTTTGATAATCCTGTAGTTGGATATCGTGCAGGTAATAAAAATTTGCTCTTAGCTGCACATCCTTTTTCAAATGAACCAGGTTATTCATGTTAAGTATTCCCGCCTGGTTAAACAGATACCTGTTTCGGGGCAGATCCGGATCGCCTGCTGTGCCTGTTGAAAGAACGGTACCCGGTTTATCATTATCTATTCTTTGCAGGTAGTCTGCTAAATTGTGCGATACCAGATCGTTTTGAACATCAAAACCGGTGTTGTTGGCCCGCAAGTAATTAATGGCCTTGTAATTATCCTTAAACATCATTGCATTCAAATCCTCATCGTATTTGCCAGGTATGCCACCACCCACGGTTTCCTGCCCAACCAACTGAATTGTTGCATCTTTTTTAATGGTAAGGTTCAGTGCAACATCATCGCTTACTACCTTATCTTTCAGCATTTTTACAGGTTGATGGTTTTCTATCACCTGCACCTGATCAACCACGCCATGCGGAATGCTGCTTGTGGCAATGTTGTATTTATCATCCAGCAGGTTGTCGCCCCCAATGTACAGATTGGAAATAGCCTTGTTGTTATACGAGATTTTGCCGTCTGCCGCTACCTGTATGCCGGGCAGCTTTTTAATAACATCGCCGATAACCCTATCTTGCGGGCCGCTAAAATCGGATACTTTATAGCTCAGCGTGTCACCGTTTGTTTTTAAAAAAGGCCGCTTATTTTTAATGATCACTGCTTGCAACTGGTTAGTGGTGGCTGAAAGTGTAAAATTGTATGGGATGGCCCAATCGGTTATAACCTTGCTTTGTTTTTTAAAGCCAATACAGCTTACTTCGAGTGTTAAATCATTTTTTGGTGTATTAGCAGTTAGTTGTAAAGTATATTCGCCCTTGTCATTACTCACTGTATATGCCAGTATCATTTTGCCGGCGCTTTTTAAATTTATGCTTGCAAAAGGTATAGCCTTGCCCACACTGTCTTTAACGGCACCTCTTAAACTTTGGGCATAGCTGCCCAGGGCAAGCGTTATAAGTAAAACGAATGCCAATGCAAGTCTTATCAATCCCTTCATTTCTTCTCCGGTAATTCTATTGGATTATTAATTACAGGACCCGGGCCTATCTTTATTTTGATATCCTGTTTGGGCCCTGAGCCATTTCCCTGAAAGTTCGCCCCTGATCCTCCCATTGCCGATTGTACAAACGCATTAGGGTCTTTTCTCATCGCTTCTTTTAGGTTGGTAAATTCCTTTTCAGTGGTTTTAATCCCTCCTGTTGGCAGCTCTATTAAATTGGGATCAGTATTTTCATCATCCATGCCAATCATTTTTATCATACCACCACCCGGCATTGCCTGATCATTGTTTGCAGCCGGAGTTACTTTAGGCGTTTTACTCAAGTCTTCAATTCCG
>JABDFZ010000040.1 GCA_013286325.1 Bacteroidota bacterium | reverse complement strand
TGCTGCTATAACTACTAACGCCGGGCAGTTTTGCACGCAACCGGGTTTATTATTAGCAATAAAATCGGATGGATTAGAGCGGTTTAAAAAAGCGCTTGCCATTGCGATTGCTGATGTTAACTCGGCAACTATGCTCACCTCTGGTATAAGTGCAAACTTTAATAAACTATCAGGCGGAATGCTGGCTGACGATGCAGTTAGCATCATAGCGAAATCTGAAAAACTGGATACTGAGAAATTAAACCAGGGTGTTGCAGTAGTAACCGAGATAAGCGCTACAGCCTTTTTAGCAGATGAAAAGTTTAAAGAAGAGGTCTTCGGCCCGTTCTCTATGGTGGTTGTTGCCGACGATGCGGCACAGTTAGAACTGGTTGTTAATTCACTGCACGGACAGCTTACCGCTTCCATTATGGGCGAAAGTGACGAACTGCCGGACTATAAATGGCTAACAGATAAACTGGTTCAACTGGCAGGCAGGGTAATACTGAATGGCCCACCTACAGGGGTTGAAGTTGGTAATGCAGTACAACACGGCGGTCCATTTCCATCAACTTCCGATAGCCGGTTTACTTCTGTAGGGACAGCGTCCATAAAGCGTTTTGTAAGGCCGGTTTGCTGGCAAAATTGGAATGAAGATTTATTACCGGATGAATTAAAGACGGATAATCCGCTAAAAATCTGGAGACTTTTTAATAATCAATGGAGTAAATAGTTATTGGTCAGTGGGCATTAGTCATTGGTGAAAAATCGCATCATTACTAATACCAATGACTAATGACATAATGACTAATGACCAATGTCGACTAAAACTTTTTTCTGTATTGATGCACATACCTGTGGTAACCCCGTAAGACTGGTTGCCGGTGGCGGCCCAAACCTGCAGGGTAATAATATGAGTGAGAAACGTCAGCACTTTTTAAAAGAGTATGACTGGATACGCAAAGGATTGATGTTTGAGCCGAGAGGCCATGATATGATGTCGGGCAGTATCCTCTACCCGCCCCATGATCCGCAGAATGATGTGGCGGTTTTGTTTATCGAAACCAGCGGCTGCCTGCCAATGTGCGGGCACGGCACAATAGGCACTATTACTATAGCGATTGAGGAAGGATTGATCATCCCAAAAACTCAGGGGGTAGTAAGAATGGAAGCCCCTGCCGGGTTTGTTATGATTGAATATAAACAAGAAGGAAGCAAGGTAAAATCGGTGAAATTAACCAATGTGGCCTCGTTTTTAGCTGCTGAAAATTTAGAAGTGGAATGCCCCGACCTCGGCATCTTAACTGTTGATGTAAGCTATGGTGGTAATTTTTATGCCATTGTTGACCCGCAACCAAACTTTAAAGGCCTGGAAGATTATACTGCCGATCAATTGATCTCATGGAGCAGGGTTTTAAGACAACGGATAAACGAGAAATATACTTTTGTACATCCTGACAATGCAACCATTAATGGATGTTCGCATATTTTGTGGACAGGCAAAACTTTATCGCCCGAAGCAACTGCCCGTAATGCTGTTTTTTATGGAGACAAAGCAATTGACCGTTCTCCGTGTGGAACAGGGACATCGGCACGCATGGCGCAATGGCATGCTAAGGGAAAGTTAAAAAAAGGTGATAAATTTATACACGAAAGCATTATTGGCAGCCAGTTTACAGGAACCATTGAGGATGAAGTGATAGTTGGCGGTAAACCTGCAATTGTACCGGGGATTGAAGGATGGGCAAGGATATATGGCTATAATACCATTAAGATAGATGATGAGGATCCGTATGCGTTTGGGTTCCAGGTGATATGAAGCGTTTGCTCTCACTTGTCATTGCGAGCGATAGCGCGGCAATCTCGTAGCTATACAGAACGAATTCTACAGAGCGGTTATGCATGACTACGAGATTGCCGCGCTCGTTCCTCGCTCGCAATGACAATGTTTTTAATTGGTATTCATGAGATTTACGAAAAGACACGAATATTCAGTTTATATCCTCACTAATAAAGCAAACACGGTGTTTTATATTGGTGTAACCAGTGACTTAACGAACCGTATATTGGAGCATAAAACCAAAGTCTATGATGGATTTACCTCTAAATATAAAGTCAATAAGCTTGTTTATTACGAGGAATATCAATGGATACAAGATGCAATTGCACGAGAAAAGCAATTAAAAGGAGGATCAAGACAAAAGAAAATAGATTTGATCGTATCTACAAATCCAGGATGGAGCGATTTAAGTGAAGAGTGGTACGATTAAACTAAAAAAGTATTGTCATTGCGAGGAGGCACGACGAAGCAATCTCGTAGCAATGTATTTACGCTAGTGTATGGCAACGAGATTGCCGCGCTATCGCTCGCTATGACAATGTGTTTAATAATTTTAATATTTTATAGAAATAGCGCTTATGAAAGCAATTATAATTGGTGGTGGTGTTATTGGCCTGTTTTCGGCTTATTACCTGCATAAATCGGGGTGGGAAGTTGACGTTTTAGAGCAGGGTGATCTGAACGATAATTGCTCTTTCGGCAATGCAGGAATGGTAACACCAAGTCATTTTGTGCCACTGGCGTCGCCAGGAATGGTTGAGCAGGGTATCCGCTGGATGTTTAACAGCAAAAGCCCGTTTTATGTAAAACCGTCACTTAATAAAGAACTGATTAGCTGGGGATTGAAATTTGTAAAGAGCGCTACTAAAAAACATGTGGAACGCTCGGCAGGAGGTTTACGGGATATCTCGCTTTTAAGCAGGGAACTTTACCACGAATTTGAAAAAGATGCCGGGTTTGATTTCGGGCTGACTGATAACGGTATTTTAATGCTTTTTAAATCGGCAAAGGTTGAAGAAGAAGAATTGCACATGGTTGAAAAAGCAACCAATCTTGGGTTAGATGCTCAACACCTTACCCCTGCTGAATGCCGCAAGCTGCAACCTGATATTGAACTGGACATTTTAGGAGCGGTGCATTATCACTGCGATTCGCACATGTATCCTAATAAACTGATGAAGGGTTTAGTAAAACACCTGGAAACTGCTGGGGTGCGTATCCACCGAAACACCGAGGTGACAAATATCAATCATGAGGGGAATAAAATAACATCGGTAAGCACTAAGGATAAAGAATACAAGGCTGATAGCTACCTTATTTCTGGAGGCTCATGGTCGCCGGGAATTGCTAAACTGGCAGGTTTAAATGTGCCGTTAATGCCAGGGAAAGGCTATTCGTTTATGGTACATGAACCTGTTAAAAAAATGACCATCCCATCTATTTTGTGTGAGGCAAGGGTAGCCATAACCCCAATGAATGGCAGCATCCGTTTTGGCGGCACAATGGAGATAGGCAAAATAAACAAACAGGTGAACATGAACCGGGTGAAAGGTATTGTAGAATCAGTTCCGAAATATTTTCCTGATTTTAAACTGCCTGTGCCTGAGCAAAAAGATATCTGGTTTGGTTTCAGGCCATGCTCTCCTGATGGGTTGCCTTATATCGGTATGTCGGGCAAGTATAAAAACCTGGCTATTGCTACGGGACATGCTATGATTGGTTTAGCACTTGGGCCAGCAACAGGGAAGCTGATAGCTGATGGGTTTAACGAAGAGAAAACAGGTATCGATATTGAATTGTTTAGTCCCGGGAGGTATCAGTAGATGTAGTCTTGCATAGTTCGCGGTTGCTTCGTTCCTCGCAATGACAGGATTTTTTAGTTCTGAAGGTTCAAAAGAAGCTGTGGGCAGTGCGATTCCTTCCTTGGGGAAGGGAAGGAAGGGGTTTCGTGAACTATGATACCACTGCTAATCAAACATAAAAGCCTGGTTTAGAAACCCCTCTTACGCCCCCAGGGGAGGGAATCGCACAAGGCCCCGCTTTTGCACAGCGGTTTTTTATGTCCCTTACAAAGATCACACATTTCTACTTTCGGACTTAATCGACTAATTTTACTCCTATGAAAGTGCTGCCCTTTACTATTCCTGTTCCGCATGACCATTCCATTATTGTGCAGGAGGAAGTAATGCCGCATTTTTATACTTACCTGCACAGGCATGCCGAGATCCAGATAACCTGGATCCAAAAAGGCGATGGCACGCTTTTAGCCGGGAACAACATGCATGTTTTTCGTGAAGGGGAAATCTATATGATCGGCGCTAACCTGCCGCATCTTTTTAAAAGCGACCCTGTATATTTTCAACCTGATAGCGACAGGGAGGTGCGGGCAGTTACTATATTTTTTAATCCGTCGGGCAAATTAGCTGCATTGTTTAATTTACCCGAAATGAAGGCCATTAAAGCTTTTCTCGCACAAAATCAAAGCGGGTTTAAATTGCCTGATGTTATCTATCCAGATATAGCTAACAGGATAGAAACTATCCAAAACACAGCCGGAGCCGCACAACTTTATGGATTTATTGAACTTTTAAATGTAATAAGCGGGTACAATGACCTGCCGCCGCTTTCAGCAGGCAGCTATGCTTTTTCCATGACAGACCCTGAGGGGATGCGTATAGCATCGGTTTATAATTACATTATGCAAAACTACAGCAGCGCCCTAACACTTGAAGATGTAGCCATGCAGGCGCACCTTACCCCTACTGCATTTTGCCGGTATTTTAAAAAGCATACAAGGTATACTTTAGTAAACTTTATAAATAAGATAAGGGTGAATGAAGCCTGCAAAATGCTGGTTAACGGATCGGCAAAAAGTATTGCTACCATTGCTTACAGTTGCGGCTTTAACAGCATTACCAATTTTAATTATGTATTTAAAAGCATTACTGGGGTCTCACCAAGAGATTACGTGAATAGCTATTCAAGTGCGGTGGAGTGAAGGGTTAGAGGGAAGACACAAGAGACAAGAATCAAAGAAAATATAAAAGCAATTACATACTATACAGAGTAATCCCCCCCTTGTTTTATCCTGGTTCTTGTCTCTTGGTTCTTTACTCTGCTCTACGGTGTTTTATAATAATATATCGGTGCATACACACCTTCGCTGGTAGTATAATAACCTTTGCCATCAGGCGTAAAACCTATTGCTTCGCCTTGTTTTTCCTGTATATAAAATGGTGTTTCGGGTTTGGTTTGTAAGGTTTTCCAAACAGGTTCATTGCCCTTGCGTTTCCAGTAGTAAACCTTTTCGTAGCTTTTCAGCAATACCTGGCTGCCATCTTTAGAGATATCTCCGGCTGTGATCCATTTAAATACCCTAAATCCTTTAAAAAACAGCTTGCAGCGTTTGGTTAATGTAACCGTATCATCGGCCTTGTAATTTAATGGGGTGGTGTATACGGTTACCGAATCCTGCCGTTTTGATACAATATATAGGAGCTTTTCTATTGGGTCTACCATTAGCGTTTCAGCATCTTTTGGACCATCGGGGTATTTTAAGTGGATAGGAACTGTAGCCGTTTTTGCCAAATCCTGTTTTAGCCATCCGGCTTTTTCCTCTGCCCGGTAAACTGTTAGATATTTTCTAACAGCGCTGTTATCGCCAATATCGCCGAGGTAAACATAACTTTTACCTTTTGCCGGCCCGGGTCCCACGGCAATATCCTCGCAATCGTGCACTCCCTGCGCTTCTGTTGGGTCGCCTTTAAAATATATCGTTGATATTAGCTTACCCTCTGGGGTTATGGCAAAAAAACGGCTGGTATCGCCACTATCATTATGAACATAATAGATGTTTGGGCTTATCCCGGATGCTGCGATGCCCGATATTTCGTCCATTTGTTTGCTTTGCAGTTTGCCAACTATATCAGTTTCATGATTGATATGCCTGTGCCTGCCATAAGCACCTACAAAAAGGATAATTACCAGGGGTATAATGATCTTTATTTTTGCAGAGCGGGTCATTTATTATTTATTAAAAACTTATAAAATATATAATAACGCAAATAAACGCTTTTAGTGTGAAGATTTCGGGAAGAAGGGCTGGATTAGTGATCAGAGGCCGGAGATTAGAGCTTAGTTAGGAGATTTGGAGTCCGGTATTATTTGAGGACTGGAGATAAAACTTAAATAATGTTAAATTAACTAAAAGCATAGTTTATTTACTGTGATATTAAAAACAATTTAATATTTTAGCCATAAATAATATTTAACCTATGCATTTAAAGAAAAACGTTTTTTGTGCACTCGCAGCGGTTTCCCTTTTAGGTTTACAAGCCAAAGCACAAAAAGTAGAATTTACAGAATACGACCTGCCTAATGGCCTGCACGTAGTTCTGCACCAGGACAGCAAGGCACCTGTGGTGGCTGTTACTGTAATGTATCATGTCGGATCAAAAAATGAGGCAGTCGGTCGTACTGGCTTTGCCCACTTTTTCGAGCATTTATTGTTTGAGGGCAGTGAGAACATTAAAAAAGGGCAATTTATGAAGATCGTATCGGCAAACGGCGGTCAGAATAATGCCAATACTACGCAGGACAGAACTTTTTATTACGAAGTGTTTCCATCGAACCAATTGGAAACAGGCATGTGGCTTGAAAGCGAACGTATGATGCACCCGGTAATTAATGAGGATGGTGTAAAAACTCAAAACGAGGTAGTAAAGGAAGAAAAACGCCAGAGCCTTGATAACCGTCCTTATGGTAATTTAATTACCTACATAAGCGAAGGTTTGTTTCCAACTCACCCTTATCACAATGGTGTAATAGGCTCTATGAAAGATCTGGATGCTGCGAAGCTTGACGAGTTTAAAGAATTCTTTAAAAAATATTATGTGCCAAACAATGCGGTATTAACCATTGCTGGCGATATTAATATTGCAAAAACCAAACAACTTGTTGAAGCTTATTTTGGGCCGATACCACGCGGCGCTGATGTTATTTACAAAAAGGTAGAAGAAGCGCCTATAACTAAACAGATTGTTGATACCGCGTATGACGCCAACATACAGATTCCTTTTATGATCGAGGCTTACCGTGTGCCGGGAAGAGATAGTCATGATTCTAAAGTGATGCAGATGATCTCTTCTGTTCTTTCGGGAGGAGCAAGCTCAAGGCTGTACAAAAAAATGGTTGATGAGAAGAAGAATGCCTTGCAGGTAGTTGCCTTTAATTATGCCCTTGAAGATTATGGCATGTACATTTTAGGCGCATTGCCAAACGGTGGCGCTAATCCGGCAAGTCTGTTGCCTGATATGGACGAAGAAATTAAAAAACTGCAAACCGATTTAATAAGTCCTGAAGAGTATCAGAAATTACAAAATCAGTTTGAAAATAATTTTGTAAGCGCCAACACACAGATGCGGGGCCTTGCCGAAAACCTGAGCAATGGTTATACTTTTTATCATAAAGATACCAACCATGTTAATGAGGAATTAAAAGAGATCAGGTCGATAACCAGGGAAGAGATAAGAGATGCTGCAAAAAAATACCTGAACCCTAACCAGCGCCTTATATTGTATTATCTGCCCGGAAAAGGTAAAGCTCAATAATTAATTTACATCACGAAAAAGATCATGAAGAAATATATAATGATAGCTGCCGGGGCATTATTAATGCAACATGCACAGGCACAAATAACTATTGACCGCACCAGGCAGCCAAAACCAGGGCCTGCACCAGTTTTAACAATTAAGGACCCTGTTAAATACATATTACCTAACGGTATTACTGTTTTGGTAGTTGAAAACCATAGCCTGCCAAAGATATCAGCCTCTTATTTGATTGATGCCGGGCCTGTAACTGAAGGCAGCAAAGCAGGCGTTGTAAACCTTATGGGTTCGATGCTGAATGAGGGTACCAAAACAATGCCTAAGGCAGTGTTTGATGAATCGGTTGAAAAACTGGGCGCCAATGTGAGCCTTAACTCTGCCGGGGGATACGCCTCAGCGCTTACCCGTTACTTTAAAGAGGCATTTACACTAATGGGACAGGGCTTAAAAGAACCTGCATTTACACAGGAATCGTTCGATAAGCTGAAAACACAAACCATTACCGGTTTAAAATCGAATGCTAAAAATGCCAAAGCTATTGCCGGCCGTGTTAATAATGCGCTTACCTATGGTAAAACACACCCAAACGGTGAATTTGAAACCGAAGAAAGCATACAAAACCTTACCCTGCAAGATATTAAAGATGCCTACACCAAGTATATTACGCCATCGAGAGGATATTTAACATTTGTTGGCGATATAACACCCGCTAACGCCAAGGCCCTGGCTACCGAAGTATTTGGCGGCTGGAAAGGCACAACTTTAACCTTGCCTAAGCTGGAAACTGTTGCCAACCCTGCAAAAACTGAAATTGATGTTATTGATGTACCGAGTGCAGTACAATCTGAAATAGCAGTTATAAACCTGGTTGATCTGAAAATCAATAATCCGGATTATTTCCCGGCAATATTAGCCAGCTATATTTTAGGCGGCGGCGCTGAGAGTCGTTTATTTATGAACCTGCGCGAAAAGCATAGTTTTACTTACGGCGCTTATTCGCAGTTAGGTTCAGGCAGGTTCCAGGAAACATTTGATGCCTCAGGCTCTGTAAGGAATGCCAAAGTTGACAGCGCTGTTACCGAATTTTTAAGTGAGATAAAACGCATCCGTACCGAAAAGGTATCGGACGAAGAGCTAAACACCGCCAAAGCATTATACAATGGCTCGTTTGCCCTTGGCTTGGAAAACCCTGCACGTATGGCAACGTTCGCAAGCAACATCCTGATAAATAATCTGCCTGCCGATTTTTACAAGACTTACTTGCAAAAAGTAAATGCTGTAACCGCTGATGATATTTTGCGTGTAGCCCAAAAGTATTTCAATTACGATAATACCCGTGTTATTATTGTAGGCAAGGCATCGGTAATACTCGATGGTCTTAAGAAAAGCGGGTATCCTGTTAAAATGTATGATACTTATGCTAATCCTGTAGCAGACGGAGCACAGAAATAGATCTTTTATTCAAAAACTTTTAAAGAGCTTGCCAGTGGCAGGCTCTTTTTATTTTTCTATAGCGGTGATAGGATAATAGATTTCTTTGGTGTTAATAACAAACGATTGTGCAGAAGGAAGCTGGTGATTGTTACTTTCTTTTTCCGCAAAAGAAAGTAACCAAAGAAAACTCCGGCTGCGCCTGATTCTTTGAAGTTTGTGCTTTAGCAAGACCTGAGCTACCCGAACCAGCCAAGGCCGGATTTTAAGCTATACCTTGGTTTGTCAGGCCCAATTTACATTATTGTTTCTTTCCGTTCTCTACGCTTTTTATCTCTTCTTTGCGGTCTTTTTTGAAGTCGAAGTTTTTGAAATCAGTGGTTTGCGGCAGTTCCATTGTATAACTACTAAGGATATCTACCTCAATAGTAATATTATCAGCTATTAAATCAATTATGTGGCCTCCGGCGGTTTTATCGGCAGATAAAAAATGAAAGTGATAGCCGCTGATATGCGCGCCTTCTATAAAGACAGGTAATTTATATCCTACCAAATCGCCTTTTATGGTATGAAACTCAAAAAAATGCTGCCTGTCCAGCATGGCTGCAAGCGGTAAATATGGTTTTTGCTGAACGGGTGGGAATGCCCTGGTTTTGATATAATTAAAATTGCCGCTAATGTGAATAGCATAAATGCCGTTCTGATCGGTAAGCACACTATCTAAATAATGAAAAAGCGTAGTTTTATTCAATTGCCTGCCGGGTTTGTAAACCTTACTTGCATGAAAGTAGCAGACCACCGCATAAGGTGTTTTGCCCGTATCTTCTATCAGTGTTGTTTTCCCGGTGAATTGTGTTTTGTAGATCTTTCCATTCAACATAATTAATTCGCCATCGAGCATGGCCGGGGCGCCAAGGCCGAAATCGCCATGCTGTTTGAGGTTTTTATACGGATACCAGGCATCGTACAACCCACCTATAAAAGCGGCGGCATAGCCTGCGCTGTACAAATTATCACTATTAGCTGCGGGCTTTTTTTGCTGTGCAGTAGCTGTAAAGTTTAGGCCAAAACCTAAGACGACCCCAATGTAAAAATACTTTAGTGTTGATTTCATATCCAGCATAAAGTTACGGGCAAAGTTTTACTTTTCCCTTACGGTGATGTTAAAACAGGGCTGTAACTTTGTACTTTTAACAGAAAAGCTATGAAAGTTGAAATTTGGAGCGATGTGATGTGCCCGTTTTGTTATATAGGCAAGCGCAGGTTTGAAGATGCCCTGCAACATTTTGAAAACAAAGATGAGGTAGAAATAGAATGGAAAAGCTTCCAGCTTAATCCCGACCTGATTACTGATACCACTATAAACATTAATGAATACCTTGCTGACAGAAAAGGCATTACACCGGATCATGCCAGGCAAATGAATGACCATGTAACCAAAATGGCTGCCGAGGCTGGCTTAACCTATCATCTGGATAAAGCCGTAGTTGCCAATAGTTTAAAGGCGCACAGATTTAGCCATTTTGCCAAAAAGCATGGCTTAGGTATTGAGGTCGAAGAAGCTTTATTTAAAGCTTATTTTACCGACAGTAAAAACATTGATGATAACGATACCCTTATTGAAATAGGGAGTAAAATAGGGCTTGATAAAAATGAAATAAAGCAGGTGCTTGAGAGCAATGATTATGCTGACGATGTAAGGCATGATATTGATACTGCGCAATACCTGGGCATACAGGGCGTACCATTTTTTGTACTGAATAACAAATATGCAATATCGGGCGCGCAAGCTGTCCCGGTATTTGAGCAAACATTGCAAAAAGCATTCGACGACTGGAAAAAGGAAAATACCAAACCTAAATTAGAGATAATTGACGGTGACGCCTGCGGGCCCGACGGCAATTGTTAATAGCAACTTGTTTAGCAATTGAACCTTCAAAAAGATAAAATTTAACTCAAAACCACCCTTTGTCATTTCGAACGAGGAACGAGGAGAAACTCTCTTGAGCGCAGCGAAAAATCTTTTGCAACATATAGGTCGACTACTTGCATTGCGTCAATGTTAGCCGCAGAAGATTTCTCTCTGTCGTTCGAAATGACATCTTTTTTATAAAATAAACTCTAAAGTCTTTGAAAATCCCAATCGATAAACATGTTATAACATTCTGTTATTGAAACAATAAGTGGTGTAATTACGTATTGCGGGTTAAGCAAAAAATATTTTTTCTAAAGTATTTATCTAAATAATAAATATTTTATATTTATAAGGCTTAATCGCATCACAATAAAGTAATTATGAAAACCCTGTACTATAAAATCTTCGCTATTCTGTTTACAATAAGTGCATTAACCAGCTGCAAGCTGGATGCCCCTGTTTATCCGTCTGACCCAACCGCACATACCGGGGCAGGTACTGGTACTGGAACGGGTACAGGTACAGGTACGGGAACTGGGACAGGTACGGGAACTGGGACAGGTACTGGTACGGGAACTGGGACAGGTACTGGTACGGGTACAGGAACGGGAACGGGGACGGGGACGGGGACAGGTACTGGTACAGGAACAGGAACTAACGACGGCAATGGTTTGCCATTAGGCCCTTTGAATACCATTAAAATACAGATTGGCACCACCACATATACCTATAGCACAAACTGTTCTTTTATTACATTCTTCCCTGGATCACCATATGCGGTTCTCTCTCCTACAACCGGTCAAACTGTAGTAAGTGGTTTCGGATCAAGCCAAACTGATATGTTTACGCTGTCCTTTTTAGATTCCAAACCCGGAACTTTTGATTTAACGGGTGTTATTGCCGGTGATTTTACCAATGATTCTTTCGGTACAGGCAAAATAAAAGTAACCGTTTTAACTTACGCTAATCTTAGGGGTACGCTACAAGGGACATTTAGTGTGGATATGGTTGATGGCCAGAACACATCTTATCCGCATTGTTTAGGATCGTTTAATATCAAAATGTAGTTTTAACCGGCTTGATTTTAAGTAAAGAAAAGCGCTCATTCTTTTCATCTCCGGATAAAATAAGATACTTTTGCATAATTAAGTGTAATAAATACACTTAATTATATTAAAAATGACGGATCCCGTTTCCATTCAACAACCAATTAACAGGTTAAAGCTCCGCATTGCTGTTGGCGCTTTGTTCTTTATGGCCGGATTATGTTTTGCCAGCTGGACATCGCGTATCGGCAGTATACAACAACACCTGGGCTTGTCAGTTACAGGATTGGGTGGGGTGCTTTCGGCGCTACCAGTAGGGTTAATGTGCTCACTACCTTTTTCGGGATGGGTTATCACTAAAATAGGCAGTCGCAGGCTGCTTATCACATCACTTTGCGTTTATGGTATTACTCTTATGGGGCTGGGGCTTGCAGAGAACAGTTTTCAGCTTGTTTGTTGTTTGCTACTCTTTGGTTTTTCGAGCAACGCTGTTAATATTTCTGTCAATACACAAGCGGTAGCCACCGAACAACTATATGGCAGGCCTATAATGGCTTCTTTCCATGGCTTATGGAGTTCTGCCGGGTTTACCGGGGCTCTTATTGGCTGGCAAATGATTGCAAGGGGCATTGATCCTTTTCATCACTTTATGGTGATATCAACCACTATTATTATCTGTATTATAATTGCTGCCAGATCGCTTAAGGATGATAAAACGGCAAGCACAGGGCCAATTTTTGTGATGCCTGACAGCTCCTTAATTAAGCTGGGTGTTATTGCATTTTGCTCTATGGTTTGCGAGGGCGCAATGTTCGACTGGAGTACTATTTATTTCAGGGACATTGTTCATCCTGCTAAAGATTGGATAGGCGCCGGATATGCCTGTTTTATGGGCGCTATGGCAAGCGGCCGCTTTGTTGCCGACTGGTTTGCCCACCGGTTTGGCTTAAAACGTATATTACAGTTTAGCGGGTCTTTAACCGCCATTGGTTTGCTCATCGCTGTTGCATTTCCATATTTAGGTTCAGCAATGGCAGGTTTTTTATTGGTTGGGTTTGGCGTATCATCTGTAGTCCCAATGGTTTACAGCGCCGCCGGAAAATCAAAAACCATGAGTCCCGGTGTTGCACTGGCGGCAGTATCCACAATTGGCTTTACGGGCTTTTTAATAGCCCCCCCTATAATAGGGTTTGTTGCAGGCCTTGCCACTTTAAGGGCATCGTTTATACTGATAGCCTGCATGGGGATCAGCGTAGCGGTGGTTTCCAGTAAGGTTAAGGTTGAGCAGTAAGTAGGGTAAATTGTATGCGCTTCGGTTGACTCACCCGATCTGCGCTTCGCTGGATCACCCTCTCTTCCGAGAGCGGTAAAGAGGGTAAAAAACAAAACCGAAGTATGTTGGTAAGCAGTGTTTAATTGATCTGGAATTGTATTGCTTTTCTTTAAGGCATTTTGGTCATTACTTTTCAGACTCCCCTTGCAGCAAGTTTACCGATAGTAAGCCCTTGTACAATAATGGAGAACACTACGATTATATAGGTAATCAAAACAAATTCATCGCGGTGCATGGTTTCGGGGATTGAAAGTGCCAGCGCAACAGAAATGCCGCCCCGTAAGCCACCCCAGGTTAACATGAGTACAGCATTTTTTTCGAATTTTATCCATAAACTCAAAAACATAACTGGTATAGTTACACAAAGCCACCGAGCGAGCAGAACCATAAATATCATTATGCCGCCAATGATCATAATGGTTGGGTTAACTTTTATCACCAACATTTCGAGGCCTATAAGCATGAAGAGTATCGCATTAAAAATTTCATCGGTAAGGTCCCAGAATTTGCCTAAATAATCACGCGAGATATCTGATAAACCACCTTTTTTTCCTTTAGTGCCAATTATTATACCGGCTATAATAATCGCCAGCGGCCCCGATAAATGAAGATAATCGGCCAGTGAATAGCCGCACATAACAACTGTGAGTGTTATTAAAACTTCGACCCTGTAATTATCAATTGATTTAATTAAGAAATGTGCCAGGTAGCCCAACAGCGCCCCAAATAAGATGCCCCCTCCTGCTTCCTTCAAAAAAAGCAGGACTGTGCCGCTAACTGAAAATTTATCGGTGCCGTTTAAGGCTACTTCGAAAATAGTAAGAAAAACCACTACCCCAACGCCATCGTTAAAAAGTGATTCGCCAGCTATCTTCATTTCCAGTGTTTTAGGAATACCTGCCCTTTTCAGGATACCCATAACGGCGATCGGATCGGTTGGTGAAATGAGTGCACCAAACAACAGGCAATAGATATAAGGGATTTGAATGCTAAAAATAATGAACAGGTAATAGGCCATTACGCTTACCAAAAAAGTGGAGATAAATGTACCCAGTGTAGCCATCAGCATAACCGGCCATTTCTCTTTTTTTAGCTGATTGGCATCAATGTGTAAAGCACCTGCAAATAATAAAAAGCTCAGCATTATCTTCATCAGCACTTGTTCAAAATTGATATTTGATACCAGCTGCAAGGCTTTTGATGAAATGCCCGGGATTAAATTTCCGAAAATGGCAACCAGGATGGACGACAATAAGGCAATCACCATTATACCTATTGTTGGCGGCCATTTAATCCAGCGGTCGTTCACATAGGCAAAAATCGCCGTTAAGAATATCAGGACAGATATGATGTGATAAGTTGCCATTTAGCGAATTTACGGATTATTGGGTAGTAGCAGAAAGCTTAAAGCAGAAAGTCTAAAGCTTTTTGCAGGAGCAAGGCATTAAATATTGAATAGTATTTTGGCTGAAGCCACTGTTTGTTCGGCAATCTCTACCGTCGGCTAAAGCCAACGGCAATAAAAAACAAGCTTCATTGCCGTCTCATTTATGGGGACGGATACGGGGATAGTATAAATTCAGGCTTTAGCCAAAAATGACCGGTAATCCAGTTTTTAACTTTTTAACGCGCCATCGTGAGGCTTTTTCCTTTCGGCTTTAAGCTTTAAGCTTTCTGCTTTCACCTAAAATTACCATATTGCGTTTATAAACCGTTATTGTGAATAATAAGATAAAGCTATTAAAGAAAAAACGTGAAGAAGCCCTTTTAGGAGGTGGTGCCGCACGCATTGAAAGTCAGCATAAAAAAGGGAAACTCACTGCCCGCGAGCGTTTACACTTTTTGATGGATGAAGGTTCTTTTCAGGAAATAGGGATGCTGGTATCCCATCGCTCTACCGATTTTGGGATGGAAAAAGAAAAATATCCGGGCGATGGCGTAGTAACAGGCTACGGGACTGTGAACGGACGATTGGTATATGTTTTCTCCCAGGATTTTACCGTTTTTGGAGGGTCGCTTTCAGAAACCCATGCCGAAAAAATCTGCAAAATAATGGATCTGGCAATGAAAAACGGGGCGCCGGTTGTGGGTCTTAATGACTCAGGCGGAGCGCGCATCCAGGAAGGCGTAGTGTCATTAGGTGGTTATGCCGATATATTTTATAAAAACACAATGGCATCGGGCGTTGTACCGCAAATTTCAGCCATCCTCGGGCCTTGTGCGGGCGGGGCAGTATATTCCCCGGCTATAACAGATTTTATATTGATGGTTGAAAACACCTCATATATGTTTGTTACCGGCCCTAATGTGGTAAAAACTGTTACTCATGAGGTGGTTACTTCCGAGGAGCTGGGTGGGGCCAATACACATGCCACCAAATCGGGTGTTACGCATTTTGCCTGCGCAAACGAGATTGAAGCAATTCAAAATGTAAAGCGGCTATTGAGCTATATGCCTCAAAATTGTGAGGACACAGCCCCTGCATTGCCTTACGAAGTTAAAGCCGAATTACGCCCCGGGCTTGACACCATAATGCCCGAAAATGCATCGCAACCTTATGATATAAGGGAGGTAATTGACCTCGTAATTGATGAGGGTTCGTTTTTAGAGGTACATAAAGACTTTGCAGAAAATATTGTTGTAGGCTTTGCCCGGCTGGCTGGCAGGAGCATTGGTATTGTAGCCAATCAGCCTGCGTTTTTAGCGGGTGTGCTCGATATCAACTCATCAACCAAGGGCGCGCGGTTTGTGCGTTTTTGCGATAGTTTTAATATCCCACTACTGGTATTTGAAGATGTACCGGGATTTTTGCCGGGTACCGATCAGGAATGGAATGCCATTATTACCAATGGCGCTAAACTGCTTTATGCCTTTTGCGAGGCTACAGTACCACGCATCACCGTAATCACCCGCAAGGCTTATGGTGGAGCTTATGATGTAATGAACTCCAAACATATCGGGGCAGACATGAACTATGCATGGCCTTCTGCTGAAATTGCTGTAATGGGCGCAAAAGGGGCTGCAGAAATAATTTTCAAACGCGAGATAACTTCCGCCGAAGACAAGGAAGCCAAATGGAAGGAAATGGAGCTGCAGTATTCAGATATTTTTGCCAACCCCTATCGCGCTGCCGAAAGAGGCTTTATTGACGAAGTGATTGAACCATCGGAAACACGGCTGAAACTGATCCATGCATTTAAAATGCTGGAAAATAAAGTGGTTAATAATCCGAAGAAAAAGCATGGGAATATCCCTTTGTAAGAAGAGGTGAAAGGGTAAAGGTAAAGGGCGAAAGGCAAGATATTGAATAAGTATAAATGATCAAACACTTTTACCCTTAACTTTTTGCCTTTAGCCCCCATTGAATAAGTATATGGAAGATCAAAAACCTTTTCCCCTTAACCTTTCGCCTTTAACCTCCATAGAACAAATAAGGCCCGAACATACATGGCAACTCCGGAGGGATGTGCTATATCCGGGGATGATGAAGCATGAAATGGAGATGGAAGAAGATGCCGATGGTATGCATTTCGGCGCTTTTAAGGATAATAAATTGGTTGGCGTGGTTTCTCTTTTTCATACCGGGACTGAATATCAGTTCAGGAAATTGGCAGTTGCTGCCGAAATGCAAAATATGGGAATAGGCAATAGCCTGTTAAACCAAATTATAAAACAGGCTATGGAAGATGGCGGCACACGGATCTGGTGCAATGCAAGGATTGATGCCCTTGGCTTTTACCTGAAAGCAGGGTTTGTTAAAACAGGCGAGCCGTTTTCAAAAAATGGGATTGATTACGAGATAATGGAAAAAGTGATCACTCCGCCTTTAAATCCTCCAATATAGCAGCTGCAAACTCATTCCGGTATTTATCCATCGACTGTTGCGCAAAATCCATGGCAGCATCAATATCTCCTTCCGATTCGTACACCACAGCCAGGTTATAAGCGGCTTTGCTCACTACCTTTGCATCTGTATGCTGCAGGTAAGGTTGCAGCAGAGTATCGGCTTTATCAAAGTTACCGGCTAAAATTTCCTTTATTGCTGGCTGAAAATAATCATCATCATAAAGCGGGCGGTTATGGGTAATGGTGATCGGGAAATAATCCTGTAATGCATTTTGTGCAGCATGATCGGCTGATGACGTTATAGATTGCTTATTTCCTTTTACGGTTGGGTGGATAAGCAGGCTTGGTAAAAGCCCTAAATATGGCTGCTCTGATTGCTGGTCAACCGCAGTACCATCCAGTTTCCGGTAATAGACGCCATTGCTTTCATACAAGATAAACTTTACCGAAGTATTGGTATTATAATAAGAAGTATAGTTTGCAATATCCGATAGGCCGATATCCGCAGCAAAGTCCTTTAAAACCAGCACATAATTTGCATGATATTTTTGAGCCAGGAACTTTATAGAATCGGTATTTACCTCAAAATTTGCAGAATCGACCAAGCTAATCACCTTAACATGCTGCAATTGTGATAACTGGTCACCTGCAGATTTTATAGCTGCATAGGCCCCTGCTTTAAGCACGCCACGGGTTTTATTATTATTGATCTTTTGCTGACTGATATCAAAATGGTTGACCAGCAAAATAGTGTTTGTATCGGAACTGAAGTAGAGTTTTGGCGTGTAATTTATCGGGACAGTTGCATACTGCATTACATGGCATGCGCTAAAAAACAATAAAATGATAATAGCTAAGGGTTTCAATAGTTTCATATGCAAGATAACGCTCAAAAGTATCTTTTTAAGATGAAAGAGGGATGAAAAAAAACCAGCCTGTTACTAGCAGGCTGGTCTAACTAACTAAACTGATCTTAGAAAAAAAATTCTCGGCGCAAAGGAACGCCTGCTATTTAAAGCTTATGTTAACATTGTGATAAATGTTTGGTAGTTAATGTGACTTTTATAGCGTTGATAACGGCTGTAAAACAATGTTTACAACCGCCTGACATTTGCAACTGCAACTTTATAACTTTTACAACAACTTCAACCTTTTCCTTATATTTGCCTTCGGCTTCTACCTGGAGCTATTGATAAAATATGGCTAAGAAAAAATCCGACACACCTGATACTCCAAAGCATATTGCTGTTGTAAATGATGCTTCTCTCGCGTTCTTCGAAAAATATATAAACAACCCCTCGCCTACCGGTTTTGAATGGAAAGGCCAGGAGCTATGGCTCGATTATTTGAAGCCATATATTGATGAATATTATGTAGACAATTATGGTACTGCTGTAGGTATCATCAATAAAAAAGCCGAATATAAAGTTGTTATTGAAGCCCATGCTGATGAGATCTCGTGGTTTGTAAACTATATTACCAACGACGGGCTGATATACGTAATTCGCAACGGTGGCTCTGACCACCAGATAGCGCCATCAAAAAGGGTTAATATCCATACTGATAAAGGAATTGTAAAAGCAGTTTTCGGATGGCCGGCTATCCACACCCGCACAGCGGGCGAAAAGGAAGAAGCGCCAACTCTTAAAAACATTTTTCTGGATTGCGGTTGTACCTCAAAAGAAGAAGTAGAAAAGCTGGGGATACATGTAGGCTGCGTTATCACTTACGAAGACGAGTTTATGGTGCTTAACGACCGCTATTATGTTGGCCGCGCACTTGATAACCGTGCCGGCGGATTTATGATTGCCGAAGTTGCCCGTTTGCTTAAAAAGAACAAAATAAAACTGCCATTTGGCCTATACATCGTAAATGCTGTACAGGAAGAGATTGGCCTTCGCGGTGCCGAAATGATAGCACATCATATTAAACCGAACGTAGCCATTGTAACCGATGTTACCCACGATACCCAAACACCAATGATCAATAAGATAAGCCAGGGCGATCTGGCCTGTGGCCGCGGTCCGGTAATATCTTACGCACCTGCGGTACAAAACAACCTGAATAAGCTATTGATAGAATCTGCCGAAAAGGCAAAAATTCCGTTTCAGCGCCAGGCATCATCGCGCTCAACAGGTACAGATACCGATGCTTTTGCTTACTCAAATGATGGCGTACCATCAGCATTGATCTCTCTGCCATTGCGTTATATGCACACAACTGTCGAAATGATCCATAAAGAGGACGTTGATAACGTGATCCGCCTGATTTATGAAGCACTGTTAAACATAAAAGCAGGGCAGGATTTCAGGTATATTAAATAATGCTCAAATTAAATCAAACATTTTTCGATAATAAATATTAATACACTATAAATAATTCAAAATAAAGTGTCATATTTACATTTATTATAAACCCTTTAAGAGATACATGAAACCTACATTATTAATACTGGCTGCAGGCATGGCCAGCCGCTATGGAAGCATGAAACAGGTTGATGGCTTTGGCCCGCATGGCGAAACCATTATTGATTACTCCATTTATGATGCCATTAATGCCGGCTTTGGTAAAGTAAGCTTTATTATCCGCGAGGAATTTGCCGAACCTTTTAAGGCTATTTTTGAGCCTAAATTAAAGGGCCGTATTGAAACCGATTATGTTTATCAAAGTTATGATCTTAAGCCATTCGGTATCGATAAAACTATTGAACGCGCCAAACCATGGGGTACTGCACATGCAGTATTATCAGCACGCAACCAGATCCACGAGCCTTTTTGTGTGATCAATGCCGATGACTTTTATGGCACTGATGCCTTTGAAAAAATGGCTAAATTTTTAAACACAGAAGTGGCCGATGATAAATACTCCATTATAGGTTACCAGGTAGATCGTACCCTATCCGATTATGGCACCGTATCGCGCGGAGTATGCCAGGTTGATGATAATGGCAACATGGTTGCCATTAAAGAGCGCCTTAAGGTTTATTTCGATAAAAATGGAGGTGTGGTGTATGAAGAAGATGGCGTGGAACATCCTTTGGCTTCAAACACAATGGTATCTATGAACTTCTGGGGCTTTACCCCGGCTGTTTTCACCAAGACAGAGCCTTTATTCAAAGCCTTTGTTGAAGCCAATGAAAACGATCCAAAGGCAGAATTTTTTATCCCCCTAATTGGAGATGAACTGATTAAAAGCGGCGAAGCATCATTTAAAGTTATTCCTACTGCTGCTAAATGGTTCGGGGTTACTTATAAAGAAGATAAGCCTATCGTACAAAAAAGCATATCTGACTTGGTTGCGAGCGGCGCCTACCCTGAAAATTTGTGGCCATAAAACGCCATCTGAATATTCATAATCCTGCCCAAAAGGCGGGATTTTTTGTTTTATAGAACATACAACAAAAAACCCCGGTTAAATTAATAACCGGGGTTTTCTTATTTACCCTTTAGGGGTTAGGGAGTAATTATTTTACTTCTTCAAAGTCAACATCAGTAACAGTGTCAGAACTGCCTTCTGCGTGTGGTGCACCTGCACCGCCTTCAGCACCTGGCTGTCCCTGGCCTGCATCACCTGTTGCTTTGTACATCTCTTCTGATGCTGCATTCCATGCATTGCTCAATTCAGTTTGCGCAACGTCAATATCTGCAAAGTTCTTAGCTGCATAAGCTTCTTTCAGCTTGGTTAAACCAGACTCAATAGGAGCTTTTTTGTCAGCAGAGATTTTATCGCCATATTCTTTTAACTGTTTTTCAGTCGAGAAGATCAGGGCATCGGCAGCATTCAGTTTTTCAACCTCTTCTTTTGCCTTTTTGTCAGCATCAGCATTTGCTTCAGCTTCATCCTTCATCTTTTTGATCTCGGCATCAGTTAAACCTGACGATGCTTCAATACGGATCTTTTGCTCTTTACCGGTTGCTTTATCTTTTGCCGATACATTCAATATACCATTTGCATCAATGTCGAAAGTTACTTCAACCTGTGGCACGCCACGAGGTGCTGGTGGTATTCCGTCAAGGTGGAAACGGCCTATAGTACGGTTAGCCGAAGCAATTGGGCGCTCACCCTGTAATATATGGATCTCTACTGATGGCTGATTATCAGATGCAGTTGAGAACACTTCCGATTTTTTGGTTGGGATAGTGGTATTAGCTTCTATCAGTTTGGTCATTACGCCACCCATAGTTTCAATACCTAACGAAAGCGGGGTAACATCCAGTAACAATACATCCTTAACCTCGCCTGTTAATACACCACCCTGTATAGCCGCACCAATGGCAACAACCTCATCAGGGTTTACACCTTTCGAAGGTGCTTTACCAAAGAATTTCTCAACAGCTTCCTGTATAGCAGGGATACGGGTTGAACCACCTACCAATATGATCTCGTCAATATCTGTAGTGCTTAAGCCGGCATTTTTCAATGCAGAACGGCATGGCTCAATAGTACGTTTAATTAAGCTATCTGCTAATTGCTCAAATTTAGCTTTGGTTAAAGTTTTAACCAAGTGCTTTGGCACGCCATCAGCAGCCGTAATATATGGTAAGTTAATTTCAGTTTGAGCAGTGCTTGATAATTCGATCTTAGCTTTTTCAGCTGATTCTTTTAAACGTTGTAAAGCCATTGGGTCCTTACGCAGGTCAACACCTTCATCGTTTTTAAATTCGTCAGCTAACCAGTCGATAATTACCTGGTCAAAGTCGTCACCACCAAGGTGAGTATCACCATCGGTTGATTTTACTTCGAACACGCCATCACCTAATTCAAGAACAGAAACGTCATGTGTGCCACCACCGCAGTCAAACACAACAATTTTCATATCCTTGTGTGCTTTGTCCAGGCCGTAAGCCAGGGCAGCAGCAGTAGGTTCGTTTATAATACGGCGAACTTTTAAGCCTGCAATTTCACCGGCTTCTTTAGTAGCCTGGCGCTGTGCATCGTTAAAATAAGCCGGAACAGTAATAACTGCTTCAGTAACTTCAGTACCCAAAAAGTCTTCAGCAGTTTTCTTCATTTTCTGAAGTATCATTGCTGATATTTCTTGTGGGGTATATTTACGGTCGCCAATTTCAACACGAGGAGTGTTATTGTCGCCTTTAACCACTTTATAAGGTACGCGTGATGCTTCTTTAGTAACCTCGTTAAACTGGTTACCCATGAAGCGTTTTATTGAATAAATAGTTTTTGTTGGATTGGTGATAGCCTGGCGTTTTGCCGGATCACCAACTTTACGCTCGCCGTTGTCCACAAAAGCCACTACTGACGGCGTAGTACGTTTACCCTCGCTGTTAGCAATAACCTGGGGCTCATTACCCTCCATTACAGCAACGCAGGAGTTAGTTGTTCCTAAGTCGATTCCAATTATTTTAGACATATGATTATATTTTCTTGATTGATTGTTTTACTATACCTCCTATTTATCAATGGTTGTGCCAATTTAGGTTTGGCAGAAAAATTAGAGGTGAAAGGTAAAAGCTGAAAGGTAAAAAGTAATAATAAGTCAGGAAGGTGAATTTAGACAGTGACAGGTTGGCAGAAATTTAAGCAGGGTTATTATTTTAGGATGCCTTGGGTTTCACTCGGAATATAATATCAGGGTATCCTTTTTTGTACTTAATGTTTAGCTTAAAGTAATCAGCAGGATAAACCTGCAGATTACTTTTAAATTGTTTTTTGGTTCATTTATGAACATTCCGCAATGGTAAGGCATAAAAGCCCTTTAGGGCCGCCGCATGCCATTAACCCCGGGCAACACCCTTGTGAATAAGCTACACCTGGTTGATCATAGGCAGCACAGCCTGGGTATTTACCACCCTGAATGTTTTTCATCTCTTTTTTACTGAGTTGTTTTCCAAAATTAGATTTCATAATTGGTTTATTTTTTTCGGCCCTGGTTTAGTTAGGGTACAAGGCTCAATACCCTGAGGTCAGTTACATTAAAACATAAAATAGTTTAGCAATTGCTGGCGTACTAATACGTCAGCAATTATAAAGATTTAACTAAGCAACGCCGTGGCATGGGTCACTTGGTGGTTCACATTTATGTGTTGTACCAGGGCATTCGGTAAGGCCTGTGCAGCAACCTTGTGAATAAGCTTCACCGTTTTGTCCTTGTGCAGCGCATCCGGGGAATTTACCGCCTTGAACTGCTTTCATTTCCTTTTTTGAAAGGGGTTTTCCAAAATTAGATTTCATAATTGGTTTAATTATTTTGTTTCGGCTTTGGTTTTGATAAGGTACAAAGCTCAATACCTTTTTGAGATAGTTCTATTCGGTTTAGTTGATCCTCAATTAATTATTTTCCGGAAATTGTTGTGAAAAAAGCCAAAGGCAATAAAGAGCGATAAGGTTTGATTAATTTAATCTATACAAAATCTATAGAGTTTTATACGTTTAAATTAATCTCTTTGCTTTTAGGTTATGCTAAATCTACAAATACTTATCTGATAAAACAAAATATTGTTTGCAGCTTAATTTAAGGGAATAATGCATATTTCAATCAAGGTGAAATAAAAGAATCCTCTTTTTCCTTAAATAAATCGCAGAAAATCTACCCTAAAACAAAAAACGCCCTGCTCAAATGAGCAGGGCGTTTTAATATCTAAAAAAATGCGGTTTACTTATTCGCCTTTTTCAGCATTTTCTTCGTTTGCAGCAGGTGCTTCAGGAGCTTCCGTTTCAGCAGCCGGAGTTTCTGTTACTTCAGCTACAGGAGCTTCAACAACAGGTGTTTCAGCTACAACAGGTGCAACTTCAACAACTTCTTCTGCAGGCGCTGCTTTAGCAGCAGGAGCAGCAGTTTTAGCTTTAGCAGCAGAACCACCACGACGACGTGTTGATTTCTTTTCTGTTTTAGCTGCATCAGTACCGTAAACTGTATTGTAATCTACCAATTCAATCATTGCCATTTCAGCGTTGTCACCTAAACGGTTTTCCATTTTGATGATACGAGTGTAACCACCTGGGCGGCTGGCAATTTTCTCAGCAATTTCGCGGAACAGGATGCTAACAGCATCTTTATCCTGAAGATAGCTAAACACAACACGACGTGAGTGTGTAGTATCGCTTTTTGATTTTGTAAGGATTGGCTCAACATATCCGCGTAAAGCTTTTGCTTTAGCTAATGTAGTAGTAATGCGCTTGTGTAAGATAAGCGATGTAGCCATGTTACTTAGCATCGCTTTGCGATGGCTGTCTGTACGACCTAAGTGATTAACTTTTTTTCCGTGTCTCATTGTTTTTTGTTGTTTGTGGCACGTGCATACCGTCGGACGGCGTTACCGTCAAGTCCTCGGAATTATGCAAATACTCAGTTGTTAATTTGAGTGTGAGTAGTGAGATCGCCTCACTGTACTTCTCTGTTATTCTTAAAAGTAAAATGGTGATTAAAGAATCAAGACTAATCTCTATTCTCTAATCACCATTCACTAATTATTCTTCGTCTAACTTAAATTTCGACAGGTTCATACCAAAAGATAATCCTTTTGATTTAACCAGGTCCTGAATTTCAGTTAATGATTTTTTACCAAAGTTTCTGAACTTAAGCATATCAGCTACGTCATACGAAACTAAATCAGCCAGGCTGCGGATGTCTGCAGCTTTAAGGCAATTCAAGGCACGTACAGAAAGGTCAAGGTCAACCAATTCAGTTTTAAGGATCTTACGCATGTGTAAAATTTCCTCGTCAACTTCTTTGGTTTCTTCTTTAGCCTGTGCTTCAAGCATCATGTTCTCATCGCTGAACAACATAAAGTGCTGGATAAGGATCTTAGCAGCTTCTTTAAGTGCATCTTCAGGATGAATTGAGCCATCAGTAGTAATATCCAGAACTAATTTCTCATAGTCTGTTTTTTGTTCTACACGATAGTTCTCAATAGTGTATTTTACGTTTTTAATAGGTGTGTAGATCGAATCGATAGCTATTACACCTACATTAGCGTCAGGGTTTTTATTTTCTTCGCTAGCAACATAACCACGGCCTTTATTTACAGTAAGCTCAATTTCAAGCGTTACTGACGAATCCATATTGCAGATAACAAGCTCAGGATTTAAAACTGTAAAGTTATTTGAGAACTTGGTGATATCACCTGCATTAAAAGCATCCTGCCCATTAATGATCACGAATACCTTTTCGCTATCGCCAGACTCACCGGTTTTTTTGAAGCGAACCTGTTTAAGGTTCAGTATGATTTCGGTAACGTCTTCAACAACACCTTTGATGGTTGAAAACTCATGCATCACTCCCGAAAAACGTACAGAAGTGATCGCATAACCTTCAAGTGATGAAAGTAAGATACGACGCAGAGCATTACCGATGGTTACACCGAAACCTGGTTCTAACGGACGAAACTCAAACGTGCCATCAAAATCAGTTGATTTCTGCATGATAACCTTGTCTGGTTTTTGAAATGCTAAAATTGCCATTTATA
>JABDFZ010000039.1:20970-25634 GCA_013286325.1 Bacteroidota bacterium | reverse complement strand
AGAACCAACCGATATAAACAAGCTAGCCGACGAATACCTACGCCTTTCTTACCATGGTTTAAGGGCAAAAGATAAATCGTTCAATGCAGAGTTGGTAACAAACCTGGCCGAAGGCTTGCCTTTGGCTAATATGGTACCTCAGGATATCGGCCGGGTTTTACTTAACCTGTTTAATAACGCCTTTTACGCCGTGAAACAAAAACAGAAAACAGCAGGCGCCGATTTTAAGCCTACAGTTGAGGTAGAAACATCTTTTAAAAATAAATTTATTGTAGTAAGGGTGAAAGACAATGGCACCGGTATCCCCGATGATATAAAAGAAAAAATTATGCAGCCGTTTTTTACAACCAAACCAACAGGCGAAGGCACAGGTTTGGGATTGTCGTTAAGTTATGATATTGTGGTAAAAGGTCACCACGGCAAAATTGATATCGTAACCAAAGAAGGTGAATCCACCGAATTTATTATTTCAATACCTGCATAGTTTTAAACTTATCACTAATTTTAGCGCATTACCATGAGGATATTAGTAGTCGACGACGAAACAGACATTCAGCCGCTTTTTTTGCAGCGTTTTAGAAAAGAAATAAAGAACCAGGAGTTTGATTTTTCATTTGCCTATTCGGGAGAAGAGGCGCTGAAATATTTACACGGGGCACAATCAGAAATTGTGCTGATACTTTCGGATATTAATATGCCGGGGATGAGTGGCATTGATTTATTAACGCATATCCGCGAGGATTTTGATACCCCGCCACCTCCGGTAGTAATGATGATAACCGCTTATGGCGATGAAGAAAATCACAGGCTGGCTATGGAAAAAGGCGCTAATGATTTTTTAACAAAACCCCTCGATTTTAATTTATTAAAAGAAAAACTTAAAACATTTAACGAATAATGGCCAAAATACTGGTGGTGGACGATGAAGCCGATTTGGAATTATTGGTAAAACAAAAATTCCGTCGCAAAATACGTGAAAACCTCTACGAATTTGTTTTTGCACAAAACGGTGAAGAAGCGCTTTTAAAAGTAAAAGAGCATCCCGACCTGGATATAATTTTAAGTGACATTAACATGCCGGTAATGGATGGGCTTACTTTGTTAAGCCGGTTGCCGGAAGCAAACCCTATGATAAAGGCGGTGGTTGTATCGGCTTATGGCGATATGCAGAACATCCGTACAGCCATGAACCGGGGAGCATTTGATTTTGTGGTTAAGCCTGTTGATTTTGATGACCTCGACCTTACTATGGAAAAAACCATAGCACACGTAAGGCAGCTACAGGAAACCATGAAGGCCATTAAAGAAAATAACATACTCAAAATGTATGTTGATGAGAATGTGCTCAACTTTATGACCCACAAGGAGTTTGAGGGCAGCCTGATGAAAAATGAGCTGATTGACGCTACAGTAATGTTTGTTGATGTTTGCGGGTTTACCGCAATTACAGAACAGGTACAGGCAAATACAGTAGTATCATTACTCAATAGCTTATTTGATAGCATTGTAAAAGAAGTTATTGCGCAAGGTGGCCATGTAGACAAATTTATGGGTGATGCCGTGATGGCTGTTTTTAGGGGCGATTACCATTTGGATAAAGCCATTGATACGGCATTGGTTGTAAGAGAGCATTTAAAGAACATGGAAGAAATAAAGCTGGGCGATATTTCGTACAGACCGGGTGTTTCAATAGGAATAAATTCAGGCGAGATGGTATCAGGTAACATTGGTTCTGCGTCCTTAAAACGACTGGATTATACAGTAATTGGCGATACTGTAAATCTAGCCCAACGCCTGCAATCTACAGCTAAAGCAGGCCAGATACTTATTACCGAGGAAGTATATCATAAAACGAAAGAATCCTTCCACTGCGAAAAAATTGGCGATGTAACCCTTAAAAACAAAGCCAAACCGGTTACTATCTACGAGGTACTCGAGTAAGTTAATCAATAAAAAAGCCCTGCTTTTTAGAGCAGGGCATGGGAATGTATCAATAGTTAAGGACGTTATATCACGATTTTGTGCGGGGCGATAGATCGAAAGGTACTACTACCTTAAAGCTTATGTTGCGACCCATATTAAAAATGCCGCGTTGCACGCCAGGTGCAGTAACCGTATTATCAAAATACTTAAGCCTGCTCATGTTGCTTTGATAGTTTACATTGGCAAGGTTTGTTCCCTCAATAAATAGTTTAATCACCGTTTTACCTGACTTATCTACAAGTTCGCCGCCTAAACCTGCGCTCAACAGGTTATAACCTGCGGTATAGGTTTCTGTTCCGTATGCTGAGAAAAAGCGGTTTTGCGCACTAAAGTGATCAAACCCTAACATGGCATAAACATTTCTCAAGCTTCCGAATCCTTTGCTGAAATTTCCGCGCAGCTCTGAATGGGTATGCAGCGGCGGTATAAATGGCAGGTATTTTAAACTATCCGGTACGCGACCCCCGGTTCCTAAATTCTGCCCGTAAGTTAGTGCCAGCGAGTTTTCAAAATGCAGCCAGGTATACGGGTGGATATCCAGGCTAAACTCACCACCGTTTATGCGCGCTTTGCTTTGCACATAAGTAAATGTATTATACCCTTGTGTAATAATCGGCGAACCATCGGGATTTAGCTCCTGCTGCTGAAAAATATAGTTTTGAATATTGTTATTAAACAACTCTACACTTAAAGACACATTTGGCAAGGTTAGGAAAGCACCTACATCCTCTTGTGTGCTAAACTCGGGTTTGAAATTGCTGTTGCCTACATGATAGATCTGTGAACCTGGATCTGGCCCGTTTGCCGAAAGTTCGGCAATGCTTGGCGCCCTGAAACCACGCGCAATATTTGCTTTTAATAAAAACTGCCTCGAGAAGTTATAGGCAGCGCCAAAGCTACCATTAAAGCCTGTAAACGTTTTATTCAAAGCAGCAAATTGCGGCACTACGTTTGGCGTGCTTCCTGGATTTGGCCCTGTATATAGTTGTGGGAATTTCCCCGCCAGGGTATCAATATAAGCAGCTTGTCCGCTGAATGAGCGACTGTCGAACCTGCCACCGCCCGAAAGATCGAGCTTGCCAAAACTTTTCTTTACCACCAGGAACGGGCCTATATCAAATTGGTGATAAGCCGGTATCGGGAAATCGGTAGCATCGCCAATAGTATTGTTTTGATATTGACCGTTTATCCCAACCGTGGCCTCATAGCCCTTTCCGGTATTAAAGTTGTATTTAAAATCGTAAGTATAGGTAGTAAGGTGCAAATTTAAGCCAGCAACACTTGCATCTTCAGGATGCGTAAATTCCCTGCGGTGGCTATACTGGTACCCAAGATTAACAATTAGGTTTCCATCACCTAAGTTAAAGTTGCTGTTGCTGTAAATACGGTAAAGCTGTACATGCTGGTGCAATACAGGGATACTATAAGAATTTAGTTCTGATGGAGATACTATCTGCCGTGTGGCGTCATCTTCGGTAATTTGTTTGGTGAACCGGCGGCTAGCAGAATCACGGCTGCCATCAGGAATGGCCTGCTGGTCGTCAAATAACGAGGCATTTAAATAAGACGTTCCCCACGATTTATTTAAACCTACCATTACACGGGCATCTTTCTCCTTAAAATTAGTTGCATATACCCTGCCATCGTGCTCATTTTGATAATCCTTGGCTTCTTTTGCCGATAAAATAGTACCCCAAACTAATCCATTCTGGTTACCATACAGCCTGAACGAGCCATTCAATAATCCGTTATTGGTGCCATATGTTCCCTGTACCGATCCTAATATCTTTCCATCGGCAACAGGGGGAGGTGTAATTAAATTCACAACACCACCAATAGCATCCGATCCGTAGGATAAACTGGCCGGGCCCTTAATTACTTCCACCCGGTCTATCGAGTTTTGATCTACCTCAATACCATGCTCATCGCCCCATTGCTGGCCTTCCTGACGGATGCCGTCTTCAAGGGTCACTACCCGGTTATAGCCTAGCCCATGTATAAAAGGTTTGGAAACATTCGGCCCAGTAGTTACCGCACTTACGCCGGGTAAATTGGCTATCATATCAATAACATTTCCCGCTGCCGATCGCTGATCCAGGTAGGTTTTACCTACAGCTACCATCGGTACAGGGTCTCTTTTTATTTCGGTGGCTTTACTCACGCCGGTTATCACAACTTCACCTTCTTCTAATGATGAAGCCTGCAGCTGTACATCTAAGGTTGTTATCTTACTAAAGTCAACCTTTTGGTTAAAAGTGCCATACCCTAAATAGCTAACCTGTACCAGATAAACGCCTTTGGGTAAATTATTTAATGTAAAATGGCCATTTACATCAGTTATCGACCCGCGTCTCAGGTCGGGTATATTAACGGAAGCTCCTATAATAGGCTTGCCGTCAGCTTTATCTGTTACGGTTCCGGTAATCGTTCCGCTTTCATCATCCTTTTTTACAGCAGCATTGGCAATTATTGTACTTAATAAAAAAACATATAACAGGCCTAATAGTCTTATTTTAATCGTCATTGTTGTTGTTCTGAGATATTAAAAATTTGGTCGGGATCATTGGATGCTAATTGTTACAAATAGGCTGACTATCAGCTAACAAATAAAAATATTACATCAATTGATCAGTTAACAACATTTAAAAGCAGTCTGGCTTTTAATGTTTAAATGGAGTAAT
>JABDFZ010000039.1:0-20960 GCA_013286325.1 Bacteroidota bacterium | reverse complement strand
GAGTAATTGGCTATTGGAGGGGCGCGGCCACCGGAGAGTATAAGCGCTAAACTGGTAAAATTATATTCAAAAGATTTATGAACATGATTGGCAACCACAACAGGGCTAAAGTACAGTTGACTGCTTATAACCATGCCGTTATGGTGCATAGCGTCGCATAGCTGGCATTTTTCAGTAAGGGTTTGCTTTGGTTGTGGCTTATTGGCTGAATAAGAATAACGGAAGGTTGGTTTTTGCCCTTTTACAATATTATGTTGGTGAGCGTATACCATATACTGGCCTGCTACGAAGCAGATAAGCAATAACCACGAATTTATAATATGATATTTACTCCTTTTCAAACCAGCAGCCGCTTTTTTTGCAACATTGATGCAAATGTAAATAATAATTTTGTTGGTATACAGCTTAAACGTAACAATGTTGTTAATTGGTATAGTTAGTAATTAAAGGTTGGTAATTGATATCGGAAGAATGATAGAAATTACCATAAACCAACAACTATGAACCACTAACTATAATATATTTGCAAAGATGAAACCTGCTGAAATTAATTTAAAATGGAGCGTACTACAGCAGAAGATTGCTGACGAGTTTGATAATGAAAAACCTGATATAAAAGTTATGCTCTTCCTGATAGGAGTGCAGGAACTTGGCAAAGGGCCGCGAAAATTCAGCAAAAGGCAAAAGGAAGAATTGATGCACAATGCTAACTGCAAGCTATTCAGCATGATGGGCTTTTATGAGCTCGAAGGATTAGATCAGGACGGTTGGCCGCACTGGAAACGTGTTGGTGTTATCCCCAATTATACCCTGCTCGAACAGGAAATGGTAATGAAATCATTAATAATTGATTATTTTGAGGAGTTGGGGATGTTTGATGAGGTTGAATAAAATATGTAATTGAAAAATTAAACCTATAAATATGAAAAGACTCTTTACTTTAAGTTTACTGCTGCTCACCATTACAGCCTTCGCCAAAGGGCCAAAAAATCAGTATGTGCGCATTAAAACCAGTTATGGCACCTGTATTATCCGCTTATACAACGAAACCCCGAAACACAGGGATAACTTTATTAAGCTGGTAAAACAGGGCTTTTATAATGGTACTCTATTCCATAGGGTGATACAAAACTTTATGATACAAGGCGGCGATCCGGACTCAAGAGATACCACCAAAAGAAAACCCGGGGCTGAATTAGGTAATGGCGACGTTGGCTATACCGTTCAGGCTGAATTCAGGGACAGCCTTTTCCATAAAAGGGGGGTATTGGCAGCAGCGCGGGATGATAACCCAACAAAGGCATCAAGCGGGTGCCAGTTTTATATTGTAGAGGGCAAGCGCTTTACAGCCGGTAAGCTGGATACCCTTGAACAAACACGTTTAAAGGGCCATAAAATACCCGGATGGCAAAGGGACTATTATGAATCTGTTGGTGGTGCACCCCATCTCGATCAGAATTACACGGTATATGGCGAGGTAGTTTATGGCATTGATATGGTAGACAGGATTGCGGCTGTAAAAAAAGACAAAAATGACCGCCCGACAGAAGATGTGCCTATGACTGTTGAATTGCTGAACAAAAGTGAGTGTAAAGACCTCGATAAGGTCTTGTTTCCTGAAGAAAAATAAAACCCCGAAAACCGACTTTAAAATAAATGAAAATAATCACCTATAACGTTAACGGCATCCGCTCGGCAATGAACAAAAACTGGCTTGCGTGGCTGCAGGCTACTGATGCCGATGTGGTTTGCCTGCAGGAAATAAAAGCAACGCCAGATGTTTTAACCGATTTAAAGCTGGTTGAGGATTTAGGCTACGAGCATTACTGGTATCCCGCCGAAAAGAAAGGCTACAGTGGCACTGCCATCTTCACCAAACAAACGCCAAAGCATGTTGAATATGGCTGCGGCATTAGTGATTATGATCGCGAGGGCCGCAACATCCGGGTAGATTTTGACGAAGTATCGGTAATGAGTGTTTATTTTCCGTCCGGTTCAAGCGGAGAGGACAGGCAGGCGTTTAAATACCGCTTTCTGGATGAGTTTGGCCGGTACCTTGAACTGCTGCAATCACAATGCCCTAAACTGGTAGTATCCGGCGATTATAATATTTGCCACCGGCCCATAGATATCCATAACCCAAAATCAAATGCCAATTCATCCGGCTTTTTGCCTGAGGAAAGGGAGTGGATGGAAAATTTTATACAGTCGGGTTATATCGATACGTTCAGGCATTTAAATAAAGAACCGCATAATTATACCTGGTGGAGTTTTCGCGCAAACTCACGTGCTAAAAACTTAGGCTGGCGTATCGATTATAATATGGCCACCAGCGCACTCGAAAACAATATTAAGCGCGTTGCCATATTACCCGAAGCAAAACATTCAGATCATTGTCCGGTGTTGCTGGAACTGGCGTTTTAACGCCCGGAATGAGTAAACATAAAAATTAAGAGAAGATGCAAAACGACCTTAATCTTTACATTGTTTTACAAAAACCACCAGCGGGTATCGATTTTGGGCTGCAAAAAGGATCGGGTGCCGTTTATGAAACAGTTCAAACGCAAAGATCAGGTGGGCATGATCTGCATTTTAGTTTAACCGTTACGGTAAAAGAAAATAAACAAAGCGATATTACCCCGGCATTTGCAGGCCCGTTTGTACATGGTTCTCATCCGGATAAATTTATTTATATCGACATAGGCACTTATGCCGGGCAGGATTCTCCCATCGGTGGTAGAATTAAAATACCTCTTACAGGAATTACCAGGGACATTATTGAACAGGCTAATACAAATTCGGGCCTTGAAACCAGTATCCTGGGCACAGGGAAAAACGGAGGTCCCGCATACGCAACAGTAAAACCTTTTGCCGGCTGGAAAGTGAAAATGTCCTAAAAAAGAAAAGCTCTTCGGAAACGAAGAGCTTTTCTTTTTTATTCTCCTTTTAGGGTCAGGGAGTTTATCCTTTTACTCTTTCTACATAAGAGCCGGTAGCAGTATCAACCTTTACCTTATCGCCAATATTAATAAATAACGGAACTTTAATTTCAGCGCCGGTTTCAACAGTAGCATTTTTCAGTGCACCACTCGAGGTATCACCTTTAACAGCCGGTTCAGTATAAGTGATTTCCAATTCTGCCGAACCCGGAACCTGGCCCATAATAGGCTCATCACTTTCAAAGGCAACAATTACGTTCATCCCTTCTTTTAAAAATTTAACGGCAGTGCCAAATAATATTTTAGGCACATTATGCTGATCGTAAGTGCTGTTATCCATAATTACCAACTGGTCGCCATCTTCATACAGGTATTGGTAATCATTGGTTTCAACGCGTGCTATGGTCACATCCTCGTCAGTACGGAAACGGTATTCAACCAGTTTGCCGCTTTTAACATTACGCATACGTGCCTGGTAAAAAGCGCGTAAGTTACCTGGTGTACGGTGCAAAAATTCTTCTACCTGTAACAACTCGCCATTGAAGCGGATGATGTTACCATTTTTAATTTCGGATGCTTTTGACATAACAATATTATTGAGGCGCAAACTTAGGGAGTTAAAGGCAAAGAAACAAGAGCCTTAAAGTAGTTGGTAGTGAGCAGTAAACAGTTGGCAGTAAAGAATCAACAGATTGAAGCGCTAAAACTCATTTTCAAATCATCGCAACATCAAATTTTCAAATTAAAATCCGCACATTTGCACATCCAAAATTTGCATATTTAATACGCACATCAAATGAGTGTTTCTTTATTAGCCCAAAATCTGCACGGCTCCGAAATTATAAAAATTGCAGGCGAGATAAACGAATTAAAACGCCAGGGACAAAATATTGCCAATTTAACCATTGGCGATTTCGACTCTAATATTTATCCCATTCCGGATCAGTTGAAACAAGGAATTGTTGAAGCTTATGGCGCTAATCAAACCAATTATCCGCCGGCTGATGGCATGCTTGATCTTCGCGAAAGTGTATCTGCGTTTTTAAAGAGCAGGTTTGATCTGGACTATGCTGCAAATCAGATCCTGATCTCCGGCGGATCAAGACCATTGATCTACTCAATCTTTTTAGCAGTTGTTGATCCGGGCGACAAAGTGGTATTCCCTGCACCGTCATGGAATAACAATCACTATTGCGATTTGCTGAAAGCAGAAGCAATTATAATACCTACCAGGCCAGAACATAACTTTATGCCAACGGCTAACGAGATAGCGCCACATTTAAAAGGCGCAACCCTGCTTGCATTGTGTTCGCCGCTGAACCCAACAGGCACCATGTTCACCAAAAAAGATCTGGAGGAAATTTGCGACCTGGTAATTGCAGAAAATAAAACCCGTAAAGCAGGTGAGAAACCACTTTATCTTTTATATGATCAGATTTATTCACAGCTAACATTTGGGAAACACGAACATTTTAACCCGGTAAGCCTTCGCCCCGAATTAAAGGATATAACCATTTTTGTTGACGGGGCTTCAAAATGCTTTGCTGCAACAGGTGTACGTGTAGGCTGGGGTTTTGGCCCAACCGAAGTGATCAGTCATATGAAGGCCATTGTTGGTCACATGGGGGCATGGTCGCCAAAAGCCGAGCAGGTTGCAATGGCTAAGTTTTTAAAGCAGGACGATAATGTAAACGGCTATCTGGCTAAATTAAAGGGTAATATTCAAAACAGCTTAAATACGCTATACCAGGGCTTTCAGCAGTTAAAGTCCGAAGGCTTTAATGTAGATGCTATTGAACCAATGGGCGCCATCTACCTTACTATAAAAGTTGATTATGCTGGTAAAACCACGCCCGATGGCACAGTTTTAAAAACTGCAACCGATATAAACTTCTATCTTATAAAAGAGGCAAAAGTAGCATTCGTGCCATTCTCAGCCTTTGGTACCGGTGAAGAAGTAAACTGGTTCAGGGCATCGGTAGGGGCAAGCACTTTAGAAGATATTGAGCAATTGATCCCCCGCATAAAAGAGGCATTGCAAAAATTAGTTTAAGTATTAAATCAGTAAGTTCTGCATCGGGTAGATACCTGTTTGAAAACATCAGCGTAAAAACCCTGTGGGGAAATTACGTATATCCCGTAAACTATTTCAGTAATAACCCTGCCTTTAAAACATTGGCAGCATAGTAATTTTGATGCCAACAGGGACACATGCTCAGGATTAAATAAAATTCATTTTGATAAATTAGGGATTAGTAAATGAAGGCAGCCGGCTACTGGAAAGTACCGGCTGTTTTTTTGTTAAAACTTTCGCAAATAAGAGTAAGATTTTTATTGCCAGCAGGAGTTAAGCAATTTTTGATTTCCTCCAAAAACTTTAACCTTATGAAATACTGAAGATTCCTTCAGAATCTATTAGAAGCATCTCTCTTAAATTATTTATGTTCCAAAAAAGCAGTCGCTTTTTCAATCCAATCTTCATTTGCATTTAAATAGTAGTTTGGTTTAATGCCAATATTATCTATCCCCTCGTTTTTATCCAGTCTCCTGCTTCGCGAAGATGAATAGCGCAATGTATAAGGCATACAGGAAAACGGTGTTTCAATTACGTTGGAATAATCAAGTGTACCCGATGTGTTTTGACCCATAAATATAACCTTTGAGCTTTGGCGGGCAAAAAGCAAAAATTGCTCGGTGCTGCTGGCGCATCCTTTATTAATAAGGATAACAATCTTTGCCGGGCCTTCCAGTTTCTTATAGTCGGATAGCACAGCATCGTCAGAAACACTTACCCACTTGCCCTTATTGTTTTCCATTTGGTTAATAATACCGGTAATAGAGTTTTTACTTTCAGTCGAACGGTCATCATCGTCAAGGTATTTCTTCCATCCTTTTATATTCTCCTCTGTTGCAAATATACTCACCCCTGTATGGTGAACCGGGTTGGTGTAAACATAATCCAGCAAGGGCGAATAGGTATAATCGGCACCGCCACCATTATCGCGAAGATCAAGCACCAGGTTGGGCGTAGTTTTCAGGGCATTTTCATTTACCCTTAGTACCGAATCAATATTTTTCGCATTCCCCGGGCTAAAGCTGGAAATTTTAATATACAACGTCTTGTCTGATAGTTTTCTTGATGCCACCGGCTCATATTTACCAGCAGGCCTTTCGGGTGTTTTTCCCTCACGATGCCAGTCGCCCCATAAGGCATCTTTTCCAAATAAAAACCCCTCTACTTTTGGCATACCGTTAAGCATGAACAATACACCTCTGCAAAGGCTGTCGTTAACCAGCTTAGCTTCCAGTTTTATCATCCCTTTTTTCCAGCCCGGCAGGTTTGAGCTTACAATTACACCTATATAATCGTGTAATGGGGTTTTATCTTTAATAACCGCTATTTTATACTTTAAAGGATCGTGAAAATCATAGATCCCTTCAAACGATGTTGATTTTCTGAGTTCGGCTATTTTTTCATCTGATATCGGGATGATCTGCCGCTTATTCATATAAGCTGTGTCAAGCTTTGCGGCATCAAAATTCGCCCTGATAGAAACGTGATCGTCTTTAAAATGATCCAGGAACCGGGAGATCACCAGTAAACATTGTTCCTGCGAATGGGGGGCTTTACTATAACCAAGATATTCATTAACCAGCTTATCATAACCGCTTTTTGTCATGGCGGCTTGTTTATCATTAAAGCCTGCGTAATTTTTTTCCATGAAGTTTTTTATGTAAATAAACTCTTGTTCGCATCCGCAGCTTTGTGCAAATGAATTAATGCTGAAAAAAATTAATATGACCGGGAGTAGTTTTTTAATAATCATGCTTAGGTGTAAATAAATTTAAGTCTAAAATAATGATATTGCTTTTAGTTATATTCCAATTATCACAAATTTATACAGATTGTTCCTCGTGGGGACAGTTAATTACAAATCAGAAAATTTAAAACTACGCCGCACTGCTGATATATTTCACCAGGCTCCTTTTAGCCACAGGTAGCAGGGTTTGCTCTAATGGAAAAGTAATATCGCTTTGCACATAGTAAACCGCCGGGTTAGGCATATACTTGTTACGGCGGATGAGGTCAAGCTTTACTGCTTCGGGGGTATTGGTAATACTTTGCTCGTAGGTATCGATAAAATTGATGTTGATGCCCCGGTATTTATCATCTTTGCTTTCAAATATTGTGATCTGGTATTCATAGATAAAGTTAGTGCGCTCCTTACCATTGCGAAGCGAAAAATAGCCATGATAAGGCAATAGAGGCACTATCCCGACAGGATCAATATTCAGCCTGCTCTCTACAAAATCATATATTTCCTTACCTGTTTGTATCGCCGGATCCATTTTTTGCAGGGCATAAGCTATTATCAGCTCTATCTCCTGCATGGAGCTATCATCCGCTACTATTTTTTGATAGGTAAGCTTTACGGCTTCAATATCAGCCTGGGTTAAACGCTGCGGAAAAGCCTGTTGCAGCATGGTTTTATTCTTTTTAAAATACAACAGGTTATTAAAATGAAATATCAGATCGGTAAGGTTTGGGTATAGTTTACTTTTATCAAAGTAGCGGTTTATCTCCTGCAAATAATCGAGCAGGATGTACTTTTTATACTCAAAATCAATCGACCCCTCTATGAACCAGTTTATTCCTAACGATTTCATTTTTTAGTCTTCCTTTCAATAGCTTAAACTTTACGCTCCTTAAATCCACTCTTTTGGAGAGAGGTTTAGAGTGAAGCAAAATATGCTTTATTGAGCACACCGTAAATTAAACAAAAAACAGCAATTTTGCAATATGCCTTTAGGAACCCTTTATTTGATCCCCGTACCGCTTGCCGATGAAGCAGCAGCCAAATCATTCACACCATATTTGACTGATACCATAAACAGTATTAAAGAATATATTGTGGAGAATGAGAAAACCGCCCGCCGCTTTTTAAAGGAAGCTGGACTAAAAACCCCACAAAGCGAATTGCTGATTCACGATTACGGTAAACATAATCGCAGCGACGGTACTGCGGAATTCTTTAAAGGGCTGCAAGCGGGGAATGATGTTGGCCTAATGAGCGAAGCTGGTTGCCCCGGCATTGCCGATCCGGGTGCTGAGCTTGTGGAGAAGGCGCACCGCATGGGCATAAAGGTGGTGCCGCTTGTTGGCCCCAGTTCAATTTTGCTGGCGCTTATGGCTTCCGGGTTTAGCGGGCAAAGCTTTACGTTTCATGGTTATTTACCTATTGACAAAGTTTTACGTAGCAAAAAGATAAAAGAACTGGAAAGCCTGTCGGAAAAGAATGAGCAAACACAGCTATTTATTGAAACACCATTCCGCAATAACCCGATGCTGGAGGAAATTTTGAAAACAGCACATCCAAAAACGAGGTTATGTATAGCGTGCGATATAACTGCTGCAACTGAATTTATTCAAACAAAAACCATCGCCGACTGGCAGAAAAAAGTGCCCGAACTGCATAAACGCCCAACCATTTTCCTGATTTTTCACAGATAAATGCTCGTTCCTGAAACCCATACCAAAGTATTGATAGTTGGCGCCGGTCCCTCGGGATTAATGATGGCTGCCCAACTGCTGAGGAACGGGCTTCAGCCTGTAATTATTGATATTAAGCCCGGCCCTACTGACGAATCGAAAGCATTGGCTGTACAGGCGCGGTCGTTGGAGATCTATCGGCAAATGGGCGTTGTGGAGCGTGTAATTGAAAATGGCAAACGAGCCGCAGGTGTAGTATTTAATGAAGAAGGCAGGCAAGTTGCTGCTTTATCAATGGCAAATGTTGGCGAAGGGCAAACGCTGTTCCCTTATATCCTGCTTTACCAGCAAAGTAAAAACGAGCGCCTGCTGCTCGATTATTTAACGCTTAACTGCTGCCCGGTTTACTGGAAAACTACCTTAACCTCATTAAAACAAACAGCTACGCAGGTTGAAGTTCAGTTGCAAAATGGCGATAAGCTTACTACGCTTACCTGCGATTGGGTAGTTGGTGCCGATGGTGCCCATAGCGTTGTTCGTAAACAATCGCAGATCCCTTTTAATGGCGAGACCTATAGTCATAATTTTTACCTGGCCGATGTGGAGCTTGCCAATACTGAATTGAACGACAGCCTGGTAAATCTCTATCTGGCCAAAAAAGGTTTTGCCGCATTTTTCCCAATGCCCGAAGCAAACCGTTACCGGGCATTAGGCAACTTACCGCCTGAACTGGAAGGAAAGGAAGATCTTAAAGTTGAAGATATATTGCCCGGTTTGGATAAGATAAGCGGTACGGATATTGAAATTGTAAAAACGTATTGGTTCACTACTTACCGTTTGCACCATCGTATGGCTGACACTTTCAGGGCGCAACGTTGTTTTTTAGTGGGTGATGCTGCACATATCCACTCACCAGTTGGCGGGCAGGGCATGAACACCGGCCTGCAGGATGCTAATAATCTCGCCTGGAAGCTGGCAGGGGTAGCCAATGGCCATATTAATGAAAAGATATTAGTCAGCTATGCTGCCGAACGTATGCCAGTTGCCAAAAATCTGCTGAATACTACCGACAGGGTATTTAACATCATTATGTCGGGCAGCTGGTTAACTATGCTGTTTAAACAATGGGTTATGCCGGGGGTGTTGAAACTGGTGTGGGGTAATAAAAAGTTAAGAGGAATTTTTTTCAGAACGGTATCGCAAATTGGCATCGGCTACCGCGATAGTGCCATTAGTCTGCATATAAGCCAGGCCGAAAAAGTAAAAGCCGGGGACAGGCTACCTTATCTTAAAGTATTTGACGAAAAGAAACAAGAAGAAACCGACCTGCATCAGTGGTGCAGCAAACCGGGTTTTACACTTATCGTTTTAGGTAAATTAGCAGAAACCGACCTGTTCGCGCTTGCTAAATGGATCACGCAAAAATACCCCGGGATGCTCAACTTTTTCTATCTGCCGCAATCAAAAGCAAATCAGGCAGTATTTGATGCTTTTGAAGTAAATGAAAAGCTGGGTAAATCGCTCATTATCCGCCCCGATATGCACATCGGTTTTATTAATGATAAAATTGATATGGTACTGATGGATAATTATTTGAAAAACGTAGTCGGAATCACAGATTTAGGCTGATTAAAATGATTACGCTGATTTATTGATGCCTAACCTTCAATCGTTCTTTATCTGCACATTTTCACATTCGAAATCCGCACATCCTCAACCGTGTATCGTCTCCGCTTTACCGTAGTTTTGTATCACTTCAGCCTCATAAGCTAAAAACTCTTTCCAGCGCTTATCAACATCAACATTGCCGCAATATTTTTTAGCCAGGCGGATAAACATAGCATAATGCCCTGCCTCACTGATCATTAATTCATGGTAAAAAGCAGATAACTGCGGGTCATTTATATTTTCTGATAATACTTTAAACCGTTCACAGCTCCGCGCTTCTATCATTGCCGAAAACAACAAACGGTCGACCAGTTGCTCCGTACGGCCGCCACCGATAATGATGAATTTACGCAGCTCATTTACATAATTATCCTTCCGTTCACGGCCTAATACATATCCACGCTGTAAAATTATATCATGCACCCGCTTAAAGTGATCCATTTCTTCCTGTACTAACATGCTCATTTCTTGTACAAGATCTGATAAGTTAGGATTTTGAACAATTAAAGTAATAGCATTACTGGCAGCCTTTTGCTCACAAAAGGCGTGATCGGTTAAAATTTCTTCTATGTTACTTTCAACAACATTTTTAACCCAAAGCGGGTCTGTTGGTAATTGCAGCTTTAGCATGTTTTTTGCTTATGGGGCAAAGATAAAGCTTATTCTTCGTCCTTAAAAGCCGGATTATTGGAAGTTAGGCGAGCGTGGTGGTGAATGGAAAGTATGTCTACCTGATCTTTAGAAACAGTATGGAAAATAATATAATTCCTAAAGACAATAGATCGTATTTCTTGATTTTTTATAGTTTCGTAATACTTGCCTTTAAGTGGAAAATTTGACAAAGAATTGGTAAATGCTTTGATTTTTTTCACCTCAAGTTTCGCATATTTTTTAGAATCCTGGCTGATGTATTTAAAAATGGATTTTAGATCATGGATTGCTAACTCTCCATAAATAACCCTTAGTCCCATTTTTCTATTTCTTCATCTAATTGCTCCGAAGTCATATATTCGCCATTATTAATTTGAGCCAAAGCAATTTCAATTTTTGCGGCAATCAAAATTTTATCAAACACTTCTTCAACATCTGCTTCTTCTGGCATTTTATCTACAATATTCTGAAGCCTGTCTTTAGTGATTATCATAAAATATATTTTGTTGAGTAAAAATACTAATTTACCTGTATAAATGTTTACTATCAATAAATTCAAGCACTACATCCGGAACAAAGTATTGCACATTCTTTTTTTGGGCTATGGATTGCCTGATGAATGTTGCCGATAGTTCCATCAACGGTGTCATGGTGATGGTTACAGAAGGATGGGTTGCCAGATCAGTATTTTCGTAGCCAGGGCGGGGATAAACATAAATCTGGTAATCGCGTAATATCAGTTTATAATTTTTCCATTTTGGCAGCGATACCAGGTTATCCGAACCCATAATCAGCGCAAATTCATGTTGCGGATATTTCTCTTTTAAGTGGGCTAAAGTATCAATGGTATAGGAAGGCTGTGGCAGCTTCAGTTCTACATCACTAACCGAAATGTTATTCGAGTTATCGGTAGCCAGTTTGGCCATTTCAAGGCGATCGTAAGTGTTTATCAGGTCGCCGTATTTTTTTAAGGGGTTTTGAGGCGATACCACCAGCCACACTTTATCAAGCGTAGTGTAGTTAGCCATGTAATTGGCAATTATTAAATGACCAACATGTATGGGATTAAATGAACCGAATAGCAAGCCTATCTTCATTTTAGCTCATTGTTAGGGGTTAGTTGTCTACTAAAGTTGTCTGGCTACTACCTCGAACTTTTCAGTTCTTCAGAAAATTAACTACCAAATCTTCAGCATCTTTGCAAGCAGTCTCAAGATCGTAATTTTTCAGGATAATATCAAATTGAGGGGCATAATTCAATTCTTTTTCGGCTTTTATAAAACGCTCGTTAAGTTTTTCGCTGCTATCCGTTCCGCGGCCGGTTAAACGCTCAATAAGTACCTCTAATGACGGGGGCTGTACAAATATGGCAAGCGCCTGGTCTTCATATTTACGTTTAAGGTGTAATCCGCCCTCAACATCAATATCAAATATTACAGTTTTGCCTTTTTGCCATATCCGCTCTATCTCGGTGCGGAGGGTACCATAAAAAGTTCCGCTGTATACTTCTTCAAACTCAACAAACTGCTTTTTGGCAATACGGTGTAAAAACTCTTCTTTACTTATAAAGTAGTAGTCCTTCCCATTTTGCTCATCGCCGCGCGCTTTCCTGGTAGTGGCCGAAATGGAAAACTCAAGTTCAGGTATTTTTTTAAGCAGGTGATGTACTATAGTTGTTTTACCTGCTCCTGATGGTGCTGAAAATATAATGAGTTTACCTTTTGGGTTCATTTTGTTATAAAGTTTGAATGTTGAAATGTTGTAAAGTTGATTTCTAACATTTCAACCTTACAGCCTTACAACATTACAACACGTTAAGTAATTGTTCTTTAATTTTTTCCAGCTCCTCTTTCATGCCCACCACAAGTTTCTGGATATTGGCATCATTAGCTTTTGAGCCAAGTGTATTTATTTCACGGCCGATCTCCTGCGAAATAAAGCTTAGCTTTTTGCCATTGGCATCGGCATTTTTCAATGTTTCAATAAAATAGCTGCAATGTGTCCTCAGGCGTATTTTTTCCTCTGTGATGTCGAGCTTGTCGATATAATATATCAGTTCCTGTTCAAAACGATTCTGATCAATAGCTTCACGACCTACAGCGTCGCTTAAAAACTGGTTAAGGCGCTCTCGTATCACTGGTACACGCTTTGGCTCTTCAATTTCAACAAGTTCAAGGTTTTTAAGGATGATCTCTATCCTGTATTTTACATCCTGCTCCAATACATTGCCCTCATCTGTCCTGAATTGCTGGAATGCTGCCAGGGCCTGCTGATATGTTTTCTCAACAACCTTCCACTCTTCTTCCGATGCGTTTTCCTCCTCATATTTCACAACTTCGGGTAGTCCGAGTGCAAGCTGTAACAAATTATTTGAAGGTTCGTTAAGATCGAGGCTTACTGCCTTTAACTGCTCAAAGTAATGTTTAAGCAATTCTTTATCAATCCCCGCGGCATTTACTTTAGTATTAGCTTTTTCAACATTTATAGATAGATTTACTTTACCGCGCTCAATTTGCTTGCTGCAATCGTTACGTAACTGAAATTCTTTTTCGGCAAAAGTTTTTGGCAGGCGGAGAGAAAGCTCAAGAAATTTACTGTTCAGGGATTTTATTTCTACAGTATATTTTGTGCCATCCGAGTCAAAACTGGCAATTCCATAGCCTGTCATGGATTTAATCATGCGCAAAGATAGTGAATTTAGTGATTAGAGACCAGAGGTTAGAGGTTAGTTATAGCAAAAACCATTGTAAGGCAGCAGAATATGATATTCTTAAACCCTCATTTAACTAATCTCTGGTCTCTAACCTCTAATCACCAACCCCATCTTTAACACTTTTTTACATTTACTCTGCATTACAATCTTTAACTTTGCTTTTCAATGCGCTATAAACTTTTTATAACAATTATGCTTTTCTGTGTACTAAAAGTACATGCGCAGGAAACATTTATCGTAAGGGGCGTTATCTCCAGGAATATCAGCGTTGAAAGACTTGCGCAGGTGGTGATCACCAATATAAGAAGCAGGGATATAATGATGAGCGATGAGCTCGGATGGTTTTCTATCAAAGCCGCCATTGGCGATACCATTCTTTTCAGCAAGCTAAACTATACCGATTTAAGAGTTGTTATTACCTCTAAAACCGACATCCCGGTTTATATGCAGCCTGTTATTCAGCTTGGTGAAGTTAAGATACAGGGCCAGACAAAACGCCAGGAAATGAGTGAGCTCATGAGTGATTACCGTAAACAAGGTATTTATTACAACGGAAAGCCGCCTGTGTTGTCGTTTTTAACTTCTCCTTTAACCGGTCTTTATGAACTTTTTGGTAAAGGCCCAGGTCAGGCACGCAGGTTTGCAGCTTATTCGAAAACTGAAATTGAATACGCTGAGGTTAGAAGAAGATATAACATAGCGCTGGTAATGCGCGTAACCAAAGCCGATACAACTGTTGCCAGAAAATTCATGAATTATTATACGCCTACATTTGAAGACCTGAAGGGGTGGAACGACTATGAATTAATAAAGCAGATCAGGAAGTCGTATGATTACTATGATAAGTCGAACGAGAAAGAAAAACTCGAAGAATTAAACCAGCCTACTTTTATCAAGCCTAAACAGGATCAGCCTTAAGCCTGGGGTAATTTGTCACAACTTTAATTGAAAAAAATCCGAACCCGACAATCCGACTTCCGAAATCAATTATATTCCTAAGCTTTCACAGGCTTTTTCGGCAGCAAGTTTCTCTGCATTCTTTTTACTGAACTCTTTTCCCATTCCCATTACTTCGCCATCAATAAGCGCCTGTACAGTAAAAAGCTTAACATTTTCTCCATCCTGATTGTTAACCAGATCGAAGGCAATGTCTTTACTATGGCGCTGGCACCATTCTATCAGCTTGCTTTTAAAATTAGTTTCAGTTTGTTCGAGGGTGTGGATATCAATGTGCGATTTAATGATGTGGTTCACTAAAAAGCTCCGGGTAAAATCATAGCCTTTATCAAGGTATACAGCGCCTATTAAAGCTTCAAACGCATCGCCCAATAATGATCCCTGCCGTGATGAATTAAGCATGCGGCTATCATACTCAATTAACTTATCGAAGCCCAATTTGCGGGCCAGCTGGTTCAAATTTACACGGCTTACAATTTTTGAACGCAGTTCTGTTAAAAAGCCTTCGTCTTCGTAGGGGTAGAGTTTAAATAATACTTCGGCAACAACGCTGCCCAATACGGCATCACCCAGAAACTCAAGGCGTTCGTTACTGTTCTTTACTCCCTTCTTTATATTTTGTGCAACAGATTTATGGCGAAATGCCAGTTTGTATAAAGACAAATTGCCCGGTACAAAACCGAGCAAATTCTTTAAAATTTTTACGTATTTTCTGTTAGGGGATAGATAAAGCTTGTAAAAACGACTTATAGGCATCCAGTATGTTATTCTTCGTACTTTTTAAATATCACAGAAGCATTGTGCCCGCCAAAACCAAATCCGTTGCTTTGTGCTACTCTTACAACACGTTTCTGTGCCTTATTGAACGTAAAATTAATTTTAGGATCGAAAGCCGGATCATCAGTAAAATGATTAATGGTTGGGGGAACCATGTCATTTTTTATAGCTAAAATAGCAGCTATGGCCTCAACAGCGCCTGCAGCACCTAATAAGTGCCCGGTCATTGATTTGGTTGAGCTGATATTTACATTGTAAATATGCTCGCCATAAACATCCTGGATAGCTTTAACCTCCTGCGGATCACCAATAGGGGTTGATGTTCCGTGAACATTCACATAGTCAATATCAGCAGGTGTTAAACCTGCATCTTCAAGTGCATGCCTCATAACCAGTGCAGCGCCAAGCCCTTCCGGGTGTGGTGCCGTCATGTGGTAAGCATCTGCACTCATGCCGCCGCCAATCATTTCGGCATAAATTTTTGCACCACGTGCTTTGGCATGCTCTAATTCTTCAAGAATAATAGTTCCGGCACCTTCACCAGCTACGAAACCATCCCTGTCCAGATCAAACGGACGTGATGCCGTTGCCGGATCATCGTTACGGGTTGATAGGGCATGCATGGCATTAAATCCGCCAATACCGGCTTCATTAATAATAGCTTCCGAGCCTCCGCTTATAAACATTTTAGCTTTACCCAGACGGATATAGTTAAATGAATCAATCAGCGAATTATTTGATGAGGCACAAGCCGAAACAGTTGAGAAATTTGGTCCGCGCAAGCCATATTTAATAGAGATATGGCCCGGGGCAATGTCAGCAATCATTTTGGGGATAAAGAACGGGTTAAAACGCGGTGTACCATCGCCTTTGGCAAAGCCCACAACCTCGTCTAAAAACGTTTTTAAACCACCAATACCCGATCCCCAGATAACCCCGATACGGCTGGTATCCAGCTTCCCGAAGTCCAAACCTGCATCTTTTACCGCTTCTTCAGTCGAAAATAAGGCGTATTGAACAAAGGGATCAAGCTTACGGGCATCTTTTCGGCCCAAAAAGGCATCTGCATCAAAGTTTTTTACTTCGCATGCAAACTTGGTTTTGAACTTTTCAGTGTCAAAACTCTTAATTAAGGCAGCGCCACTCACACCATTTACCAATGATTCCCAGTATTCAGGAACGGTATTGCCAATTGGGGTGAGTGCTCCAAGCCCGGTTACAACAACTCTTTTAAACTCCATTTAATAGCGTTGGGGGAGTTCTTATTTAACGTTTTTTTCAAGGTAAGCAACAGCCTGACCTACAGTACCGATAGTTTCGGCCTGATCGTCAGGGATAGCCACGTTAAATTCTTTTTCAAACTCCATGATTAATTCCACGGTGTCTAACGAGTCAGCACCAAGATCATTGGTGAAGCTAGCTTCGGGTGTTACTTCACTTTCGTCAACACCTAATTTTTCTACGATAATAGCTTTTACTCTTGAAGCGATATCAGACATAGTCTTATAGTTTAAATGATTAAATAAAAATTCTGTGCAAAGGAAAAATAAATTCTGTTAAATATCAAATCTAAAAACTTTTGCATAATGTGCAACAATATTTTATTGCAAGTGTTTCGATTTTGTATTTTTACCGATGCAAAAGTAATGATTTTGAGCAGGAAATTTTTAAAGTTTGAGATCGATCTTGATTTTGTTCTCATTGCCATTACAACTTCACTGAAAGATTATCGTGTTTGTTATTTGATTAACAAGGCTTTAAGCTTTGATTTGGTAAAATTTCCCGACCTTAAAGTTGATATTCATCACGCTGATAACCCTGTATTATTCTCGTTATATCAATACAATTGGGAAGATACCGAAACCGATTTTTACTTTATTGCTAATAAAGGTTCGGACGGTTACCTGATACCCGAGATGCGCAAGGCAGATTATTTTTTGCTGATAAAAAATTATATCGACGAGAATGACCTTGATAATGTTCTTTCTGCCTTAAATAAGATACCCGAAATTGTTGCCGCCGTAAAGATTGATCCAAAAAAAATTAAATCACGTGAAAATCTCTTATTTTAGCGCAAATTTTTAAAAGTGTTATCATTACACTAAATGTAACCTGATAAGCTGCATAACCAGATTAATATGAAATTATACTATAACCGGACTAAAATTGTTGCCACAATGGGCCCCGCTTCGGCAAAAAAAGATGTTTTGTTAGCCATGATCAGGGCTGGCGTTAATATTTGCCGACTCAACTTCTCACACGGAAAAGCCCAGGACCATAAAGCAGTAATTGATACTATTCGTGAAATTAACGCCGAATACAAAACTAACGTTGGCATCCTTGCCGACCTACAGGGGCCTAAGATCCGTATAGGTTTGGTAAAAGATGGAGGTATTCACCTGATAAACGGTACCCGGATAAATATTACAACACATGAGCTGATTGGTGATGATAACCAGATCTATATCACTTATGAAACCTTTCCGCAGGATGTACAGCCCGATGAAATTATTTTGCTGGACGATGGAAAGATCCAGATGAAGGTTATTGAAACCAACAAAGTTGATACCGTAGTTTGCGAAGTTATGCATGGTGGTATCTTAACGTCTCGTAAGGGTGTTAATCTTCCTAATACAAAAGTATCTATCCCAAGTTTAACTGAAGAAGACCTTGAAAACCTTAAATATGCACTTGATTGGGATGTGGATTGGGTAGGCCTTTCGTTTGTACGTACGGGGCAGGATATTATAGAACTAAAAAAGATAATTGCCGAAAGCGGTAAAGCTGCCAAAGTAATTGCCAAGGTTGAAAAGCCGGAAGCAATTGATAATATTGATGAAATTATTGCTGCTACCGATGGCGTAATGGTTGCCCGTGGCGACCTTGGTGTTGAAATGCCGCTTGAAGAAGTTCCGTTACTGCAAAAAATGATTGCCCGTAAATGCCGTGAGGCTTCAAAACCGGTAATTGTAGCTACCCAGATGTTGGAGTCAATGATCACCACCCCGCGCCCAACCCGTGCTGAGGTAAATGACGTTGCCAACTCTGTACTTGACGGTGCCGACGCAGTAATGCTTAGCGGCGAAACATCGGTAGGAGAGTTCCCGGTAATAGTTATTGAAACAATGTCAAAGATTATCCGTAATGTGGAAGAGCTTGGTTATCCTTTCAATGCCAATAAAGAATCAAATACCGATACAAAATCTCCTGACTACCTGAGCGACGCAGTTTGCGGTTCGGCAGTATACCTAGCTGAGCATACTAATGCAGTAGGCATTGTTTCCATGACGACATCAGGTTATACCGCTTTTGAAATATCGAGCTACCGCCCTAAAGCCAGCACTTATATTTTTACGGCAAACAAGCACCTGCTTAACGCTTTAAGTTTATTATGGGGGGTAAAGACCTTTTATTATGATAAAGACGAAAGTACCGATCAAACTATAAGCGATGTAAATAACACGCTTAAAGCGGCAAACTTAGTTCAGGAAGGCGATGTGGTAATTAATACAGCTTCAGTACCGATCTCCAAAAAGGCTAAAACAAATATGCTGAAGGTAACTGTTATTGAGTAATAGTTGATTCGGTTGATTTAGTGAGTAGTTGATTAAGTTTTTTAAATTTAACTATTCACTAAATCAACCTAATCAACCACTCACTAAATATTAATAAACTCCTGCTTCACAAGCCCGTATAAACAGCTTGTCGAAATTTGCAAAGTAGTAATCCCAATAAATTCTTAAAGTTCTCATATTGTAACTTTTTTGTTATTATTACATTAAGACTTACATAACGGGGCAATGGTTTAATTATTATCCCGATATATTTAAAGAGACGTAATACTTTGTATCTCTTTTTTCATTCGCGATTCTTCAATAATAATTTTCTTTAATTTAATAATAGCAGCTTCCATTTGGCTTTGTTTAAAACCTGTAAACCCCAGCACCAAGCCTTGCCGGCTTTTAAATTTTATGGCGAACTGGCTTACTGTATTTAAATAGATCCCTTCCTTCAATGCTTCCTTTACAATTACTGCTGCGTCAACATGTCCGGGCAGCCAGGCAACTAAATGCATGCCTGCATCAACAGGTACGGGTGTAAGCAGCCCTTTAAGATGCGTATTAATCAGCGATACGAGGTAATCCTGCGATTCTTTATATAATATCCTCATTCGCCTGATGTGCCTGCTAAAGTGTCCGTCAGTAATAAAATCTGCAACAATGGCCTGGTCAATTATAGGGCTTTGCCCCGCAATGGTAGCTTTGGCTATGGTAAATTTGCGGGCCATGACTTTGGTAGGGAACACCATATAGCCAATCCGCAGCGCAGGTAACAAAACCTTGCTGAAAGTTCCGCTATAAATCACGTTTCCTCTTATGTCCATCCCTTGTAAGGCAGGCACAGGGCGGCCGTTGTACCTGAACTCACTGTCGTAGTCATCTTCAATTATCCACATATTATTATCCCCGGCCCAGTTTAACAGCCTCATCCGTTCGCTCAGCAGCATAGTGCTGCCTAACGGGAACTGGTGCGAGGGGGTTACATAAGCCATTTTTGCCTTTGGATAATGTTCCATGGCATAATCAAGGTCTATTCCGTTGGCGTTAACGGGTACGGGGCATATCTCAGCCCCAAAACGTTTTATTGCCGATTTTGCACCGGGATACCCCGGGTCTTCCATCCAGCACTGGTCACCTTTATTTAATAATAACTCTGCAGCCAAATGCAGAGCCTGCCTTGAACCACTTAATATCAGGATCTGATCAGCCTCGCAATTAATTGATCTCGAGATGCGCAAATGATCAGCCAATGCTTTTCTTAATGGCAAATAACCCTGTACGTCATCATACCCCAGATGCAGCTGTTTTATTTTTCTGAAAACCCCCAGGGTTACTCTCGCCCATAAATTAAAGGGAAACTCAGCAACTGAAACTACCGATTGCTGAAAGGGGAGCATCGGTTCTAATTCGTTTACTTCACCCTCAAAAGCATCGTGCATCCCGTTTCCTCTCGGAAGTGCACGCTCCACAACTTCAATAGTTTTCCCTGTCCCGGCTTTTTTGGGTGATGGTGAATAATTCAGCCCTTCACTAATAAATGTCCCGGCACCTGTCTTTGTATCTAAAAAACCCTCCATTTCCAGTTGCTCGAATACCTGGATAACAGAGTTTCTTGATACATTAAACTCTTTAGCCATTTCGCGCGATGACGGCATCCTGTCGCCCGGTTTAAGCATGCCTTTAAGCATCCCTTCCTTTAACTGTTCATACAACTGCTTGTAGATGGTTTTTTTTAATTTTTTATCAATGCTGATATACGTAAGTAATATCTGTGGTTTAATTTTTCCCATAAACTGGCACTGTTATAATTATTAAAATGGCTCTTTTAATAAGACCAATGTACCTATAGTTTTGTATTAAAGCTATTTATATGAAAAAATTAATCATCATACTGCTGGTAACTGCAATTTGCCCGGTAATAGTAAAATCGCAGGCATCAAATATTACTACATCGAGTGAAAACCCTGGTCTGGTGGTCACTCCCGGCGGGGAAGTGGGGATCAGGCCATCGGCAACTTCTTCAGCAAGCGATTTTGATTTTTTTGAAGGCACCTGGGAAATAAGTAATCATAAACTTGCCGACAGGTTGGTAAACAGTAATAAGTGGACTGATTTTCAATCCAAAGTAATCACAAGTAAAATTTTACATGGCATAGGCGATATTGGTCATTTCTCAACTGCTGACGGTGGGAAGTTTGAAGGTT
>JABDFZ010000038.1 GCA_013286325.1 Bacteroidota bacterium | reverse complement strand
ATATGGTGATGAATAAGACTGTGGTAGAGACCAGAGACCGGTGATTAGAGATTAGTTGAAAATCGGGAAAGACCGAAAGAAAAAACGCTGTAAATCCGGTTTTTATAGATTAATCTCTATTTTGCCATTCTTAAGGCGCCTGTAGGGCATCTGCCCACCTGCTCAATTATTTCTTTGCTGGTTGCTCCGTCAGTATTGATCCATGGCTTTGCACCGGGGTTAAAAACCTGAGGCAATTGGGTAGCGCACCGGGCTGCGTGTTTGCAAAGTTCAGGGCGCCATTCAACCGTAACATCGCCATTTGTATACCTGTGTGTTTTTTCAATATCCTCACTGGCATAAGCAAAGGTGCGTACCTCAATCTCACCCTCTAATATTTTCGATACGGGGCATACTCTGGCAATTTGTGTAAGCCGTTCACGTTGTTCATCGGTAACGGCAGATATAAAGTTCAGGTCGCGATCAATAACGGTGATCCTTTTCTCGTTTTCCTGTTTAAAAAACATATTTACGGCAACAGCAATCTGTGGGATATCCCAGCCTTTGCGATCAATATACATGCGCAGGGTTGCCAGTGTGCAACTGCCAAGAGACGAAAGCAGCAGGGTGTAAGGATCTGGCCCTAAATCTTTTCCACCGGTAAATTCAGGCTCATCGGCAATAAATTTGCCGTTACGCCACTCGACTGTACATTTATATTTTTCTGTACCAATACTGACCGCTACCGGGTGATCTAATATGTATTCCATTGATTAAGATTTAAATTGATTATCTGTAACGCAGTTTTAGAACAAAACGTCTGCAAAAGCGGGCGTAATGCTAAATATCTTTTTGGCAAACGGGCAGAGTGGTAATATTTTCATTTTATGTTCGCGGGCATACTCTACTCCGGCCTTTACCAGCATCCTGCCAAGCCCTTTGCCTTCATAGGCTTCGTCAACCTCTGTATGATCTATAATAAACTTGCCCGGCCCCGAAAATATGTAATGCATTAAAGCTATCTCTTTGCCGTTATCCTCAATAAAAAAAGCGCCACGTTTACCATCGTTCTTATTTTGTACCTGCATATTTTTTTGTTCGTTTTTAATATTATCTCTTTGCAGCCTGCACACAACTCACCCGGTCATCGCTGCGCTCGACCACCCTCTCTATTGCAAGCAATAAAGAGGGTAAAAAATTGAAGCTAACCCTCTTTACGACTTGTCGTAGAGAGGGTCGACAAGCGTAGCGTAGTCGGGGTGAGTCTATTGTTCACGCGACATTTTGGCCCGTATCAATTATCCAGCTTTGTGTCATAAAACTACGATATTTAGGGTATATATAAGGTCTTTGCAATGCAAGATTAGTTTTTTTATAGAGAATGATTTAACTTTCGGTCTTTCCGGACTTTTCCGGCTTTCGGACTAATTTTAATATCTGCCAAACATGGAACCTGTTACCATTTCGACCCTTAGAAACTTTGAAGCTTTAAAAAACGTCCCCGATGATCAATTGCAGTGGCTGATAAATACCAGCGAAGATCATGTGCTGCCCGAAGGCACACTTTTCGCTACACCAAATGAGCCGATGACCGGTCCGCACTTTATAATTGACGGTGAGTTTTTTGCTTATATGACACAGAATGGCAGCAAGCGTGAATTGGGCATATTCGGGCCGGGTCACATTACGGGGTACCTGCCATATTCGAGAGGCAAATCTGCAAGTGTATATATAAAAGCTAAAACTGATGTACACCTGCTTTCGTTCCCTACCGAAAGGATAAGGGAAATGGTAAAAGATAATTTTGAGCTTACCCAGGCGCTGGTACATGTAATGAGCAACCGTGTGCGGGAGTACACCGCTTTTCAGCAGCAAAATGAAAAGATGATGGCGTTGGGAAAACTGTCGGCAGGGCTTACACATGAACTCAATAACCCGGCATCTGCCATAGTAAGGGACTCCATTTCGTTAAGAGAGCACCTGCGCCTGGAGCCGGAAACCTTTAAAAAGGTGATATCCATAAGGATGGATGCAGAACAGGTAGATGCAGTAAACAATGAATTATTCCGTGTGCTTGGTGAAAAAGAAAGGCCAAGGCTAACCCTGAAGGAAAAAACCAAACGAGAGGATGAAATAGGCGATTGGTTTGATGAGCTGAACATAGAAGACGCTTATGAAATAGCTGAACACTTTGTAGATTTTAATTTTACTATCGAAGACCTGGAAGGTATGAAGACACACATCCCTACCCCATATTTGCCACCTGTTTTTGGCTGGATAAGCACTTTGCTTGTGACAGAAAAAATGGTAGAAGATATACAGGAATCATCGCGCCGGATAGCCGAGCTGGTAAAATCGGTTAAAACCTTTACGCACATGGACCGTGGGGCAGATAAGCAATATGCCGATATCCACATAGGCATCCGTAATACACTTACTATGCTTGGCTACAGGAAAAAGAAAGGTAACATAACCCTTGTTGAAGATTATGACCTTAACCTGCCGCCAGTAAAAGCGCTAATAGGCGAACTTAACCAGGTTTGGACGAACCTGATTGACAATGCCTTTGACGCGATGGATGCTAATGGGAAAGGTGTATTAACCATAAAAACAGAACAAGACAGGGAGTTTGTGCAGGTATCAATTATTGATGACGGGCCAGGCATCCCCGAAGATATCAGGTCGAGGATATTTGACCCGTTTTTTACTACCAAGGAGATGGGCAAGGGAACAGGTATGGGGCTTGAAGTAGTACAACGCATTGTTAACCAGCATAAAGGCTCGATAAAAGTAAAATCGGAACCTGGACGCACTGAATTTGTTGTCTGTTTCCCGATAAACGGATAATTTTATTCCGGAGTCCTGACGTTCAATTCCGGGGTTGAAAAGCCGCGGGTTAATTTTATTTTTCGTCTTTTCTACGTAACGGATTCAGGTTTCATCCGTCTAAATAATTACTGGCGAATGGGCCGATTAAACTATAATTTGCCCATCGAAGTAAAATAAATGATACATACCTTTGTTAAACAACTTACAAAAAGCCACATCCCTATACCATGGAAAAACCTATAATATTTTCAATTGATGATGATCCACAGGTATTACGTGCCATAAGTCGTGATTTAAAAACGAAGTATAGCAAGGAATATAAAGTTATAAGCACTACCTCTGCTAATGAAGCGCTGGAAGCACTTACCGATCTGAAAAATAGCTCGGAGGTGATTGCCATGTTTGTATGCGACCAGCGTATGCCAGAAATGGAAGGGGTTGCATTTTTAGAAAAAGCAATTAAAATATTCCCGAAGGCAAAACGGGTATTGCTTACTGCATATTCGGATACTGAGGCTGCTATAAAGGCAATAAATGACGTTCAGCTTGATTATTACCTGATGAAGCCGTGGGATCCGCCCGAAGAAAAGCTATACCCGGTTATAAACGATCTGCTCGACGACTGGCAAAGCGATTATATCCCGGATTTTAAAGGCATAAAATTAGTTGGTTACCAGTTTTCGCCACAATCGCACGTGGTTAAAGATTACCTGGCCAGCAATCTTATACCTTATCGCTGGCTTGATATAGAAAAGAACCCTGATGCAAAGGATAGTCTTGACCTGAACCAGGTATCGACAGATCAGCTCCCCATGATAATTTTTGATGATGGCGAGTTCTTATGCCAGCCAACCATCAGATCGATTGCTGAAAAAGTAGGTGCAAACCCACAGATCACTAATGATATTTACGATGTTGTGATCATCGGCGCTGGTCCGGCAGGGCTGGCAGCAGCGGTTTACGGCGCATCAGAAGGGTTAAAAACTTTATTAATAGAACGCAAAGCCCCGGGAGGACAGGCAGGAACCAGTTCGAGGATAGAGAATTACCTGGGTTTCCCGGCAGGTTTAAGCGGCGCCGATCTGACACGCCGTGCAATTAGTCAGGCAAGGCGGCTCGGGGCAGAATTTTTATCGCCGCAGGCTGTAAATGATATTAAACAAAAAGACGGTTATAAAACCATTATACTGGATGATGGGCCAGAGATCATCAGCCGTACCGTGGTTATAACTACTGGTGTCGACTATCGTAAACTGGAGGTTAAAGGAGTTGAAAACTTTACCGGTGCAGGCATTTATTATGGTGCAGCCATTACGGAGGCATCAGCCTGTAAAGATAAAGAAGTATATGTGATAGGCGGTGGTAACTCAGCCGGGCAGGCAGCTGTTTATCTTTCTAAATTTGCTAAAAATGTATATATCATTATCCGCAAGGATAGCCTGAGCTATACTATGTCTGCTTATCTAATTCAACAAATAGCTAATCTGCCAAATATCCAGGTTTTAGCTGATACCGAAATTATTGAAGCTGCTGGCCAGGATCATCTTGAAAAGTTGACCCTGATCAACGTTAAAACAAAGGAAACTGTAACCAAAGATGCTTCGGCGCTTTATATTTTCATCGGCGCCAAACCATATACCGACTGGATAAAATTAGATATCCTGAGGGATGAAAAAGGTTTTATTGAAACAGGGCGCGAGCTGAGGAGATATGATGATTTTGCCAAAATATGGAAGCAAACCCGCGATCCGTTTTTACTGGAAACAAGTTGCAGAGGGGTTTTTGCCGCCGGCGATGTACGTGCAGGCGCAATGAACAGGGTAGCATCGGCAGTGGGCGAAGGCTCAATGGCGATTAGTTTTGTGCATAAATATTTGGCAGAGGTATAGGTTTTTTGTTGGAACGTTGTAAGGTTGAAAAGTTGCAATGTTATTGAATAAGTTATAAAAGTAAATTATCCCCATGGAAGACAATGAAGTTTGCGAGCACCTGGCGGCTATTAAAACACTAAAGCAGCCTAAAGTTTATGTGTGCGAAGAGTGCATAAAGACCGGCGATGAATGGATGCACCTGCGTACCTGCCAAACCTGCGGCGTTACACTTTGCTGTGATAGCTCGCCAAATATGCATATGAGCAAACATGCCCGTACCGATGGGCACCCTGTAGCAATCTCAGCAGAACCGGGCGAACGCTGGTTATGGTGCTACGTTGATGAAATGATGGCTGAGTATTAGGCTATAGTGCCTAAACTGCAACCTGATTATTGCTTCAAATACTTATCAAGCGATAGTGGCCCCGAGCCTATAATAGTAAACATAACCAGCAATACCAATGCTACTATTGATGGCCATGCCTCGGCGTTAATGGGTTCTTTAAAAATACCTGTTAAAAATACTGCCCCTAATACAATTGGTATTTGTATGATGGACGCAAAACGGGTTAAGATCCCCAGGATAATTAATATCCCGCCAACCATGTGTGCAAACGTTACATAGTAAACCAGCGCGAGTAGTAAACCATTGGAAACATTGATAACGGATTGATTTTGGATCAACTCCTTCAGATATTCCGTGTTTTCCATAAACGCAATACCTTTCAGCAATAAAAAAGCACCGAGTGCTATCCGGATAATATCCAGGAATTTGGGGTGATGACTGTCGCCCCAACTTTCAATTTTATGAACCAGGTTCATATAACCTCCTATTTATGATTAATAATTGGTTAATACAAAGGCGGTTTCTGAGACAAACGGGCCTGTTGCATCATCTATATAAAATTAAAAATAAACTTTATAATAATCAATAAAATTATGGGAGATAATATCAGCCTTACAAAGTTCACTTTGTATAGTTACGAGATTGCCGCGCCATCGCTCGCAATGACAAGGTTTTCGTTTTTAAATAGCTTCTAATATCCTTCTTAAATAATTTACCTGCCCCAAATGGTAGTTAAGGTGACCGTAAAAATGGGTTAGATACCATTTGGTGCTTTTTTGTCCGAAAAAATCGAGAGGATAAAGTTCTTCCAGTTCTTGTTGGGTTATACTCATTAAACTGGTTTTCACCACATCAATAAGGAGCATTATATCTGCAATAAGTTTTTCGCGTGGAACATTTTTTAAAGAAAACTCCTGCTCGCGGTTTCTTACATAGCCTGTATGCCCTATTTGTGTACCAATACAAAAATTGAGATTCCCAATAAGGTGCAGCACAAGTGTACCTGCCGAATTGCTGACACCATCTTCCTGGCGCCAGATATTATCCTCATCGTGAAATTTTTTTACTTCATCTTTTAACTTTAAAAGATCTCGCTCATACAGTTCGGCTAAATAATCCATACTAACAGGGGGGCTACATAATTGGTGATGCAATTTAATAAGCGGTAAGTTAATTGGATGTAATTTTTTAACTCCCTGCCCCCTGAAGGGAAAGATTGCTTTAAGAGATTTACTTTTCAAAACCCGCTCACTTGGAAAAGAAGGTAGATAAAAGAGTTTATCCCGTAAATCAAAAGTTCCCTTCAGGGGGTCAGGGGGCTATAGTGTTGGGTTATTCACTGTACCCGCAAATAACACAAGTCCGCTTTTCATTTCGCGGATAGCGAACAAAAACGGATGATTAAAGGTAATTGTTGGTCGTGGCGCAACAACTGTAGTACCTATTCCAACTGAAGTAGCTGCTGCGGCAGTTGTACCATCTTCATTCACCTCTATAAAGGTCTTATGCTCAACATCTGTTATATCTAATGGATAAGTAGCATTTATCCGGCTAAAATCAGCGCCTTTTAAAAATGCATTCCCCATGCCCAATGCAATTAATGCATCATTAAGGGAAATGCCATAGCTGAATTTAAACTTGGGCATTACAATTTGTCCGTTAGCTGTTGCCAATCCTTTCATCCACGATTGCCATTTAGCCGAATCGATACCGGCAATTAACTGGTTAACAGTTCCATTTAAAGGCATGGCGATAACCATGCTGTATTTACTATCAGAATAAGGCAATTCAGCTATTACAACATTATTATCGCTATAAGTATTATAATCAATGATCTGGCTCATAAAATCAGCCTGAACTGTATTATCTCCCGATAAATGAAAATCCTGTTTTGAAGTTGAGGTGGCATTAAATTTTTCTTTCCAGCTGCTTTTAAAATAAATGGCATTAACCAGGTACATTACGGCGTTATCGGGTATATGATCAATAATCGACGGGATTTTTCCTTTAGTTTGATCATTTACCCAGCCGTTGATCTGATCTTTTGCCGAAGGGCTGGAAAAATCCAGTGCCTGTGCCTTTGCATGATAAAAGTTGTTGTTTGTTTGCAAAAACTGGGGCAGCACAGGAAACGATTGTTTGTACCATATAGAATTTGCAATGCTGAGAGTTGTGTTGGGATCGAGTTTTGGCAACTCGGTTATCAGTTTGTTATAGTAACTGTTCACAAAGTCTTCTGTGTAGCCATTAAAATGCAGGGCATTTCTCATGGCTTTAAGTGTTTCGCCGTTGCTGCCATTGCTAGTCATAGCCAAAGCAAAGCTTGCGCTTAACGGAGAAACCATAAGGTTGCTGTTGCCGGTGTTATTTGCAGACAGGTATTGATAAAGCTTTAGAGTAAACACATTGTCCGAAGTCACTTTTTGCTGTTCCTGGGGCGTAAGTACCAGGTCCATACCACTCACCGGAACTACATTGCTCTTTTTGCAGGAAGCAAAGACAATGAGCAAAAAGCTTAATAATAACAGCGGAGTTTTGTGTTTAATCATAATAAGAAGGAGTAATATATTTTCACCTGGTTATTATACTTTACGCACAATATTATTTAAACGATACAATGCAGGACTAAAAAATATCTTATTAATTCACTTCTGCAACAACCATGGTTGTAAGTTCTTTGTTGCGGGTATTTCTATTTAGGAAGGGTATGGTAAGCCTGGTTACCCAATAGTTTTGGAATGAGTTGAGCGCCTGCACATGTAGCCCGCTGGCTTTCAACGCATTTACATCATCGGCAGAAATATATAGCAAAAATGGTTTTGCGGGAAGTAATTCTTTGCTGTTTATATTAATGGCAGTAACGGGTTTATTGCTGTAGAACTCAAACGGCGCTGCTGTGTCGTCGCCATTATCAGCAACCGGAAGATTATCTGTATTATGTTTATTTATCCATCCTGCGGCTTCGCTACTGGCCTGGTAATGCATTAACGAGGGATAAAAGGCAAGGTTAAGATATAAATTAACTATAAATGATGCTAACAGTGTGCGAAAGGCTATTTTTTGATAACCATGCAGGTCAATAAAAGCAGGTAAAAATATCAGCATTAAAAAAAGCATCAGTAAGGTCGATGCGGTATACCAGCTAAAAACCCCTGGCCTGAAAAGATAATGAAGTATTGTTATTACAGATAACATCAACACAATAACAAATACTTGCACAAAGCTGATTGCACGAATGGTTTTTGAACTTGTTACAGCGTACAGATATTGCGCTGTGATGATAGCAAAAAACGGAAATACAATATTTAAATAATGCGGCAGCTGAAAGCTTGATGCTGAAAACAGTAAAAACGTAAACAGAGCACCGCTAATACAAAACCATTCTTTCTCCCTGGTATTTTTAACCCCCTTTTTAATGAATTGAAAAACGGCTGCAAACATTAAAAGCGACCATGGTAAAAATGCCCACAATACAGTATGAACAAAAAAGAAAGGGTCGCCGCTGCCTTTTATAGGTCCGGTGTTAAAAAACCGTCCAAACTGGCTGTCCCAGAAGAAGAACCGGATACCCGACACTCCTTTTGTCCCAAAGACTACCTTTTCAGGATGAAGATCAAATTGCTGATAAAGGCACCAAAGCTCAGGCAGGATAAAAATAAATGTCAGCAAAATAGCTATCAACCATCTGATATTAAACAGCGGTTTCCATTGCCGTGTGATGATCAAATGCCCGGCTATTGCACCACCTATAGGTATCAGTGCAAACATTCCTTTCGTCATAACAGCACAGGCGGTAAAAAGGCAGCCAAAAAACAATTGCCAAAAACTGTTATTGATATATGATTTATAAAGATGATAAACACCTGCAATAATTAATCCGGTTAAATAAGGCTCGGCCCTTACATCGTTATTTGAAAGTACAATGTGCTGTGCTGTAAGCAATATAAATACACTCAATACAGCTATTTGCTTGTTATACAATTCTTTGGCAAAAAGATAAGTATAAAAAGCGCCCATCATTAAAAACAGGATTCCGGGTAGTTTATAGGCCCCGGTTGTAAAGCCAAATAATTGAAATGAAAGTGCGGTTATCCAGAATGGAAAATGCGGCTTATCAAGCCAGTCGGTACCGTGATAAAATAGCTCGGTATAATTATGATGCTGAACCATTGTTTTGGCAATAAGCGCATATATGGCAGCATCGGGGGCCTGAACAGGGATCAACAAGCCGCTAAAGTTTATCAAAACCGCCAACCCCAAAAAAAGATAAAGCAATTTTGTTTGTATAGCAGTTAATGTGTAGTCCATAGTATAAGAGAGATAAAGATAAACAGATTATTTTTGTTTGAGATTTGGGATTATTTTATTGAGAAACCCAACTATCAATACTGATGAGCTAACGAACCGTCGCCCTGATAATTCTCCCTATCCCGATAAAACTGCGATGGTTCAGCGGGAATTCCAATATTACATGCACCAGGCTTAGCAGAAACAACCATTTAATACCCAGGCGATAATTATAGAAATATAGCGTGACTGATGCTATCCATATTAACCCGATGATTATTGCTGTAGGTAGTGAAATGCGGTGCCAGTTAATTACACGGGTTTTGCTAAACCAGTTAATATAATGATAGGTATAGGCAAATGCTATCAATCGGGTTAAAATGATACTTGCCTGATTAGTGTAAATATTTATAGTTTGACTGCGCAGGCTGGTTGTATTTAAACTTTTAAAGTGCCCGTAATTACTCATTGCCCAGGTTGATGGGGCGGTGTGCAATCCGGTAAACAACACGCATAATAATACCGGGCATAGTAAAAATGTAAAAAATGCCATATAGCCTGAAACATTTTTGCTCTTCAATGCTCCAAATAACATGAATGCACCGGTAAATACATACACGTGAATAAGTGTAGGTATGTAAAGGCCGAAAATTGTACGCAATAAATTGTGCGAAAGCAGAAAATATCCTGCTGCAATAAGCAGTATAAAAGCAATAAGCCGGTTAATGTTACTGCTTATAGCTAATAGTATAAGTGAAAGACCAAAAGTGTAAAAGATAAGGTTGGCCGAAGGTAATTTCACCAGCAGGCATAAAATGGTAGTGGCTATTATAAGAAGATAATCGTACTTTTTAAGAGTGAAAAACTGCCGCCCTTTAAGCCATGATATTTCTGTTAGATAATGTGCAGGCCCAAGTATAGCGTACGAAAGCAGTACCAATTCGAACGGAATAAACATAGCCAGGCAGGCGGAAGCAAGCATAGCCAATATGTTATAGTAATTTAGCTTATTCATTGGTTCACTGCATCATTAGTTCATTGGCATTATTTTAGGTTGATATTTACATCTGCAATTTAACTCAATCCAAGCCAATCAACTTAATCAACAAAAAAATAAAAAATTTAAAATGTTTTTAAATGCCAGTCGTCTTCTATATTAAATAACAATAAAATTGATAACAGCCGTAATGCCCGAAGAAAACCACAAGACCATCATACAAGCCATTGGAGCGTATGGTAAAAACTTGCTGGGCTTTATCAGGCGCAGGGTTAAGAACGATGCCGATGCTGAAGACATTCTGCAGGATGTTTGGTTCCAGTTTAGTTCAGTAATAAATTCGGAGCCTATTGAGCAAACCAGCGCATGGTTGTACAGGGTTGCCCGTAATAAAATACTTGACAAGCATAAAAAGCATACAGAAACTTTGCTGGATGATATGCTTACCGAAGAGGATGACGATGAGGCTCCGGACTTTAAAGCCATCCTGATGAAAGAAGCCAATACGCCGGAAACGGAATACCTGCGCAACCTTTTTTGGGAGCAGTTATTTTATGCGCTTGATGAGCTGCCAGAAGAACAAAGGCAGGTTTTTATATGGCACGAACTTGATGATATGTCGTTTGCTGAAATAGCCGAACTGACGGGCGAAAAGGTTCAAACCCTGGTATCGCGTAAAAGGTATGCAGTATTGCATTTGCGTACGCGGCTTAAACAATTGTATGAGGAAATTACAGAATATTAAAAATTAAAAACATGAGACCATTCTTTTATAAAAGGCGATTTATATTTATTCCATTGGCAGTTGCCGCCTTTCTGTCCGTCATTAGTTTTATAGTGATGAATTTATGGAATTATTTACTGCCAGGTATACTCCATGTAGGTGTTATTACATTTTGGCAGGCCATGGGCATATTTGTTTTATGTAAAATACTATTTGGCTTTGGCAAAGGCGGCCCCGGTCGTTTTGGACGCGGCGGCGATCATTGGATGCGCCACAAGCTGGAGGATCGCCTTAAAAACATGACCCCTGAAGAACGGGAAAAATTTAAAGCTCGTATGCGTGATTGTGGTCATGGCAGGTGGGGCAGGCATGGCGGGCACCCGATGGAAGATTATTGGAACGATGCCAAAACCAGCGAACAAAAAGCTGCTGAGTAAAAATAAATTCAGACGTTTTTGTCCTAAATCATGATTCTCAACAGTCATTGTATCAAAAGCTGTAGAATTTAAATAAACCCAAAGCCGGGAGTCCGAAATCGATCATACTGACACAGGACTCCCAGCTTTACCCTAAGACTGAAAACAATGGATGTACTAATTTTCACAACAAGCGTTGAAAAGGCCGAACAGGTTAATGATGTTAAACCCTTGCTAACAGCAGTCCCCGCTATTAGTGGCTGGAACTTTGATCTTGAAGACTGTGATAATATTTTAAGAGTAGAATCGAGCAATATCTCACCCCGGTATATCGAGGCAATCCTGCAAACAGCCGGTTTCGACTGCCGCGAACTGGAATATTGAGTTAACTTAACTGGCTACTTTACACATATTGTTCAATAACCTGCTGTAGCTGGTTAGCTTGCAAAACCCCGCTTTGACGCCATTTGGTTTCGCTGTTTTTAAATATCATTAATGTAGGCACGCTTTGCACCCTGTAAGCATTAGCAGCGGCCGGATTTTTATCAATATCAATTTTAATAATAGTCACTTTATCGCCTAAGGCATCTTTTACCTGCTTTAATATAGGCGGCATCATTTTACACGGCCCGCACCACTCTGCCGAAAAATCAACCAATACCGGTTTATCTGATGCTATGATCTCCTGGAAATTTGCCATAATCTGTTTGGATTTATTTAAAGATAACACATTCATAAAGCATAAGGTTTATGAATCAGTGAAAATTACGCAGGGGAAACAAATCGGCAATTCTACTCACCCGATCGGGTGAGTAAACTATGCGTCATGCAAAATATCAATGCATCACCTTAGGCCTTACACCATTTACAGGTTGTAAAATATTATTGTCCGAAAGCCAGTCGGCCAGTCTTTGCGGCCAGGTATTGATAGATTTAAGCTTCGATCTTTGTCCCATATTAAAGCCATGCGCCCCCTGGGTAAATAAATGCGCCTCAACAGGCACTTTAGCATCACGGTAGCGTTGCAACAGCTGCATTACTGATACAGAACAGCAGGGATCATCATTAGCGGCGAGCAAAAATGCAGGTGGCGCATCCGCCGGAATTACATCAGGGATATACAATGGCCCGGGATATATTTGTATTACAAAGGCTGGTCTTGAACTTTGGCGATCAATCGGATCAATAGCATTGGCATTGCCCATACCTTTATCAAAAGCTACCATATCAACCACCTCACCACCTGCCGAAAAACCCATCATTCCAATGCGGTTGGTATCAATGCCAAATTCAGCCGCACGACTACGCACAAGTCGCATAGCCCTGAAGCCATCTTGTTTGGCATGTACATCAATCTTATATGGCGAAAGTGTGTCACGGCCTAAACGGTATTTCAATACAAATACGGTTACCCCTAAATTATTCAAAAACTTGGCCGGGTCTATCCCTTCGGCAGTATAAACCAAAAGCCTGTGCCCTCCACCCGGACAAATAACAACAGCTGCACCATTGGCTTTATCTTTCGGCGGTAAAAATACCGTGAGCGATGGATTATGAATATTCTTCACCCAGTAATCCTTAGCTTGTTCGGGTTCGTTGCGGCGGCTTTCAAAGCCAGGCGCTCCTTTTTCCCAAAGCGGGATAACCATTGGCTTATCTTGTGCCCACAAAGCAACTGGCAACAGCAATAAAGCAATTAAGGTTTTGATATGCTTGGTCATGGTTTTAGGATGGATAATTTACTTAAAGATAGGATAAATTACTTTTCTCAACACCTTATTGATTGTTCAACTTCCCTGAGTATGTAAAAATAACGTAACGGATGTGTAATACAAGATTGTTTAAGTGGTTAAACAAGTAATTTTGAACATTAACCTATAAAGACATGATAACAGCACTTGATAAAAACACAGCACTGATTTTAATCGACCTGCAAAAAGGCATAGTTGAATACCCTTTGGCACATCCCGTTCAGGATGTTTTAGCAAATTGCGCAAAGCTGGTTGCGGCTTTTCGCAAGGCAGGGCAGCCCATAGTTATTGTAAATGTAAATACAGCTGGCGCTACCTGGACAAAGTCGCGCAAAGATCCCAGTACTGCGCCAGCCAGAACATATAAAGCAGACTGGCTGGAGATAACCCCCGAAATTGAAACACAGCCTGATGATATTTTTATTACCAAACACACCTGGGGTGCCTTTTTTGAAACAGCCCTGAATGATGAATTGAAAAAAAGAGAGGTAACCGGGATTGTAATAGGTGGGATATCAACCAGTATAGGCGTTGAGGGTACCGCAAGGCAGGCGAGTGAACTTGGTTATAATATAACCTTCGCTACTGATGCCATGACTGATATGATTTTAACAGCACATGAACACAGCCAAAAAATAATCTTCCCGAGAATAGGTGAAACAGGGACAACCGACGAAGTGATAGCAGAGCTTACCCGCTGACCTGTAGTTAAAAGATTTTATTTCGCAAATGAGGACGGCTCAAATATGCTCTTATCAACAGGCTCGTTAGCCACCACATCGTGATAAGTTTCAGTTTGTAGCAGCTTGCCATTTGCATAAAATTTACATTTGGTTTCACTCCAGGCACTTTTAAGTGGTATTTGCTCTTCAAAAGTCCCCTCTTGTATGCTTCCGCCATCATATTTAATAAATCTTATGGCTACCATTTTTTTCTGGTCAATCCAAAGTTGGTTTACTTTATCGTTATCCTTATCGGCTCCTAAAACAAAAACCGGCTTGCCTTTCCAGGTGCTGGTATGAAATTTTGAAAGATCGTAATGCAGCTCGGCAAAGTGACCTAATACCTTATCAAAAGGCATAAAATACATCCCGCCAAGGAAAAATATCAGCTCGTTTTCATTCTTTATGCTGCGTACTATTTTATTATCACGAAACACATACGTTGAGTCGTGCCTGAAAATTATGCCATTAGCGCTTTTTGCTTTATCAAAATCTATCCTTAGCAAATCGGGGTAAACAATAGTTTCATACCATGTATCCGATTTTATTAAACTATCATTCCTGAAACGTTCAGTAGTCTGGTTAAATTTTAATGAGGTATGCCACTTATCATGATATCTTTTATACATGCTTTGCAGCACCTCTTGCGATGTTGAATTTTTGGCAGATGGTATAAAAAAAGCAAAAAACAGTATTGCAGGTAATATTTTCATATGAGTTGTGTTAGCAGTTGCTAATTAAGTAATTCGCGAAATCAGTGCCGGGTTATATTTTCGTCAGTTCTTCGTAAGCTGCTGTGATGCCGCGTTGTATGCCATCGCCTTGCCAGTCGCTTACACCCGGTATGGATGTTGCCTGCAGGATCTCTTCTTTTGTTTTACCTGCTTTAATGCCGCCTGCAACATAAGCTTGCAGCTTTTCCATAAAGTTTTGCATGGCTTTAACATCATCCATGGTACCAATTACTTTCTGCGGATCAAACGCATGACCAAACACAAACATGGTATCCTTATTAAACTGTTTAGTTGCCTGCTCCAATGCCTGTGGCCAGTGCTTTGCCGAAGCGCCCGCACTATTATCAACAAAAGGATAGCGGCGGTTAAAAACAAGGTCGCCGGCATGCACAATATTTGCATTTTCAAAATGGATCATGGCATCGCCATTGGTATGGCCGACGCCGAAATAATGTGCAGTTATATGTTCATCACCTACTTTTATTTTCCACTTATCTTTAAATGTAGCATCTGCATAAAGCTGTTTATCTTCATTATTGGCCTTTTGCGCAACCCTTTTTTGATTAGCCAGCGAGTTTTCATGAGCGGCTACATTTTTAACGATTCCTTTGAACGAAATATTTCCGCTGGTATGGTCGCCATGATGATGGGTATTGATCAGCCACTCAAACGGAAGCTCCGATTGTTTTTTTAATTCAGCGATAAGATGTGTAGCCGGATCAGGAAATTCGGCATCAACCACAACTATACCTTCTTTGTTTATCATCCATGCAATCGTTCCGCCCTGTTCAGCAAACATGCCAACGTTATTACGTAATGGTCTAAACTGATAAGCGGGGTCGGCAAGCATTGATGCAAAGCTTTTATTACCTAAAAGCGCAAAAGCGCCTGCCGTTATAGCTGTGTTTCTTAAAAATTGACGACGTTCCATATTTATTGGCTCTTTAATAGTATTGATCGGTTAATATTGTCACTTCTTAATCAAAACGTTAACATATAGATCCTGGTTGCCTTATATAAATTAATACTGGTGAAAAGCTTCCGATACAAACTCCAGTACGTTTGGCAATGAAGCCCGCCAGTAGGTCCAGGTATGGGCGCCATCTCTGATCCGGAACTCGTGCGGTATATCCTTTTTTTCGCATAGCTATATGCACCAGGCAATTGCCTTCGTATAAAAAATCATCATCGCCATCATCAATATACCAGCGAACCGCTTTTTTCTGATCATCGGGCATGTTATTTATCAAAGCCAGCGCACTGTGACGGTTATAATAATTAACTATCAGTGAATCGGCAATGCCGGGATTGTTTTTGGTGATGGTCTTCCTTGCATCATCCAACGTTAGCGGCCCCACAGCTGCGCTTAAAGGGCAGGCAGATGAAAACATTTCCGGGTGATGCAGGGCATACATAAACGTACCTCCGCCGCCCATTGATAAACCCGAAATCGCACGAAAACGTTTTTCACCTTTTACACGATATTTCTTTTCTACATAAGGCACCAATTCCTTAAAAAAGAAATCCTCATAATTCCAGTCGCCTTTTATATCATTAAAATAGCCCCTGCGGCCAGTATTTCCGTCGGGCATAATAATTATCATTGGTGTTGCAGTACCATCGGCTATGGCCTTATCGGTTATATTTAGTACTTCGCCAAATTGCACCCAGCCGGTTTGGTCGTCGCCACTGCCATGCAAAAGATAAAGTATGGGATAGCTGCGGTCGGAGGTCTCATACCCCGGTGGCAGGTAGACCGCATATTTGCGATCCATCTTTAATATTTTGCTGGGTAACGATAAATTATCGTAAACCTTCCCGGTTTGTGCCAGCAGTACAAAAGGGCAAATCAGGAACAGTACAACAAGCGAAGTAAAAAACGATTTCATAATTTCAGGTTATTAGTGGTGGGTATCAATATCGGGGATATATTGCAAAAACAGCATAAATTTAATGTAAAAAAGTTGATATTAAATAGCTTAGGATTGCATAAGTAAACTCGTCAAACTTAATTGCATGCTGATGAATCTACTCACCCGGTCTTTGCTTCGCTCGACCACCCTCTCTTTTGCAAGCAAAAAAGAGGGTAAAACAATAAGAGCTGAAGCTACCCTCTTTACGACTTGTCGTAGAGAGGGTCGACAAGCGCAGCGCAGTCGGGGTGAGTCGACTACGCTACAAGATGATTTCCAAACTCGATATATTTATGCTTAATTTTAACCATCAGCTTAATAACCAATAAATCAGCATGGCTTACAATACAAAACTAGCAGACCGGATAAGGGAAGCGCTGGCTCATTTACCCGATGTGGAAGAAAAAGAAATGTTTCGCGGGGTATGTTTTATGGTTGATGGAAAGATGTGCGTTTGTGTCAGTGAAGACGAAATGCTTTGCCGGATCGGGGCCGATGCTATGGATACCGCATTGGAAGAAAACGGCACCCGCCAGATGATAATTCAAGGCAGGCCGAGTAAGGATTTTGTTTATGTGAGCGATGAGGCCTTTCAAACACAAAAGGACTTTGACCACTGGATAAAACTCGCACTGGATTTTAATCCTCAAGCTAAGGCGTCAAAGAAAAAGAAATAGAAGCCAATGACCCATAGCCATTCAAAAATCACTTTTTAAGCCTGTATTTCCTCAGTTTCTGATACATATACCCCCTTCGTTTTGCAGCATCTGCAATGGAAGCCTCGCCAGCATAATCATCATCAAATATTTTCGGGACGGCTATCCGTTGTGAACTGTAAATGCCCGAATTCCCGCTAAAGAAGTATGCAGTAAAGCAGGCTACAGCAAACAACAAGGCATGTTCGCCGCCGAATAGTTCTACACCCATAAAAGTACAGGCCAATGGTGTGTTGGTGGCTCCTGCAAAAACGGCAATAAAACCTAAAGCTGCAAAAAGGCTAACCGGTGCATTTAATAAAGCCGACAAAGTATTGCCTAATGTTGCCCCAATGTAAAACAGGGGGGTTACTTCTCCGCCCTTAAATCCGGTTGCCAGAGTAACCGTTGTATAAATGGTTTTCCATAGCCAGCTCCAGGTATCTGCCCCCCCGGCATTAAAGGCTGAAGGTATGGTAACAGCGCCGGCATGTTCAGCGTCGATACCGAGGCTCAGGTAATCTGGCTTGCCATTTAAAAAGGTTAGGCCGATGATTATTAAGCCACCGAGAACGGGTATCATCCATTTATATTTAAATAGCTTAAGGCATATATTTTTTATCTCATGCACCATTCCGGCAAAAAGGAAGCTGGCTAATCCGAATGCAGCCGAAGCAACAATAACTTTTCCAAGCAGCAGCACATCAAAATGAAGAAACCCGGCAATAAAATTATCAGCATGTGGTAGGGGATCGATATGATATTGCGTATGCGTTACGTGCCAGGCTGCAACAGTAAGGTCACCTATTACAGATGCTATTAAAGCGGGTAATAAAGCATCATATTTAATCCGGCCTATGGTTAAAACTTCTATGGCAAAAATTGCACCTGTTACAGGGGTACCAAATACGGCGCCGAATCCTGCTGCAATGCCTGCCGTCAGCATCAACCGCATATCTTTTCCATCAAGTTTAAACCACTTCCCAAACATAGCTGCGATACTACCGCCGATTTGAACTGCGGTTCCTTCGCGCCCGGCAGAACCGCCGAATAAATGCGTGATAATAGTGGTAATTAAAATAATCGGTGCCATTCTTTTAGGCACCCCGCCACCTTCTTCATGAATCTGCTCCATTATAAGGTTGTTCCCTTTTTCGGAAGATTTCCCAACAGACTGATAAATAAAATTGATGAGCAAACCTGCAATCGGGAGTAGGAATAACAACCATTTATGATCAAAACGAAAATGAATAGCCGCGCTTAATGCCCAAAGGAAAAAGGCCACCATACTGCCAATAGCAAGGGCAACAGGTATTACCAATACCGTCCAGCGTACCAGGTGTTTTAAAATGGCGAAATGCTCTTTAAAAGGTATAGCTTTATTTTCAGTCATTGTGTTTAATGGCTTTAGGATTAACAAAAATACAGGATGTAAATACAGGAGCTATGCCTGCCCGTGCAATTAGTTTTTTGTATGATATGGAGTTTAAAATTTTCACCCACAAACAGTTATATCAATAAGCTTTATTGCTATTGATCGATGTTGCAGGCGTCATCAGCGAATGCGGTTTTTGAATGGAAGACACCATTTCCGCCTGCAATATAATATTTATTTTTCAAACCGAGACACTACCAACAAGTGGCTTTTTTGATTTAAGTTTGTTTATGATACATTATCAAGAAGATGTTGTCCTCGCCTTAACTAATAGTAACTTAAAAGAAGACGGTACACCAATTATTAAAATTAAAGACTTTATTATCTTTTCTGAAAAACCAAAAGACCACAAAGGATATATACCATACGACCTATTCTTTAAATGGATTGATATGTATTTTGAATATGTTGAAATGGGTACTGAAGAAAATAGATCAATCAGAATAACAGGATTTCTAACAAAATTTCAAGAATAAAATTCAGACTGAGACACTACCAAAATTTGGATGATAACGTGTTTCATATTGTCGTATGTATATCTACTCACCCCGACTACGCTTCGCTGGTCGCCCCTCTCTTTTGCAAGCAAAAAAGAGGGGAAAACAATAAACTGAAGCTGCCCTCTTTCCGCCACAGGCGAAGAGAGGGCGGTCAAGCGTAGCGATGACCTGGTGAGTAAACCGGAGTGTGGTTAAATCATATTGCTATCATCTATTCTGGCAACTTTATTAAATTTTACTAAATTGCGGGCTTTTATTAATAACTGTAATAATGACATCATTACAAAATAACTATTTGTAACAAGCCTCATTCTTACTGAAACCAATAAACACAATGAAAAAACTTATCCTGTTCTGTTTCGTTTTAACGATCCTTTCAAACCTGTGCGATGCTCAAAAACTGAAGCACATCTTCGCTCTTGGCGATTCCGCATTTATGCTTGACGGAAAGCCGCTACAATTAATCTCGGGCGAAATGCACTGCACCCGTATTCCCCGCGCCTACTGGCGCCAGCGTATGAAAATGGCGAAGGCTATGGGCCTGAATACCATTGGCACCTACGTTTTCTGGAACGCACAGGAACCCGAAGAAGGTAAGTTTGACTTTACAGGAAATAATGATATTGCCGAGTTTGTGCGCATAGCAAAGGAAGAAGGTTTGTGGGTGGTGTTACGCCCAAGCCCCTATGCCTGTGCTGAATGGGAATTTGGTGGATATCCGTATTGGCTGCTAAAAGATAAAGACCTGAAAGTGCGCAGTAAAGACCCTAAGTTTTTAAAATACTATCGTGACTATATTATGCAATTAGGCAAGCAGCTTTCGCCATTGCTGATAACCAACGGCGGTAATATCCTGATGGTGCAGATAGAAAACGAATATGGCTCATACAGCAACGACAAGGAATATCTTGATATTAACCGCAAAATATTCCGTGAGGGTGGCTTTACAGGTTTGCTTTTCACTTGCGATGGTCCTTCGCAAATGCCTGCCGGGTATTTACCCGGCTACCTGCCAGCAGTTAACGGATTAGATAATCCAAAAGAGGTAAAAACATTAATTAATAAATATCATGAAGGCAAAGGCCCATACTACATAGCTGAATGGTACCCGGGTTGGTTTGATAGCTGGGGCAACCCGCACCAGGGCAGTAACGCTGATGAGGATGCAAAAAAACTTGATGAAGTTTTATCTGCCGGGATCTCTATCAATTTGTACATGTTTCATGGTGGTACAACCCGTGGCTTCATGAATGGTGCCAACATGGGTAAAAACGAACCATATTTGCCGCAAACTTCCAGCTATGATTATGATGCCCCTTTGGATGAATCGGGTAACCCAACAGCTAAGTTTTATAAGTTCCGCGCAGTAATTGAAAAGCATTTACCGGCAGGAGTACATTTACCTGCTATCCCTGCAAAAAGCAAAACTATAGCTATTCCAAATATTAAACTGGTTAACAAGGCTGCTTTATTCGCCAACCTGGGAAGCCCGGTTATTGCAGATAAGCCACTTTGTTTTGAAGATCTTGGCCAGGGTTATGGCTTTGTATTGTATCGCACCACGCTAAAAAATGCAGCATCGGGTCTTTTAAAAATTAAACAAATGCGCGATTATGCCACAGTTTATTTAAATGGCAAACGCATCAGCGTATTAGATCGCAGACTTAAACAGGATTCGCTTCAGTTAAGTGGCGAAAAAGGCGCGACTTTAGATATTTTGGTTGAAAATAATGGGCGCATTAATTATGGATCGTATTTAACCGATAATCGCCAGGGAATTACAGAAAAAGTAACGCTGAATGATCAGGAACTCGCTGGCTGGAAAATGTATAAGTTTCCATTCAGCTCAACAGCAGGATTAAAATTCAGTGTTAACAAAGAGAGTAAAGAACTACAACCTGCATTATATAAAGGCACATTCAACCTAAATACAGTTGGCGATACCTATTTAGACCTGCACAGTTTTGGAAAAGGCTTTGTGTTTTTAAATGGCCATAACCTGGGTAAATATTGGAATATCGGCCCGCAGCAAACATTATACATCCCGGCATCATGGCTGAAGAAAGGGCTTAACGAAATTGTTGTTTTTGACGAACTAAAAGACGGGCATAAACAAATTGCAACCTTAGATCACCCGATATTAAACCAGTTGAATAAGTAGTAATTATATAACAAATAGAGTAAAGAGCCAGGGATGGATGCAACATGTATCTTTCCTGGCTCTTTACATTTACAGCGTTTATAGTCCTTTTGTTTTCCAGTACATATAAACTATACCGCCAACAACCAGTATAGCTAAAACTACAAGGCCAGTGGCGCCTTTGCGTTTATCCTGACGCATAATCCATATTAAAAATGCAATCAGCGGCAATACAAAAAATGCCCAAAAAATAAGAGATGGTATGTTCATGATTGTCAGTCAATAGTCGATGGTCCATAGTCCATAAACAACTTTGTTTACATAATTTATAACTTCTAATAGATTATGGACTATGGTCCATGGTCTATTGACTCCTTAAAAAGGCATTCTTGCCAAAGGCGTTACTTCCTGCCCTACAAACTCGCCCTTTAAAAATTTATAATGCCCGGCAATAGCTATCATGGCTGCATTATCGGTGCAATACTCCAGCTTTGGTATAAAGCTACGCCAGTTATTTTTTTCGCACAGCGCCATCAAACCCTGCCGTAAACCTGTATTAGCCGATACCCCGCCGGCTAAAGCAATATCCTTAATACCGTAAGCCAAAGCAGCCTTATTAAGCTTGTTTAATAAAATAGTGCTGATCCGTTTTTCAACAGAGGCACAAATATCGTTCAAATGCTGCTGTATAAAATCGGGGTTTGCGGCTACATTATCCCTTATAAAATAAAGTATAGAGGTTTTTAAACCGCTAAAGCTAAAATCAAAATTGGGTATCTGCGGCTCGGGGAATTTATAAGCATCCGGATTACCTAACCGCGCATATTTATCAATTAAAGGACCGCCGGGATAGGGCAAACCTAAGATTTTGCTGGTTTTATCCATAGCCTCTCCGGCAGCGTCATCAAGCGTCTGCCCTATAACTTCCATATCAAAGTAGTCTTTCACCAAAACTATTTGTGTATGCCCGCCTGATACGGTTAAACATAAAAAGGGGAAGGATGGCTTATTATCGCCAATAAAATGTGCCAGCACATGCGCCTGCATATGGTTTATGTCAATAAGCGGTATGTTTTTGGCAAGCGCAAAAGCCTTTGCAAATGATACGCCTACCAGCAACGAACCTAAAAGTCCGGGCCCGCGTGTAAAAGCTACGGCATCAATATCATTTTTGTTTACTTTTGCGTTTAATAATGCTTGTTGAACAGCGGGAACAATATTTTGCTGATGAACCCTTGAGGCAAGCTCAGGGACAACGCCTCCATAAGCTTCGTGTATGGTTTGATTGGCAATAACATTGCTTAATATCATCCCGTCAACACAAACCGAGGCTGAGGTTTCATCACATGAAGATTCGATTCCTAAAATTACAGGCACGTGTTTTTGAATTAGTGAATGAATTATTAATTAGTGAGTTAGCGAATTAGTGATTTAAAACTATAGTTATATATGAGTTAAAATTTGCGATTAATATTAAACCATATTGGCTTGTCGGTGTTAAATCAACAACTAACATCAATCGCTAATTCGCTAACTCACTAATTCACCCATTATTTAAACGGCAAAGTTATTAAAAAACTACTCAAAATAGCGCTAAGTATAGTATTGGTCATCCTGTTGGTATTTAGCATATTACTATTGGTGTTTCAGTATAAGCCAGTGCAAACCTGGGCTGCAAAAAAGGCAGCGGGTTATTTATCCGGGAAATTAAATACTGAGGTTGGTATCAAAAGCCTTTATATCCAGCCTTTTTCATCTATAATGATCGAAGGTTTGTATGTCCTGGATAAACAAAAGGACACTTTAATAAGCACTCCAAAACTTGAGATCGATTTAAACGGGTTTTCACTTTTCAGCAGCATTCATAACCGTATCATTGATTTTAAGCTGATACAGCTTGACAATGGTTCTGCCTATCTTAAAACACAAAAGGATAGTACTTCGAACCTTAAATTTATCATTGATTATTTTAATTCGCCCGATACAACCAAAACTACCAGTAAGCCATGGAAAATGGTGTTTGAGACCGTCGCCATAAATAATTTTCACTTCCGTTTTAAAAATAAGCTGGTTGATACACTGATAAAGGGAATCAACTTTGATGACCTCGACGTAAAAAAATTCAGTACTGTAATAAAAAACATGGACTTGGTTAATCACCTGTTCAAAGGTGATGTAAGTAACCTTACCCTGCATGAAAAGAGTGGGTTTTTCCTGAAAAAATTTAATGCCCACGCTACTATCGACAGCAACCAGATATTGGCGCAAAACCTGTTCATTTTAACAAACCACTCTACCATAAAAAATTATTTCAGGATGAAATTTAAGTCCTTTGATGATGTAGGTAGTCATATTGAGGATAAAGTTTATATGGATGGCGATTTTAAATCGTCTCAAGTCTCATCAGCAGATATTGCTTATTTTACTGATGGGCTTGAATATGTAAAGTTTGATTTAGGGCTTGACGGACGCATAAAGGGATATGTAAATAATCTTAGGGCAAAAAGTCTTACTATTACAGGTGGCAAGGCAACTTATATAAAGGGCGATTTTAGTTTGAAGGGCCTTCCCGATTGGGATAACACCTTCCTTGAACTGAATTTTGACCAGATAGCTACCAACAAGGCCGACCTGGATTACCTGTATAGCAATTTTACAGGAAAACGTTATGCCAAAGTACCTGACATTATCTCCAAGTTTGGTAACATTAATTTCACAGGGCGGTTTAGCGGTTTACAGAACGATTTTGTTGCTTACGGAACATTTAAAACCAAACTGGGCCGCTTTGATCCGGATATAAACTTAAAAATAAACAAGGCAGGCACACCATCATATAGCGGCAAATTAAACACCTATGCATTTGATATCGGCAACCTGCTTGATGAAGAAACGCTTGGCCGCGTTACTATGATGGCCAACGTTAAAGGTAGCGGCGATAATCTTAAAAACTTAAATGAAAACCTCGATGCTAAGATAAGCGAGTTAAATTTTAAAGGGTACAACTATCATAATGTTGCGGTAAATGGCAGCTTTATTAAAAAAGTGGCCAGCGGTAAATTATCAATAAGTGATAAAAAAATTAAACTAAGCGGTAATGGCAGTATTGACCTGAACCCGGCATTGCCAGTTTATAGTTTCTCGGCAAAAATTGATAGTGCAAGACTGCATGACCTAAAACTGCTAAATGATACCATTACCTTCAGTACATTAATAACAACTAATTTTTCGGGTAATAACCTTAATAATCTTACCGGCCAGGCTGCTTTAACAAAGATACGGATAGTCGATCCACGTAATGATTATGTGCTGGATACTGTGCTTTTAACAGCCAGCGGCGAAGGCAATGCAAGAGCTATTACATTAAAATCGGACGTTGCGGATGGTTATATTAAAGGAAGCTATGATTTGCCAACACTGCCTTCTTATTTTAAAACTGTTGTTAAAAAGTATATCCCTTCGTTAAAAACAGATATTGTTAAACCCAAACCACAGGACTTTTCCTTCAATTTAAACCTCAAAAAAATCGATCCGCTGATCGCCATTTTTATGCCCGATCTTAAAATTCCTGATCAGGGAACATTTAACGGTGATTTTAACTCGGAGAAGGAAACAGCAATATTAAATGCCTATATCAAAACTATAAAATTGGGTAAAATTGTTTTCCATGATTTTATCATTGACGAAAGCACAAGTAATGATTTTTTAGGGCTAAACTTATCATTAAACAAGGTGAATATTACCGACAGCCTGTTTATTAAGAACATTACTGTAACCAATTTCATAAAAAACGACAGCTTAAACTTTAACGTTAAGTTGTCGGATAAAGACGCGGTAAATCAGCTGGACCTTTACGGCCTGGTAAATTTTGGGCGCGATACTACTGCCAAACTACACATATTGCCGTCGGACGTAATATTGGAGCACCAGAACTGGAAAATACTTGAAAAGGTAAGGGTTAAATTCCTGGACGGGAAGACACAGGTATCGGGCTTTGAGCTTTCAAACGGACAGCAAAAAGTTAAGATAGACGGGTTTATTTCCGACAACCCGGCTGATAAGCTTAAGCTTACGTTTCAAAAATTCAGCATGGCTACCTTAAATCAGCTTACAAAGGCTGCGGGGATACAATTAAAAGGTTCGCTAAATGGGGATGTAAATTTTAGTTCTATCATGAAATCACCGGGTGTTGATGCGGCTTTAGGTATTGATACCTTAATAATGAATAAAACACTTGTAGGCAATGTAAAAATTGAATCGGACCTTGGTAACGACCGTAAGCAGGCCAACGTTAAATTGAACATCATCAACCGCGGGCTTGAAACCATGAATGTTGCCGGTATATACCAGATCGGGCACGACAAGGAAGACAACCTTGATTTTGATGTAAAAATGGACCATACCGAAGCTATAATTTTTGAGCCCTTTATAAAAGACCTGGTTTCGAATATTAAGGGCACTGTTTCTACCAAATTAAAACTCTCCGGCCCGGTATCAAAGCCCCAGTTTAATGGTACCATTATGTTAAACAATACAGGCGTTACAGTAAATTACCTGAAAACGCCCTATACTGTAAGTGATACGCTTGAGGTTGCGAACAGCGTAGTTAAAATAAATAACATGGTGTTAAGGGATGTTAAAAAAGGGACGGGTAGTGTAACCGGAACAGTCGATTTAAATGATCTTGCGAATCCAGACATTGAAACTGTGCTTACTGCAAATAACCTGATGGCGTTAAATACAACGTTTAAGGATAACCACCTTTATTATGGCACTGCCTACGGTACAGGAAGGTTCAGCTTTAGCGGGCCGGTTGATAATATGAAGATTGATATTAAAGCCAGCACCGAAGCAGGTACGGTATTTAACATCCCGCTAAACACCTCAACAACTGTTGGCGATTACGATTTTATAAAATTTGTTAGTCATAATGATACTACGAAGGCGGCGGCGGCACCTAAAGCTTTTAACGGTGTAACCTTAAACTTTGATTTAACAGTTGATGAAAAAACAATAGTAAA
>JABDFZ010000037.1 GCA_013286325.1 Bacteroidota bacterium | reverse complement strand
CCGGCAAGGACAGCTTTACAACCGTAACCGATACAAAAGGTGCCTTTATTTTTAACAGCGTAAAGGCGTCTCAATTTAGTTTGGTTATCCAATCAGTAGGGTATGAGCCTATAAGGAGATATATAACATTGGATAATACCAACAATACTGTATTCCTAAAGCCCATCATTTTGAAACCGTCAACAACTATGTTAAATGCAGTTGTGATAAGCGATGTATTGCCGGTTAAAATAAAAGAGGACACTGTTGAGTTTAATGCTGCTGCTTATAAAGTAAGGGATGGTGCACCTGTTGAGGATATGATAAAAAAGATCCCGGGCGCCGATGTAGATAAGGATGGCAATATGACCTTCCGCGGAAAAAGCGTAACTAAGGTTAGGGTTAACGGAAAAGATTTCTTTGGCGGCGATTTAAAAACAGCCACTCAAAACTTACCTGCCGATGCTGTTCAAAATGTGCAAATGGTAAATGATTATGGCGACCAGGCCAATCTTACGGGCATAAAAACCGGCGATCCTGAAACTATTTTAAATATCAACATAAAACCAAGCCGCAACCATGGATATTTTGGACAGGGCAGCGCAGGCATTGGCCGCGATGCCATACCGCAGATTGATGGTACTAAAGATGGAACCCGTTATGTAGCGCAAGCAAACCTGTTTAATTTTAACGACGGGCAGCAGATCGCCATTTTAGGCAACCTGAACAATACCAACACCAACCTTTTTAACTTCGGCGGCGGCCCCGGTGGCAGGCAGGGAGGCGGAGGTGGCCCGGGTAACAGTACTGCCGCAAACGGCATAACTACAGCCCGTTCCATAGGCCTTAACTACCGCGACTCGTGGGGAAAAAAGATAACCGTTTATGGCAGCTACAGTTTTTCGGATAACTCTGTAAATACCATCAGCAAAACCCTGCAAAATAATCTCTCGCTTGCTAATCCAAGCACCAACTCGCAAAACAGCACCAAACAGGATGAAAAACAAAACCACCGGTTTAATTTCAACCTTGAGTACAAACCCGACACTATAAATTACTTAAAAATAAGCCCGTCATACTCATACGCAGGGGTTAATACCACCCAAAATGGTACAAACCTGCTGGTTAACGATACTACAACTGTATCAAATTATAGCTTTAATTCAATAAGCCGTTCATCAGCTCCTAATTATGGTATAAATGTTTTGTATAACCACAGGTTTAATGGGCACGGACGGAATTTTAGCATCAATATTGGTACAGGAAGATCAACAAGTAACCAATATCAAAACCCGGTTTATACCGATATTCACGGTGCAATAAATGCACCGCTCGACCAATTTATTAATACTAACAGCCACACAGATACCATCGGGACATCGCTTTCGTACATCGAGCCATTAAGCAGAAAATCATATATCGAGGTTAACTATAACTTCCGCCACTCGTACACAACTGCCGATAAACAAACCGATACGCTGGCATCAGACAACACCATTAATAATTATCCCCTATTAAGCAATAACTATAACTTTACTTTTATAACCAATAGGTTTGGGCTGAACTACCGTTTTGTCGACAAGAAATACAACTATGTATTAGGTGTAACGGCTCAACCCTCTGTTTTAGAAGGATACTCGCAAACCACAGGGAAACCTACCAATTCAAATGCTTTTAATTTTTCACCAAATGCGCACTTTATCTATAATTTTTCGCGCACACAATCATTAAGTTTAAACTATAGCGGTAGCAGCAACCAGCCCACTTTCTCTGAATTGCAGCCGGTTACCGATTTCTCAAATGCGTCATATCCTATTACAGGTAACCCTGGCTTAAAACCCGAATATAATAATAGCCTGCAGGTAAGGTATAACAACTTTAATTTCGAATCCGGGAATGTATTCTTCAGCAATTTCTCTTTCATACAAACCGATAATAAAATAGTATCAAACACTATTACTTATCCGCGTAACTATCCGGCAAACAATAAACTTGCTGGGGCTATTGAAACACAGTACTTAAACACCAGCGGTTATTATTCGGCACAGGCCTTTTATGTGTTTGCCAAGCCCTGGGAAAAAAGGAGGTATAACCTGTTCTTTACAGGTAACCTGCAATACAATAATAACATATCATACATCACTAATGTAGACCCAACTTCGTTTGATTTTACCACTGAGAAAAACATCGCTAAAACTATTGTAGCATCGCAGGGGATCCGTTTCAGAGTTGATATTACAGATATTATTGATGCCGAGCTGAATACTACCTACACCATTAATTCGTCGAAAAACTCAATTAACCAGCCTGGTATAAATGATAACTTCAGGAGCTGGGTTTTGGGTGTGAACGGCAAAAACTATGTTTGGAAAAATTGGACATACAGCTATGATTACTCCAAAACATTATACTATGGATACAAAGGCGCAACAAATCCCAATATATTCAACACCTATATTGAACGCCGGTTTTTAAAAGGCAACATGGCCACATTGCGGTTGTCGGCATTGGATGTATTTAACCAGAATGCCGGCTATAGCAGCACACAAAACGGAAGTTTTGTAACGCAAACCAATACCAACCGCTTAGGCAGATATTACCTGTTAACATTTACATACCGTTTTCAGAAGTTTGCTGGTAAAGCACCGGGCGGCCCTGGTATGCCGGGCATGCGTGGTGGTTTTGGCGGTCCTGGCCCTGGTGGTCCTCCTCCGGGTGGCGGCCCGGGCGGCCCGTCGGCTGATTAAATTTTATTTTATCAGTAACATAACCAATATCTTTTGCGTCATATGGCTGGTAAATTAAACATGCAGAAAAGCATTAAAGAACTTATCGATCTTAAATGATCATGAGAAAAGGTACGGGAGTGAGATCCCCTTGCCTGGATTTAGTTGATTGTTATTGATTTTATTAGTAACAGAAGCGTCCCGGGGTGAGATACGGGGCGCTTTTTTTGTGGGTGAATGTGAGATAGATTTTTCTCTACCCCCCGACATAATAAATTATCACGAATGTTAGCACCTCATCCCTCGCATACCCCCCAAACAATGCCAATATCGCATAGTATTTTACCTGTATCCGGTATTTTTAATCGTAAAATTATTTGTACAATTGGCTGATATTCACATTCTTGGTAAAATGTGGAGGAAGATATTAAAGAACTTATAGGTCTTAAATGATCATGAGAAAAGGTACGGGCGTGAGATACCCTTGCCTGGATTTAGTTGATTGTTATTGATTTATCAGTAACAAAAGCGTCCCGGGGTGAGATACGGGGCGCTTTTTTGTATAGGGTTGACATTGCGCTATCAATCAATTATCCGTTCTTCAAGATGTATATTAACAATATCACCTGCTTCTTTTGTAATTACCTTACGCATTTCAGCTTTTATAGGCAGCTTATGCGTGCCATCCCCAAGCGCCATAAATGAACTGCGGAATGGGTGACCATCTACAGTTCCCCTAACCTTTACCAAACCACGGGTTTTAAAAAACTCAACCGACTCGGGCCATATCAAGTAAGTCCAGCCACCTTTGTTAGGGCTTTTTTGCAGCGTTGCTGTAAATCTTTTATCGAGTGTGCTCATAATTAAAAAGTTAATAATGAATTGATATTACAAATATAAATCTATGAAAATATAAGAGTGGGTGGCATTAATGCCGTTTTAAGGTGGAAAAAATGCCAATATAAATTAATAGGGCTGGTATAACGAACATGTACGTTAATACCAAACCTATTGGCGTGCCTGCTCAAAACCATGCCAATATCGCATAGTATTTTACCCGGATTTTGTAATTTTAATCACAATATTCTTTGTACAATTGACTATTAATCCGACCCTCTGAATTATTTGACCATGCCTAAATACTGTTTGACACTCGATTTAAAAGATGACCTTGTTTTGATAGGGGAGTACGAAAAGCATCACGAAGAGATCTGGCCCGAGATCCGTAAAAGTATCCTTGACTCAGGGATCATTAATATGGAGATCTACAGGTACGACACCCGCCTCTTTATGATTATGGAAACTAACGACAGCTTCAGCTTTGAAAAAAAGGCTGAAATGGATGCTGGAAACAGTAAGGTGCAAGAGTGGGAAGAGCTGATGTGGAAATATCAGCAGCCAATGAAAAAATCGTTCAAAGGCGAAAAATGGGTTTTGATGGATAAGATATTTCAATTGTAACTAAATTATAAATAGCCATAAAATGATACGGAAACTTAAATTATTATTGATTATTGCGGGGATGATGGTTTCGTTTGCCCATGCGCAAAAAAGTATTGGAACGGAAACTGATGCACAAAAACAAAAACGGATGGAATGGTGGACAGACTCCCGCTTTGGTATGTTTATTCACTTTGGTCTTTACTCTGGCGCTGCACGGCACGAGTGGGTAAAGCACAACGAACACATGAGCAATGAGCAGTATCAAAAGTATTTTGATCAGTTTAATCCTGATTACTTCGACCCGACAAAGTGGGCTAAAGAAGCCAAGGCTGCCGGGATGAAATATGTGGTGATGACAACCAAGCATCATGAAGGCTTCTGTTTGTTCGATTCAAAATATACAGACTATAAGGTAACTAATACCAAAGTAAAACGCGATCTGGTGCGTGAGTATGTAAATGCCGTAAGAGCTCAGGGATTAAAAGTTGGATTTTATTATTCACTGCTCGACTGGCACCACCCTGATTATACAATGGACAACTGCCACCCCCTTGTTCAGGTTGATACCAGCAAAGCAAATTACGACCGCTTAAATAAAGGGCGCGACATGGCCAAATACAGAGAGTACATGCGTAACCAGATAACCGAACTATTAACCAATTACGGAAAAATTGACGTGCTGTGGCTGGATTGGTCATGGGATAAAAAAGATCAAAAGAGCGGCCATGGAAAAGGTGCTAAAGACTGGGGTTCGGTAGAATTGTTGAAACTAGTTAGAAAACTGCAACCAGGCATTATTGTAAATAACAGGCTCGACCTGAATGAATATAAAGACGGAGCAGATTTTGAAACACCTGAACAGGTAAGCACCGCCGAACTTGCAAAGTATAAAGGCAAAACATGGGAAACCTGCCAAACCTTCTCTGGCTCATGGGGCTATTACCGCGATGAAAATACCTGGAAAACACACCGCCAGTTATTAGACCTGCTGATAACATCGGTAAGTAACGGTGGTAACCTGATACTCAATGTTGGCCCAACCGGACGCGGCGAATTTGATTACAGGGCAACACGCGCTTTGGATAGCCTTGCTTATTGGACACATGCCAATGGCAGCGCCATTTACAATTGTACCAGCGCACCCGATGCTTATAAAGCTCCGGAGAATACCAAGCTTACCTATAACAAGGCTATTAATCGTTTATATGTACATTTGTACACTTACCCGGTTGATGGAAAATTGATATTGCCTGGTTATAAAAACAAAGTAAAATACGCACAGTTTTTAAATGATCATTCGGAACTTTTATACAAGCCATCAGAAGCAAATGCCGACGATCTTGTAGTAACGCTCCCGGTTAAAAAACCCGGTTATGAGATCCCGGTGGTTGAACTAACCCTTCAATAGAGAATAAAATAATGTCGATACAAAAAAACAGTTATATACAAATTCATCCAAAAGACAATGTGCTGGTAGCCCTGCAAAATCTGGAGCAGGGAACGATAATAAATTTTGATGGACAAACATTTCAACTAACGGATAAAGTTGAGGCCAAGCATAAATTCAGTATAAATGAATTACAGCCGGGGCAGGAGATATTTATGTATGGCGTATTGGTTGGTAAGGCAACCCAACCAATACCACAAGGCGGCCCTATATCTACCCAAACAGTAAGCCATGCCTCCGGCGAATTCCAGCTTGGCAAGCGTAAGCTCGACTGGCATAAACCTGATACAACCAAATTTGCCGATAAAACATTTATGGGTTATCACCGGGCCGATGGCGCTGTTGGTACAGGAAATTATTGGATAGTAGTACCGCTGGTTTTTTGTGAGAACCGTAACATTGATGTTTTAAAAGAAGCTTTGAGCGACAAGCTTGGCTACAAAAAAGCCAAAAGCTATGAAGGTGATGTAGAACAATTGATGGAGCTGTATCAGGCCGGTAAATCGGTTGAAGATATACTAAATGCTGATATTAAAGCAACAGCCGATAAAGCAGGTTCAAAAAGGTTTTTCAAAAATATTGATGGTATAAAATTCCTTACCCACGAAATGGGTTGCGGCTGCACCCGCTCGGATGCGCAAACTTTATGCGGATTAATTGCAGGATACATTACGCATCCAAATGTTGCTGGTGCTACCATTTTAAGCCTTGGTTGTCAGAATGCGCAGGTTAGTATTTTGCAGCACGAGATCAGTGTTCGTGATGCAAATTTCAGCAAACCTTTGGTAATCCTTGAGCAGCAAAAGGTAGGGACCGAAAGCGAACTGTTAAAGCAAGCCTTGAAACAAACTTTTGCCGGGCTGATTCAGGCGAACCAAACGGAGCGCCAACCTGCGCCTTTATCAAAACTTTGTATAGGTTTGGAGTGTGGCGGGTCTGATGGCTTTTCCGGTATTTCTGCTAACCCGGCATTAGGCTATGTGTCTGATTTACTGGTTACAATGGGAGGTTCAGTTATTCTTTCAGAGTTCCCTGAGCTTTGCGGCGTAGAGCAGGAGCTAAGTGACCGTTGTGTTGATGAAGATAAGGCAAACTATTTTATGAAACTGATGACCACCTATAACAAACGTGCGGTGGCCGATGGTTCAGGATTTTATGCCAATCCCTCGCCTGGCAATATCAGGGATGGCTTAATTACCGATGCTATAAAATCTGCAGGTGCTGCTAAAAAAGGCGGTACATCACCGGTAACCGATGTGCTCGATTATCCTGCAAAAGTATCAAAACCCGGCCTTAACCTGCTTTGTACTCCCGGCAGCGACGTGGAAAGCACTACTGCCGAAGTTGGCGCAGGAGCAACCATTGTTTTGTTTACAACCGGTCTGGGTACGCCAACAGGTAACCCGGTTACCCCTGTTATTAAACTATCAACCAATACGGCAACTGCAACAAAAATGCCCGATATTATCGACATTAATTGCGGAACAATAATTGAAGGTGAAGAAACTATTCAACAGGCAGGCGAACGCATATTAAATTATGTGATACAGGTAGCCAGCGGAGAAATTGAACCAGCCTCAGTAAGATTAGGCCAGGATGATTTTATACCATGGAAAAGAGGGGTATCGCTGTAGAATAAAAAACACGTCATGCCGAACTTGTTTCGGCACCTCATCATAAAAGTGTACACATACAAGGTGTAAACCAGGCGGGTGACTTAGCAAGTGGGGTGCTGAAACAAGTTCAGCATGACGGAATCTTTAGATAAAGAATAAACTAATGTTTAAACTAACCAATAAATCAGTAATAATAACAGGCGGTGGCAGCGGCATTGGGAAGGCCATGTCAGTCCTTTTCGCAAAGCAAGGCGCCAATGTGCATATTATTGAACTAAATGAAGAAGCCGCCAGCGATACCGTTAACGAAATTAAAACTGCCGGGGGCGCCGCCTTTATTTTTAAATGCGATGTGAGCAGCCAACAGCAGGTTATTGATATCTTTAATAAGATTGGTAAAATTGATATTTTAATAAACAACGCTGGCATTGCCCACATTGGCCGCGCTGATAACACCGCCGAGGCTGATTTCGACAAGGTTTACAACGTAAATGTAAAGGGCGTGTACAATTGCTTGTTTGCTGCCATCCCGTTAATGAAAACAAATAATGGCGGGGTAATATTAAATACATCATCCGTTGCTGCACATGTGGGTATAACAGACAGGTTTGCCTATTCAACCAGCAAAGGTGCAATCCACGCCATGACACTATCGGTAGCGCGCGATTATTTAAGCGACAATATCCGCTGCAACAGCATCTCCCCGGCAAGAGTGCATACACCTTTTGTTGATGGCTTTATTGCCAAAAACTATGCCGGGCAGGAAGCAGAGATTTTTGATAAACTTTCAAAATCGCAGCCAATTGGCCGTATGGGGCAACCGGAAGAAGTAGCCGCACTTGCCTTATACCTCTGCTCGGATGAAGCTGGTTTTATAACCGGTACCGATTACCCTATTGATGGTGGGTTTATCACACTTAATAATTAAAATGATTTTGGATTTCGGATGTTCGATTTCGGAATTGAAAAAATTCGAAAATTGCCCGATGACAAGGAAAAAATAAATCCGAAATCGAACATCCGAAATCCGAAATAAAAATAAATTCGAAATAAAGAAACTATGAAGCTAATACGATTTGGCGAAGCCGGAAAAGAAAAGACAGGCGTAATAATTAATGATAAAAAATACGATACCTCTGCATTTGGTGAAGATTATGGAGAGGCGTTTTTAGAGAATGACGGGTTAACCCGTTTAAGTTATTTTTTAGAGGATAGCCTGTTGCCAGAAATTACTGAAGAAGTGCGTCTTGGCTGTCCGCTGGCAAGGCCGTCGAAAATAGTTTGCATTGGATTAAACTATGTCGATCACGCAAAAGAAACAAATGCAACCCCGCCAACGGAGCCTGTTATATTCATGAAATCAACAACGGCAATTACCGGCCCGTTCGATAATATTATTATTCCTAAAAACTCTGTAAAAACCGACTGGGAAGTTGAACTGGCAGTTGTTATAGGTAAAAAGGCAAGCTATGTTAGCGAAGCAGATGCAATGGATTATGTAGCCGGATATGTATTGCACAATGATGTATCTGAACGCGAGTTTCAGATTGAGCGCGGCGGCACCTGGGACAAAGGAAAAGGCTGCGATACCTTTGCACCTATAGGCCCTTTCTTTGCAACAAAAGATGAAATTGCCGACCCTCATAAGCTGCATTTATGGCTAAAAGTTAACGGCAAAATAATGCAGAATGGTACTACTGCTAACTTTATTTTCGATATTCCGCACCTCATCTCTTACACAAGTCAATTCATGACTTTACTTCCAGGCGATATCATATCAACAGGCACGCCTGCCGGTGTTGCCCTTGGCATGAAACCTCCTGTATATCTTAAAGCCGGTGATGTTATTGAACTGGGGATAGATGGTTTGGGCGAAGCAAAACAAGTTTTGGTTGATTACAAATAAAATACTATCATTCAATTTGGGGATTAAAAGGAGTGAGAATGTGAATTCTTACTCCTTTTAATTTTTAGGGTATAAATTATTTATCTGCTTAATAATATCGTTACCCTCAGCTATTACATTATTATATCTTTCAAACAGCTGGGCACGCGGAATTAATGCTTTACACAGGTTTTTATATTTAGGCTCCAGTATAATTTTTTCATAATTATTTGTCCCGTCATCATTCTCAATCACCTGATCTATACAAATATCCTGTAGCTTGCTTCCATTTTCAATATAACTCAATTCTGAAGTACGGATACGGGCCAGCGTTTCCTGGTAGTAATCCAATATTTGGTGCAATAGCTTTTTATCTTCAACATCTTCCAGTTTGCCACTGCTTTTAAACCCTTCGTACCTGCTGGTATTTGGCCGTAAAAAACTGTTGCTAAATGTTTCATGGAAATATTTATTGATTGTATCAGCCGGCTGGTGCGATGATGGTTTTAAGTCACGGAGATAGGTATATACTTTTTTATAGTGCTTATATGCTTCTATATTTTCATTCGTACCCTGAATATCTCTCTGTATGTCCTCCTTTATTCCTATCAAAAACTCTTTTACATCCTTTTGCTTTACACTTTGTTCTTTTTGCCTTTCCAGGAATTGCGCAAGCGATACAGCAAAAACTATTATAAAAATTTCCAATGCCACTTCGGCAATTTTTTTCCTTAGGGGAGTTTTGGGGTCGTGCATAGTTTTTATAATTTTTAGGGTATGCTTACTGATCTCATTTTCCATGGTTTATTTACCGCGTATAGTTTGATTGAGGTTAAAGTGTAGGATTTTTTTAATACTGCTTTATTATATCCAAATAAATCAAATAGATAGAATATATCCAATTTTATTCAATCAATAAGTTTGGTTATTAAACCGAACCGATAGCTTCTCTAAAAGCAGCAATATATTTATCAATGTATAGCTGTTTCGATTTTGCTTTGTACTGCATAATAAATCTTGGATGCTCTAACGCAACTATATGTTTAAAAAAGCCTTTCTCATCGTTCAATTTGTGGAGAAACTTTTCGTTTTTACCATTACCAAAACAAAAACAGGTATCAGTATGGCTGCCTAGGTCTATTTGTTTTTGGATGTTTTCTACAATAAAATCATAAACTGCCGCTGTAAGCTCTTTGCTATCATAATAGTTATAGTTTATTTCTTTTCCATTATTGGTAACAGCCGTAAAACCCAGCGGACAAAGAGAATTAATATAGATGTGTTTATAAAACTCTTCAGCTCCGCCAAAAGCCTCAATTACTTCATAAACAAATACCGATGATGGCTCATGCGTTTCCTTACCTTCATAATTTATATTACAAATTGCCTTTAATCGTTTCGAATCAGTAAATGGTACGCCCGTAACCCCGCCGCCAAATCTGCCGGGATTAATTCCAAGTATTAAGTGCCGCTTGTTATTATCATTATAGTATTTGGTGTAAAACTGTTCCATAATAGTAACAGCCTGCGCGGTTTCCTTATAAGGGTTCATAATGCGGATCCCATCAGGGAGGGCCCCGGTAAAATCAAGTTGTTTATTGAATCGAATTACTTTTTCAGCAAAGGTCATATATAAAGATAAAGTCTGCCGATAAAATTAATGGGATATATCCAATTTGTATCCAATCTTATCTAAATAAAGGAGCCCGGCAGATAGATATCTGGCCAGGCTCCTTTATTAAATGGTATTAATCTTATTGTTGAATTGCTTTACCGTCAAAAGTTGCTGATTTCAGAATTTTCTCTGCAACAGCAACTGCTTCAGGCGAAAGCGGTGCATAATTCAGATCCTTGCAATATTTCTGGCCATCGTGAATATTCCACCAAAGCAATTTTACTGCCTTTTCAGCACGGTCTTTAGTACGGCCATTATAGTTTTGCTCTTTGTAGATCATAGCCCATGTAAAGCCACTGATAGGATAGCCATCCTTGGCATCAGTATTACTCAAAGATACCTTTGCATCATCAGGAATAGTAATATTACCGGCAGCGCTTGTTGATGCCACTGTTGGGGTAATGTAATTACCGCTTTTGTTTTTCAAATCAGCAAAGGTCATTTTATTTTGGATGGCATAAGCCAGCTCGATATATCCGATAGCGCCAGGGGTTTGTTTAATCAAACCGGCAACACCCTCGTTGCCTTTGCCGCCAAGTCCCACAGGCCAGTTAATGGCCGACCCTTTACCCGGTTTTGTATTCCAATCGCTGCTCACTTTTGACAGGTAGGTTGTAAAAATATTTGTTGTCCCGCTGCCATCGCTTCTGTGGGCTATAAAAATACCGGTTGAAGGTAACTTAACTCCCGGGTTTATTTTCGCGATAGCTGCATCATCCCACTTGGTTATTTTCCCTAAAAATATATTAGCTAATACATCCGGGTCTAATTTTAAAGTGTTTTTCAGATCAGGCAGGTTATAGCTGATCACAACAGCCCCAGAACACATTGGGATGTGTAATACATCCGCGCCCATTTTCTTGGTCTGGTCATCATTCAATGGCGCATCAGAGTCACCAAAGTCAATAGTTTTATTGGTAAGCTGTAAGATACCGCCACCCGAGCCGATAGACTGGTAGTTTACCTTTACACCTGTTTGCGTATTGTATTCGGCAAATAGCTTTGAAAAAAGCGGATAAACAAAAGTGCTTCCTGCACCCAGTAATGTATTTGCATCGGTTGTTGAAGCCGTTGCCGCAGCCGGTTTTGCCGAACTGTCGCTTCCCGATTTTGTATTGTTGCCACCACACCCAAACAAGGCTGACGCACCTACCAGTAATCCTAACGCGGCAAACTGGTTAATCTTCATGGTTTTTAATTTCATAATAATATTTTAATATTAATTACAAAGAGACGGTTTCAGCTTATCTATGATGTTATTTTAATGTTAATATATTGTTAAGTAATTTATATTGAGTTTATGCATAGTTTTTATTGCTGACAAGTGTTAAGTGTTATAACGGGGGGCACATTGGGTATATGTGTATAAATAACTATGCACGCATAGTATTGTTTTACGCAGAAAAACTGGTCAATTGTCAATAAAACCCGTTTTTATTAAAAAAAATTAAATATTAAAAATGCTTTCAAACTGATAAAATCTTATCAAAATGATATACATAAGCCCTTATGCAAATAAATAATAAAAGCGAAATACAGCTTTTTTGCCAATTTGTAAGTAGTGTTTAAACGCTATGAAAATAATTGGCATTGATTTAGCTTTGATAAAGCAATTCGCACTCGGCCTAAAATTCTGAGGCAGGTAATAAACGCCTGTACTTAAACCAATTATAGGTGCTTTTGCTATTATTTAATTAGAATAAAAATTATGCTTATTGAAGTATTAGAGATTAGCGCCTTACTTACTGCGCTTATTTTGCCTTTGTTTTTTCCGGTTAAAAAGAAGGTTAAAGCAATTAAAATACCTAAAAATCACAACGACACATCCGAAGCTAACTACGCCATTAACGAGCATGGTTTCCTTGAAGAGATTCATCATGGCAAGTTATCGAGCCATGCAAATTAGGTAGCATCATTGAAGCCTCTGCCACATTGGTCAGGGGCTTTTTAATTTAATATTCTATACTTTATATGTAGGGTATATAGCTTCTGTTGATAATGGCATCCCGTTCTTAAAATTGTCTGATTTCTTCTTAAATTTAATTGCTTTATCTTAACAGAAGGTAAACCGCATCCGCCAGTTTAAAACAAGTACCCTAATGAAAATACATATCTACCCGGATTACAATGCAATGTGCCTTGCCGCCGCCGGCATAATTGTAGATCAGGTGAAGCTTAAGCCTAACTCACTTTTCTGCCTCACATCAGGCGATACGCCTGCAGGTATATACAAATACCTGGTTAAATATGCACATGAAGGCAAGGTTAATTTTAGCAATTGTTATTTTGTTGGTTTAGATGAATGGGTAGGGATGGACAAAAATGACGAAGGCAGCTGCACCAATTTCCTTTTCGAAACCTTTTTTATCCCTGCTAAAATACATCCTTCAAAAATGATGGTTTTTAATGCAAAGGCCACCGACCTGGATGAATCGTGCAGGGCAATGGATAATTTTATAAAGTCTCATGGCCCCTTGGATATTATGCTTGTCGGAGTGGGCCTTAACGGGCACATAGGCCTGAACGAACCGGGCGTCGATTTTAATTCATATGCTCATCATTCGCCGTTGGCGCCTTTAACCATAAGTGTCGGTCAAAAATACTTTAAACAACAAACACAACTTACCGAAAGCATAACACTTGGTCTGAAACACCTGCAGGAGGCAAAAATACCAATGTTGCTTGCCTCAGGCACTAAAAAAGCCGGCATTATTGCAAGCGCCCTGCAGGGCGAAGTAATTAACCAGGTACCGGCCTCTATTTTTCAAACACTTCCATCGGCTTATGTTATGCTGGATAAAGATGCCGCTTCGGGATTGGGCAGTTAATTCAAATACCATCTGATTGTAACAATATACTTTGCAGCCAACAATTATTAATTATTCATGTTTAAACAGAAATAGCCGAAACAAAAAATCACTAAGCAAAAATGAAAACAGAAGAATTGATCAATACAGCTACCGCTCTTATGGCAGGCGACAAAGGGTTATTGGCCATGGACGAAAGTACCGGCACATGTAACAAACGTTTTGAAGAAGCTGGTATACCCCAAACAGTTGAATACCGCAGAGCGTATCGCGAGCTTATTGTAACCACCCCTAATTTAGGCAATTGCTTAAGCGGCGCCATATTATATGATGAAACAATCTACCAGGCCACAAAAAATGGAGTGTTGTTTATTGATGTTTTGAAAAAGGCTGGTATTATTCCGGGTATTAAGGTTGACGAAGGGACAGTAAACATGGCCAACTTTCCCGGTGAAAAAGTTACCGAAGGGCTTGACGGATTAAGACAGCGGCTTGAAAAATATTACGATCTGGGTGCACGGTTTGCCAAGTGGAGGGCTGTAATAACCATTAACGAAGACATACCCACCAAAGGAAGTATTGAAGCTAACATGCACGAGCTTGCCCGCTATGCAGCTCTTTGCCAGGAAAACGGGATTGTGCCAATAGTTGAACCTGAAGTGCTGATGGATGGCGATCACAGCTTGAAAAAATGCCAAAAAATTACGGAGAAAGTATTAAAGGCCCTTTTTAAACAGTTGGAAAAACAACGGGTTGATTTGAGGGGAATAATTTTAAAACCAAATATGGTATTGCCCGGCTTAAAAAGTACAAAGCAGGCAGGTATTGATAAAGTTGCCAAAGCTACCGTAACAACCTTATTAAAATGCGTACCGCCAACTGTCCCCGGCATAGCCTTTTTATCGGGCGGGCAATCGCCGGAGCTGGCTTCTGCCCATTTAAATGCTATGCATGTAAAATACAAAGGTAAAATGCCATGGGCGCTCACTTTTTCATTTGCAAGGGCTATACAGCAACCTGCCATGGATGCCTGGAAGGGGTTGGATAAAAATGTAAAAACAGCACAAAAACTACTTTACGAAAGAGCAAGCCTGAACAACGCTGCTCGCAGGGGTGAATATACCCCGGATATGGAAAAAGGAAAGAAATAAGCCCGAGCTTTAAGCTTATCGAAAGCTTTTCATTAAATCGTACTATCTGCAAATGAACAAATAAACCAAATTGAAAAAGCTTATCGTTTTCGATCTCGATGGCACACTTGCCGAAAGCAAGGCTGCTATCGATAAGGATATGGCAACCCGGCTTGCCGCGCTTTTAACTGTGGCAAAGGTGGCCGTTATTTCTGGCGGCGACTGGCCGCAGTTTCAAAAGCAGGTATTATCTCATCTGCCTAAAGGAAAAAAACTGCAAAATTTATCTATCCTGCCTACCTGCGGAACAAAATTTTATCAGTATAAATCCAGCTGGAAACAGTTATATGCAGAAAACTTTACAGCTGAAGAGAAGAAAAAGATCATCGCATCCTTAAATGAAGCGGTGGATGCATCGGGGTATAAAGCAAAAAAAGTTTGGGGAGAAACTATAGAAGACCGGGGCAGCCAGGTCACTTATTCGGCGTTAGGGCAGGAGGCTCCGCTTGAAGAAAAGAAGAAGTATGATCCTGATTTTAAAAAACGGAATAAAATAAAAATGCACCTGGATAAGCTGATCCCTGAATTTGCGGTAAACCTGGGTGGCGCTACTTCTGTTGATGTCACCAAAAAAGGTATCGACAAAAAATACGGCATGTTTAAGCTCCGGGATATTTTAGATATAAAAATCAGTGAAATGATTTTTATTGGCGATGCAATTTTCCCCGGCGGGAATGATTACCCGGCAAAACAATCCGGGGCATTTTCTATCTGCGTAAAGGACCCTAACGAAACAAAACGGGTTATTGAAGGCATAATAGGCAGTCTGGATAACGGACGTTTTAAAAAGGGATTTGATTAAAATTCTCGAAGACTTAATTATAAAAAATGTTGTCATTTCGAACGGTAGAGAGAAATATTCTGCGGTTAATATTGCCGCCATGCAAGTAGCTAACTTACCTATTGCAGAAGATTTCTCCTCGTTCCTCGTTCGAAATGACAGTAAGGTTGTTTTGGGTTAAAGTTTATCTTTGGTTCAATCACTAAACTAATTAAATTAAAGCTTTTGATACATTATGTAAGCATTGGTAAGCCCGTTTTGCTGATGATCGAATGCTTCGGGTATTTCTCCTATTATTTTAAACCCTAACTTTTGCCAAAGCTGCACTGCTCTTTCGTTGCTTTTAATAACTATATTAAATTGCATGGCTTTGTATCCTATCCGCCTGGCTTCTTTAAGTGAAAACTCGCCCATCGCTTTTCCTAAGCCATTGCCCGCTGCCGATGGCGCTACCATATAAGCGCCGTTTGCAATATGCGAACCAAGATCCATTTGGTTATCGGCAATAACAAAGGTGCCTGCAATTTTGCCGTTAACCAGGGCAACATAGGTGTGCTTACCCGGGGCGCACCATATAGCCAGCATCTTTTCTTTGGAGGATGAAGGAGAAAAAATATAAGTATCGCCGGTTTGTATTACAGCATGGATAATATCCCATATCTGCTCATAGTCGGCATTAGTTGCTTTTCTTATTTCTATAATTGGTTGCATATATTCTTATGGTCAAAAGTCAGATATAACAAATATTCAACTTATCTTTATTAATGTAAAATGTTTAGACCTAAAACCTATTTTACGTTAATAAACCAAAGCTTAATGACATTCCGCCGATAATTAAATGACAATTAAATGAATCCCTGTATTTATTTATCACTGTATATTTGCTTAACGGTGTTAAATTATTTAATGACCGACAACAATGGCTAGTAAAGACAGAATACTGCGATTGAAGGAAGAGACCAGGGGTAACATCCTCGAAGCTTCACTTCAAATCGTTAAAGAAGAAGGATGGCAAGCCTTAAGTATGCGAAAAATTGCTGATGTAATTGAGTATACAGCCCCTATTATATATGAATATTTTGCAAATAAAGATGCAATACTGTTAGAACTTACCCGCCAGGGGTATATAAAGTTATCGAAACAACTACAGGCAGCAAAGGATAAACACCGTTTACCTGCTAAACAACTGGAGGCCATGTGGCTTGCTTACTGGAATTTCGCCTTTGAAAACAAAGAGCTTTACCAGGTAATGTTTGGTGTACAGATGAACTGTTGTTGTGATATGGTGAAGTCACTTATTGAATCAGAATGCCCGGAAGTGCTGTTTAGCAAGGTAATGGGAGAACTGATGGGTGTTGAAGACCTTGACTCAGATCTGATCCGCACAAAATATTATACGTTTTGGTCGGTGGTACATGGCCTGATATCGATCAATATAGTTGACAGAGGATTTTCTGACGAAATAAACCGCCAGGTATTAAAAGATGCTATCGGTGGTATAATAGGAACAATGACCGTGTAAATTTTAACAAAGCACCCAGCGTTAAAATTTCGTATCGGCATTAAATTAAATAATAAATTGATAACAACTAACCCACAAAACTATGAAAGCATCGAACCAAACTCTCCCTTTCAAATTTAACACTGTTAAACAGTTTAATGATGTTAAATTAAAATAATTGTCCAATCCAATTAATGTCGTTCGTTATTGGATTGTTAGACTGCTCCGGCAGCCGACATGTAAAGCAAAACAAAACAACAAGCAATAATACAATAGATCACAAATTCACAAATTAATCATGAAAAGTTTCATTTTAGCGATACTCGCAATTTCACTATACAGTTGCTCACAAAAGCCGCAGGCACCCGGGGCGCCCCCGGCGCCATCATTACCGGTAGCCACAATAGCTACGGGCACTGATACTACTTACCAGGAGTATCCTGCATCTGTAGAAGGTACAATTAACGTAGAAGTACGCCCGCAGGTAAGCGGAACATTAGACAAAGTATTTGTCGATGAAGGTGCTTTTGTAAGCGCAGGACAACCCCTGTTCAAAATTAACGAACAGCCTTACCGTGCTGCCTTAAACAATGCCATTGCCAATCAGCATGCTACCGAAAGTGCAGCAGCCAATGCACAATTGGAAGTTGACAAATTAACCCCTCTTGTTCAAAATAAAGTAGTTTCCGACTATCAGTTAAAAACTGCAAAAGCAGCTTATGATGTTGCCAAAGCAAATATTGAACAAGCCAAAGCAAATGTTTCTACCGCACAGATCAACTTAGGTTATACATTAATTAAAGCCCCTGTAAGCGGTTACATTGGCAGGTTACTTAAAAAACAAGGAAGTTTGGTAACGCCATCTGATCCACAGGAACTTACCCAATTATCAGACGTGCACGACGTACATGTTTACTTCTCATTAAGCGAAAAGGATTTTGTAGCCTTCAAAGAGCAATATCCGGGCGAAACACTGAAAGATAAGTTAAAGCAACTGCCAACAGTATCATTATTACTGGCTGATAACAGCGCATATGCCAAACAAGGTAAGGTTGATATGATCGATGGTCAGTTTGATAAAACTACAGGTGCTATCACTTTAAGGGCCAGCTTCCCAAATCCGCAGGGCTTATTACGCTCAGGCAATACCGGGAAGATCCGTTTAAGCCTGCAGCACAAAGATGCCTTAATAGTTCCGCAATCGGCAACTGTTAGTTTACAGGATAAGGTTTTTGTTTTTGCTGTTGCAGATAGTAACAAAGTGAAAAAACAACTCATTACTATTATTGGCACAAGCGGACCGAACTATCTGGTGAAGAATGGTATAAAAGCCGGCGACCGGATTGTTTTATCAGGGTTTGACAACTTACAGGAAGGAACTGTAATAGTTCCCGAAAAGCCGGCAGACAAACCTGCAGCTATTGCAAAAAATTAATAAGAGTCAAGATAAAAGAATTAAGAGTCAAGATATAAGAAGCTATATAAGCAGCTGATTTCTACTTCTTGTCTCTAACAAAAAAAGTTTAAAACGATGTTTCAAAAATTTATAGAAAGGCCGGTACTGGCAACCGTAATCTCCATCTTATTGGTGATACTGGGAGTGATCAGTTTGCTCGGGTTGCCATTGCAGCAATTCCCGGATATAGCACCGCCGGCGGTATTAGTAACAGCGGTTTACCCGGGTGCTAATGCCGAAACAATATCGCGTTCAGTTGCACCATCTATTGAAGAAGCGATCAACGGTGTTGAGGGCATGACCTACATGAGCTCAACCGCAAGTAACGATGGTACGTTAGCTATTACTGTTTATTTTAAACAGGGTACCAATGCCGATATAGACGCAGTAAACGTGCAAAACCGCGTAGCGCAAGCTACAAGCCAGCTGCCTGCTGAAGTTATACAACAAGGTATAACCACTACTAAACAGCAAAATAGTTTCATTATGGCTATCGGTCTGTATGTTGAAGCAGGAGAAAAAAGGTACGACCAAACTTTTTTGGCCAATTATGCGCAGATCAATATTATACCTGCAATTAAACGTATCCCTGGTGTTGGCTCTGCAGCTATATTTGGCGGTGTTAAAGATTACTCAATGCGCGTTTGGCTTAACCCTGCGCAGATGGAAACTTACGGCATAACACCAGCTGAGGTAACTGCAGCTATACAGGACAAAAGCCTTGAAGCAGCACCGGGTAAGTTTGGCGAAAGTAGTAAAGAAGCCTTTGAATATATTGTTAAATATAAAGGCAAGCTTACCAAGCCCGAAGAATATGAAAATATAGCTATCCGTGCTAATGCCGATGGTTCTGTTCTCCGTTTAAAGGATGTGGCCAGAGTTGAGTTTGGCAGTTATTCTTACTCCAGTTCTACCCACTTCAATGGTAAAAATGGTATTGGTATAGGTATTATACAATTATCAGGTACTAATGCCAATGAGATACAGATCGCCATTAATAATTTGATGGCTAAAGCCTCGAAAGATTTTCCGGATGGCATAAAATATGATAACTTCTATAGCACAAAAGTATCGCTCGATGAATCTATCAGCCAGGTAGAACATACGCTTATTGAAGCGTTTGTACTGGTATTTATAGTGGTGTTCATCTTCCTGCAGGATTTTCGTTCAACCCTCATCCCAGCCATAGCGGTACCGGTAGCTATTATAGGTACATTCTTCTTTATGGGCCTGATTGGTTTTTCCATCAACCTGCTTACCTTATTTGCCCTCGTACTGGCCATAGGTATTGTGGTGGATGATGCCATTGTGGTGGTCGAGGCGGTGCATGCAAAAATGGAAGCCAAGCCGCACCTTGCCTCTAAGGCCGCTACTATAGAGACCATGCACGAAATTAGCGGGGCTATCATATCTATTACACTGGTAATGGCAGCCGTGTTTTTACCGGTTGGCTTTATAACCGGCTCAACAGGCTTATTTTACAAGCAGTTTGCTTTTACAATGGCAATAGCCATTATCATATCTGCTGTTAACGCTTTAACCCTGAGCCCTGCCCTGGCTGCCTTATTTTTGAAAAATAACCATGCAGATAAAAAACATGGCGCAGAAAAAAATGGGTTTAAACAGCGGTTTTTTAACGGCTTTAACAGCGGCTTTAACGCCGTTACTAATAAATATGTAGGCGGATTAAAGTTTTTGATAAAACATAAATGGATCAGCATTGGCGGCCTTGTCATTGTTACGCTGGTTACCGTGTGGATGGTTAAAACTACCAAAACAGGGTTTATCCCGGCAGAAGATCAGGGCTTTATTGCCTCTGCAGTATCAACTCCATCGGGTACTTCATTAGCTACCACTACAAAAACCGTGGCTGAGATAGAAAAGATCCTTGGAAAATTAGATGCTTCCCGCTTTGTGGTTTCAGTACCGGGCTTTAACTTCCTAACCTCATCATCAAGCCCTTCGGCTGCAGCAATTTTCGTATTATTAAAGAAACCTGCTGATAGGGGTAAAGTAAAAGATATCAATGAAATAATGAACATCGCGCGGGGGCAATTAGCCACTGTAAAAGGTGCCACACCATTCGTGTTTAGTTTCCCTACAGTTCCTGGATTTAGTAATATTGAGGCCCTCGACCTTATATTGCAAGATAAAACCGGCGGTAACCTGGATAAATTTAGTGGTGTAGCCAACCAATTTATGGGCCAGCTGATGCAAACTAAAGAGATTGCTTTTGCATTTACCACCTTTAAGGCCAATTATCCGCAATTGCAGCTTGAGGTTGACGACGAAAAAGCCAACCAGCTTGGCGTAAACGTAAAGGATATATTGCAAACCATGCAGGCTTACTTTGGTAGCGCCCAGGCGGCAGATTTTAACAGGTTTGGTAAATATTACAGGGTAGTTGTACAAGCCGATATTGCTGACAGAACCAATCCATCGGCAATAGACCGCGTGTTTGTTAAAAATAAAACAGGGGCCATGGTACCAATAAATACGCTGGTAAAACTAACCCGCATAAATGGTTCCGAAACTGTTTCGCGTTATAACCTGTTTAATTCTATCGAAATAAATGTCATCCCTAAACCGGGCGTAAGTTCGGGTGATGCTATTAAAGCAATAGAAAGACTGGCTCAGGAAAAATTGCCTACAGGCTTTGCCTATGAGTTTACCGGGCAAACACGCGAGGAAATTTCTGCTGGTGGACAGTCGGCTATTATCTTTATGTTGTGTCTGGTATTCGTTTATTTCTTATTAGCTGCGCAATACGAAAGCTATATCCTGCCATTGGCAATCATATTCTCTATACCTACAGGGATACTTGGGGTGTTTATAGCAATCGGGTTTACCGGGATAGAGAATAATATTTATGTACAGGTGGCATTGATCATGCTCATAGGGCTATTAGCTAAAAATGCGATCCTGATTGTTGAATTCGCTGTTCAACGCCGCAAGGCGGGCCATGGTTTAGTGCAATCGGCACTTGAGGCCGCCAAGCTAAGGATACGCCCTATCATTATGACCTGTATGGCGTTTGTTTTCGGTTTGTTCCCGATGAGTATTGCAACCGGCCCATCTGCACAGGGTAACCACTCTATTAGTGTGGGCGCTGCAGGCGGTATGGTTTCAGGAGTTATCCTGGGCTTGTTCATTATTCCGGTACTGTTTGTAATATTCCAGCATCTGCAGGAAAAAGTAACCGGAGTACCGGAAGCAGTATTGCTTGCCGAAAATGGCCACGGTAACCATGTTGCCGAATTACAAGAAGTAAATCAAGATTAAAACTACAACAAATGAAAAAATATATAAGCGGGTTTGCATTAGTACTGGTAATACTAAGCGCCTGCAAAGTATCAAAAGATATAGAGACACCCAAACCTGCACTGCCTGAAACTTTCAGGAGTGCAGCCAACACCGGAGATACCAGCAGCATTGCTGATATACAATGGAAGAACTTTTTTACCGAAGCAACGTTGCAGAAACTTATTGACAGCGCTATTGTAAAAAATTACGATATGCAGATAGCTGTTAAAAATATAGAAGAATCGCAATTGTTATTTAAGCAGGTAAAATGGAACAATGTTCCGCAGGTTGATTTAAATGTTACTGCAAACACAACCCGCCCGTCTGATAACAGCATCAACGGTTTAAGTCTGCAACAGGATAAGGTCAATACCAAACATATTGAGGATTATTCGGCAAATGTTGCCATTTCGTGGGAAGCTGATATATGGGGCAAGATCCATAATCAGCAACGTAGCGCACTGGCTGCTTATCTGCAAACAACTGAAGCTAAAAAAGCAATCCAGACTAATTTAGTGGCTACAGTATCTCAAGGTTATTATAACCTGCTGATGCTGGATGCACAACTGGATATTGCCCAAAAGAATGTAAAGCTGGATGACAGTACTTTACGAATAGTTAAATTGCAGTATGACGCAGGCCAGGTTACCTCGCTGGCTGTTCAACAGGCTGATGCACAAAAACAAGCCGCTGAACAATTGGTACCACAGTTTGAACAGAACATTGCAATACAGGAAAATGCCCTGCGTATTTTAACCGGCGAACTGCCTGATAAAATTGCAAGGAACTCAAATCTCGATCAGATCATTATTCCTGCAAGCCTGTCAACAGGTGTGCCATCGGCTATTGTAAGCCGCAGGCCCGATGTTAAAAGCGCTGAGCTGGCACTGCAAATTGCAAACAGCAAAGTAGGTATTACCAAGGCAGAGATGTACCCTGCATTGCGCATAACAGCACAAGGCGGTGTAAACTCGTTTAAAGCAAGTAACTGGTTCAACATCCCGGCATCATTATTTGGTGTAGTTGGTGCCAGCATAGCACAGCCATTGCTTGACCATAAACAACTGAAAACTGATTATGAAGTTGCCAAAGTCGACCGCGAAAAAACTGTTTTGCAGTTCCGTCAGTCGGTTTTGAATGCAGTTGGCGAAGTATCAGATGCATTGGTGAAAATTGATAAGCTTAAAGAGCAGCAAATAATAGCTGCCAACAGGGTAAGCACTTTGCAGCAAGCTACACGAAACGCCGACCTGCTGTTTAAAAATGGTTTGGCCACCTATTTAGAAGTAATAACCGCCCAGGGAAATGTTTTACAAAGCGAACTGGAGCTTGCATCTATAAAAAGAGATGAGCTTAGCGCAGTATCTGATCTGTACAGGTCATTGGGCGGCGGATGGAAATGATAAAAACTAATAACTATGAAAGACTTTTTAATCTTAAGAAGCAAAATGCTCTTTTGTTCGATAAGAGAATGGAGCGTTACATTAGTATTTTGGGGAATTGTACTGATAGTTGAAGTAGCCCTGAACGTACTGAAATAATAAAACAAAGCCGGATAATTTTTTATCCGGCTTTGTTATTTAAAGGGGCTTAGGCTAGTGTCGCCTCACTTATGAATTGACGTTAGCCAATAGTATTTATACAAAAGTGTAAACCATGTTTTTTTAAAAAGATCAATTCAAGTAATTGATTAACAGATGTTTATAACAATGTAAGCCATAAATTGTGTAAACCATGTGTAAACCCACTTTTTTGTTATTTGAGTCAATCTCAATCCAAAACTATACGTCAATATGGTTGACATAACACCAGAAAACAACTATTGTTGTTTGATCTCAACCCTGCGGTTTAATACACGGCCTTCTTCAGTGCTATTGTCGGCAATAGGCTTGCTCTCACCATAGCCTTTCACAGAAAGAATATTAGCAGGTATCCCGGTATTTACAAGATAAAGCTTTACTGAATTTGCCCTTTCAATTGATAAGGCCATATTATGATCATAAGTTCCCTCGGCAGAAGCATTGCCATTTAAAACAAACTTAACCGAAAGGTCTTTTTTCATTTCTGCAGCAGCCTTATCTAAAATAGGGTACGAGTCTGTTTTTAAGATGCCCGAATTAAATTCAAACTGAATATTACTGAAATTATAATCAGGTTTTGCAGGCGGCGGAGGTGGTGGCGGTGTTTCCTGTTGCGGAGCTGGTGCAGGTGGTGTTTCTTTTTGCACAGGTTGCGGATCTGGCGGGTACACAACAGCTGCTGGTTTTATAACCGGCTTTTTAGCTTTACAGGCTGGCAGCACAGCCACAGCAAATAACATAATAAACAGGAGAAAGTGTGATTTTATAAGTTTCATTTTAAAAGATGTATGGTAAATATAAAAAACGTAGTGTATGGTTGCTTATTGTTTTAAATTACTGACATTAATAAGATAGGTGCTGTTAATAAACCTACATTACACTATAAATTTGAAATAAAACCCATGCAAAAAGCAATTGTTTTACAATCTGTTATCAGCTGCCCGGTATGCTCATTTCAAAAAGAAGAAACGATGCCGACCGATGCCTGTCAATATTTTTATGAGTGCGGCAATTGTAAAAGTATCCTGAAACCTAAATCCGGAGATTGCTGCGTATATTGTAGTTATGGTTCGGTAAAATGTCCCCCGATACAAGCCGGAAGTTCGTGCTGTGGTTAAAGTTTTTTATTCCCTGCGATCAGACTATCTGTATGCCATACATCCCATTGCTGCGGAACAAGCAAAAGTGTAATGAGTAAAATTGCCCTTGGAATTACATGCTGTAAATCCCAGATTGGCTCAATAAGCCCGTGCCCGAAAGAAACCACAAACAGGTCGATAGCTAAAAGGTACAAAGCATACTTTCTGAAAAGCCCGATAATGAGTAAAAATCCGCATATCAGCTCCACATATGAAGTATAATATGCAGTGCTGTATATCAGCCATTTTGGTAAAAATGTTTTCTCAAAATCTTTAAAAAACATGTTGTAAACTTTGGGTGCGGTGTAAGTGAATACTTTACCATAACCCTGCATAAAAAAGATTATTCCCAATAACCCTCTGGTAAATAATAATGCTGCTGCCCGTGTGGTTTTATCGTTCATAAGGTTGCTTATAATTTTTGCAGGCACCAGGTAGTCATGCACCTCAAATTCTGCACGTTGGTTGTTTTAATGGGTTCATAAAGCTGACCGTTTAAACCGCGGGTGTAATTAAATAATGTTTGCTGATTTACCAAGAAACGTTCCGAACCATCGGGCAATAAATAACGGCCGTTGCCCCGGCTTTGAACCAGTTCTTCAATGCCAATATCCGATGCAAGGCGTGCAAACAAATAGCCGCCGGGTTTAAGTACCCGCCACATAGAGCGCAGCATATCATCAAAATGCGTCTCATTATTTGCAAAATGCAGCACCGCACTGCTGATAACGAGGTCGAAACTACCATCATCAAAGGGCAGTTCTTCGGTGGTAGTAACCCTGAAATTACTTATCGGGTTATCAGGTGCCAGGTTTTTTGATAAATCTTTAACCGTTTCTATCGCTTGTGGATTTGGGTCGATCCCATAAACCTCAAAGCCGTTATTTAAAAAGTAAACCAGGTTACGCCCGCCTCCGCAGCCGGCATCCAGTATTTTGTTACAGTTATCGAAGCGGCCTTTTAACAGCTGATCGAACAGGTAGATATCAATATTGCCGAATTGATCTTGCAGGTTTTGTTGCATGGCTACTAAATGGTAAAAACTAAATTCATCATCATGATTTTACATGGGTAATATCCTGGATCTTGCCATCGCCAAACGACCAGTTTTCTTTAGTGCCGTTTTCAACCAGCACAATAAAAACATCGTGTATTAAAATAGCGGTTTCTGCTGCAATACTACCTGCAATGGTGGCATACAGCTTCTCCTTTTGCGCATAAGTCCTTCCCGATGCAGCAAATATGTTCACAAAAACCATGTTACCCGTGTGGTTAATATTAAGATAGCTTTCAGGGTAATATAGCTGTGAGGCATCCAGTTCTTCAATCACATGAAAGTAATCGTTAAGCGGGACATTAAATTCGTTCATTAAGGCATGGTGTACCGCTTTTGATATTTTTTCCTTATCACTTGCGGATACCGTTTTTAACAGGCTTATTCTTACAAAAGGCATAATACAGCGTATTTATTAAAACAAATGTAAAGCAAAAACATGCGCTAAAGCCTATCCGGATGTCATGCTTGTGTGTTATTTTTCGCCGATATAAATGTAGTAATCGCCAATGCTGCCTTTTGATTTTGAAAAAAGGAAAAAGTCGTTGAAATCATACAATTTATACATCTTCTTGTAATGGATAATGCTTTCCCTGAATAACGTGATATAATATTTTATATCATCAGTATTGCCCTCAGGAATATTGAAGGATAGATACTTTCCCTCTTTTACCGGTACAATCATGCTTTTAGGATATTGTAATTTTAAAGAAGAACGATCACTGTTAATGTGTAAAATGCCATAAAACATTTTAAAATACCTGAGATCCGAATAATTAACAGAGTCGAAGGCTTTCAAAAAATGAAACTCGTTTGGATTTGTATTTTCTTTGGATGCCCGGTGCAGATGCTGGTCAATTGTAAAAGAATCCGGAAAGTTCTGATCGATGGCTAAATAAGTAGTCCCTGTTAAATAACAATTCTTGAGCGTCTTTTCCTGGAACCCGAATTCAAATTCCTTATTCATCAATGTATCATATTGTTCCCTTGATGCTATTCCATCAAAAACAATATTAGGCGATGCATTTCTGTATAGTGTAAGTTTTTTTAAACTACCAGGAGAAAGCCCAAAATGATTTGAAAACGATTTTGAAAGAGAATGCTTATTAGCGAACCCCGTTTTATCTGCTATTTCGCCAAGGTTTAATTCTGTATAAGTATAAAGCACAGCCGCTTTTTCCAGCCTTTTCCTTTTTAAGTAATTTCCAAGAGGTTCATTCCTTAAAATATTGAATATCTCGGCAAGATGATGATAAGATATATTAGCATGGTCCGCAAGCTGGCTGATTCCAAATGG
>JABDFZ010000036.1 GCA_013286325.1 Bacteroidota bacterium | reverse complement strand
TATTTAACCGTAAAGATATAAAAGTAGCTCCGCAGGGCATCCTGAATAATATTGAGCTTCGCCACCAGAATGAGCCAGCAAGACATAAACTCCTTGATATGATAGGCGATTTGGCGCTGGTAGGTGTTCCATTACGGGGACATATTATGGCAGCAAGGCCAGGGCACGCCGCAAACGTGGCATTTGCTAAAAAGATTAAAACATTAATTAAAAAGGAGAGGAGCCGCAAACACATAAAAGTTTACGACCCGAATGCTAAACCGGTATATGATACCGTTCAGATCATGGAGATCCTTCCGCACAGGCAGCCATTCCTGATGATCGATAAGATACTGGAGCTGACCAAAAGCCATGTAGTTGGGTTGAAGAATGTGACCATGAACGAGGAGCTTTTCCGCGGGCATTTCCCGGGCATGCCTTTATTCCCCGGCGTATTGCAAATTGAGGCGATGGCACAAACAGGAGGTATATTGGTATTAAACACAGTGCCCGATCCTGAAAATTATATTACCTTGTTCCTTAAAATTGAAAATGCAAGGTTTAAGGCACCTGTTGTGCCGGGAGATACGGTGATATTCCATTGCAGCCTGATTGCCCCTATAAGACGCGGTATTGCGCAAATGAAGGGAATTGGCATGGTTGGTGAGCGTATTGTTGTTGAGGCCGAGCTGATGGCACAAATAATAAAAAGACAAAAAACAGAAGAAGAATGATCCAACCTTTAGCATACATACATCCGCAGGCTAAAATAGCTGATAATGTGGTAATTGAGCCATTTGTTACCATACATAAAGATGTAGAAATTGGCGAAGGTACCTGGGTGGGTTCCAACAGCACAATTATGGATGGCGCCCGCATAGGGAAAAATTGCCGCATTTTTCCGGGTGCAGTAATATCAGCTCCTCCGCAGGATTTAAAATATAAAGGCGAGCAAAGCACGGTATCGGTTGGGGACAATACGATTATCCGCGAATGTGTTACCCTTAACCGCGGCACAGCGCTGGATAAAAATACCACCACAATAGGCAGCAATTGCCTGCTGATGGCTTATGTTCACGTAGCGCACGATTGCGTTATTGGTGATAATGTGATCATAGCGAACGCAGTACAGCTTGCCGGACATATAAATGTGTACGATTATGCCTTTATTGGCGGTACATCGGCAGTGCATCAGTTTGTAGAGATCGGTGCGCATAGCATGATCTCAGGCGGCTCACTTGTCCGTAAGGATGTTCCCCCTTTTACAAAAGCAGGCCGCGAGCCTTTATCATATATTGGTATAAATTCTGTTGGCCTACGCCGCAGGGGTTTCTCGGCAGCAACTATTAACGAGATACAGGAAATTTACCGTATTATATTCCTTAAAAAATATAATATGACCAAAGCCCTTGATATTATTGAGGCAGAATTTAACCCAACTGTTGAGCGCGATGAGATCATCAACTTTGTTCAAAACTCACAACGTGGTATTATGAAAGGGTTTGGGAATAGTTAATTTGTAGTCTATGGCAGATAGTCCATGGACCGTAGTTAGCTTTTGCGATAATCTATCCCTTGTTAAAACAAAGCCATGGACTATAGACCATGGACTATGGACTATGAAAATAACCCTCCAAAACATTGGCCGCCGTTTTAACCGCGACTGGATTTTCCGGGGTATTGACCATACCTTTTCAGATAATAAAACCTGTGCCATTCTTGGGCCTAATGGCTCGGGGAAATCAACCTTGCTGCAGGTATTGAATGGCAGCCTTGCCCCATCAATTGGGAAGCTTAGTTATTTTTATGATGAAAGTGAGATTGAGGTAAGCGAGGTTTACAAACACCTTAGTTTGGCAGCGCCCTACCTTGAATTAATTGAAGAATTTACTTTAAGCGAGGTAATAGATTTCCATTTTAAATTTAAGCCATACAAACCGGGAATTGACAGAAATGGAGTAATTGACCTGCTTGCCATGCCGGGTAATAAAAATAAAATGATCAGGTACTTCTCATCAGGAATGAAGCAAAGACTTAAACTTGCGCTTGCTTTTTGTTCAGACACCCCCATGCTGATGCTTGATGAACCTACATCCAATTTAGATAGCCAGGGAGTGGACTGGTATTTAAGCCTCGTGCAAAAATATGCAGCGAACCGCCTGACCATCATTTGCTCCAATCAGGAACACGAATACAGTTTTTGCGATGAGCAATTAAGCATTTCGGACTATAAGAATCCAATCTCAGTTAAAAACTAAAATAGTTTCTCTTTCCATTCCGTTTTCTTCCCGTTCGATTAAAGACCTATGCATGCCGTTTTACTGCGGCACACATAGGGTATATCCCTTATTTAAAAAATAATGATAAAAAATTTGTGTAAGTGAATGCTTACATATATATTTGTAAGCGTTCACTTACATATTTAAATAAACAGATGAGAAGAGATGTTTTCCAGGCAATTGCCGACCCAACCCGCAGAGAGATCATAAACATGGTAGCATTTAACTCGCTAAACTTAAATGCTATTGCCGATAATTTTAAAGTTAGCCGGCCAGCCATATCGCAGCATATTAAAATTTTAACGGAATGCGGGCTCATCAACATAAAAAAACAAGGCAGGGAAAGGTATTGTGAGGCAAGTTTGCAGCAATTGAACGAGGTGTCGAAATGGATTGAAAGATACAGGCAATTATGGGAAGAAAAATTCGACAGGTTGGATGGTCTGTTGGATAAAATGAAAAATAATGCGGCAAAAGAATAGGCTATTGCCAGGACAAGTAGAAAATAAATAAACTAAAACATAAAATTATGGCAACAAAGAATGAAACCACTATTAAAGCTGAACCAGGGACACAAGAAATCTTTATAACCCGGGAGTTTGAAGCACCACGCGAAATTGTTTTTAAAGCATTTACAACGCCTGAGCTAATTGTACAGTGGGTGGGGCCCTGCAACCTAACAATGAGGTTAGATAAGTTTGAACCCAAAGCAGGCGGATCATACCGATATGTACACATTGATCCGGCAGGAAACGAATACGGTTTTCATGGAGTAGTACATGAAGTACTGGCGCCTGAACGCATCATCCAAACTTTTGAATTTGAAGGGCTGCCTGAAACCGGGCATGTAGTTTTAGAAACTGCAAGATTTGAGGCATTGCCTGGCGACAGAACAAGGCTTACCATGCAGTCGGTATTTCAGTCGGTTACTGACAGGGATGGCATGATGCAGGCTGGCATGGAATACGGTGTGAAAGATTCTTACAACAAACTGGATGAACTGCTTGCTACTGCATTAGTTAACTAGCCAGTACTTTTGTCTGATTATAAGCAGAAAGCTTTTTTGTAAAGACAATGGGCTTTCTGCTTTAAGCTTTTTTTTGCTCCTATAGATATGCTTCCCTAAGCCTGATAAGCCTTATCCAGTGCATAAACTTCATTACAGGATATACCGGATCGAACTCGAACCAGCGGGCGGCAAAATTGGCATTATTAGGGCGTTTGTGGTGATTGTTCTGAAACAATTCGCCAAGCATAAAAAAATCAAACGGTGTTGAATTTTTTGATTTATCGCCATTATCAAAATTGGCATAGCCATATTTATGACCGCACCAGTTTACTATTGCCCCATGAATAGGCCCCATCATAAAATGAATAGGCAATAACAGGAACATCCACCAGTGGGTTGCAAAAAACGCATAGAATACCACGTATAATACACCGAATGTAATGCGCGATACAAACGTTGAGCCCCAGTAATCAAGCAAACGCCATTCGGGGTAGTTACCTTTAAATTGAGCCTCAGGTTCTTTTAAGCGTTTTTCATAAAGCTTATAGCTTTGGGCAGTGCGCCACATCATCTGGAAAACATCGCGGAAAAAATATGGCGAATGAGGGTCTTTTTCAGTATCGCTAAATGCATGGTGTTCGCGGTGCATTATAGCATAAGCCCTTGGGTTTAAAAATGATGAACCCTGGCAAACAAAAGTTAGCAGGTGGAAAACTCGTTCGTTAAATTTATGGGTACTAAACATTTTATGAGATGCGTATCTGTGCAAAAAAAATGTTTGGAAAAATAGAGAGAGGAACCAATGGGCTAAGAAGAATATTAAAATAATCACGTGAATACAGTATAAAATATAAGCGACTTGTTTATAATCTGCGGTAAAGATACAATTAAAATATCTTGACAGTTATATATCGTATTTAGCAGTTATTAAGTTTTAGGTTATTGGAAAAATATAAAACAACAAAGGCAGATTTAATTGAACCCGCCTTTGTTGTTTTGTGGGATTATAAATTAAGCCTCGCTATCGCGTAATGCTTTTATCTGATCGTGTGCAGCAATTACGCCCTGTTGCTGACGTAAAATAATATCGGTAAACTCAGGAGGTAAAGCATTCTCGGGTGAAAGGGCAGTTTGATATGCTTTTTTTATAGCATCTTCGCCGCGCTCGCACTCTTGTAAAATAGTTTCACGGTCATGACCGCTGAAGGTAGTTTTAACCTCGAGCCAAAAACGGTGTAAAGCTCCGCTTCCGCTCATGCCCATTTCAACCTCGCCGCCATTTTTATTTATCGTTGTTCCCAATTCGTGAACGTTTTCGCGGCTTTCATTCCTTAACTTTTGAAAAATGACCTTAAGGTCCTCGTCAGTTTCATCCAGTTCTTTTGCGGCATGGGTAAAGCCTGCAACACGGTCATTATTAATTTCTATCAGGTCGTTTAATACCTCTAAAGATTTTTCTATGGTTTCCATACTAATAGTGTTTGTGTCATAAACATGGCACAACTATCCTGCCAGTTGTTGGAGACTAGTGGCCTGAGATCAGAGGTTAGGTTTAAAAAATCCGTATTTATCTAACCTCTGGTCTCTGATCACTGCTTAACTAATTCAAATTGCTCTGCTAATAACCTGTATGAGGTCAGTCTGTCTTCAAAACTCTCCGTTATGGTTACCGCAATTATTTCATCAACCTTATAATCTTCGGCAAGTCATTTCAGCTTTAGCTTAATCTCTCCGGGTGCGCCTGTTATTACGCGGGCACGGTGATATTTGATGCGCTCCAGCTCGGCAGCAGAATATTCGACATTCTTTATATCTTCATAACTTACCGGAGTAATACCACCTCCTTTATCAAACTGGGTAAACCTGTAATCCATCAAGGCCTGGTGCTGCCTGATCTTCTCTTCATCTTCTGAGCAAAAAACGAAAATGGCCAGGTTTGCATGCTCCTGCGGCATATCATCTGATGGTTGAAATTTATCGCGGTACATGGCAACTGCTTCCGGACCGCCGAAAGGATTTATAAAATGCGCAAAAGACAAGCCCATGCCAAAATGAGCTGCAAACAAGCCGCTTTGCCCGCTTGAGCTTAGCAGCCACATATCGGGCACGGTTTTTACCTGCGGAATGGCCCTTATTTTTAATTGCGGTGTTCCGGGTTCGCCGCGGTCATGGAAATAGTTACGAAGCTCGTATAGCTGTTCAATAAAATCCTGCTCGCGGAACTGGTTCGATGGGTTTAACATTGATGCAGTGATCCTGTCTGTCCCCGGTGCACGGCCCATGCCCAGGTCTATGCGGCCCGGAGCTAAAGCTTCCAGCATCCTGAAATTTTCTGCTACCTTTAATGCGCTGTGGTTTGGCATCATTACTCCGCCTGAGCCTATGCGGATATTTTTGGTTTGCGACGCGAGGTAAGCTATCAGCACTTCGGGTGTTGAACCTGCCAGGCTCCCTGTATTATGGTGCTCTGATACCCAAAAACGGGTATAACCAAGCTGGTCGGTATATTTTGCTAAAGCGATGGTTTCCTGTACAGCCTGCTCGGCGGTAACGCCTTTACGTACAGGGGACTGATCCAATACGCTGAGACGGATCTTGTTTGTGTTCATAATTATTATAAAACACAAAGGTAGGGAAGGGATTGTAAGGTGATTGTAAATAGAAATATGGCAACAATAGCAACTTTCTGATTTTATAACTAAATTTGTTTAAAGAGTTAAGTATGACAACAGCAGCAATAAGGGAAAGATTATACGATTATATTAGGGTGGCTGATGATAAAAAAGTAAAGGCCATATACGCGTTGCTCGAAGATCAGGTTATTCCTGCTGTAGACTGGTCGGAAGATGAAGATTTTGTTGCGGAGTTGAATGAGCGCGTACGAAGATATGAGGCAGGGATAGACCGGAGTTATACATGGGGCGAATTAGAGGCGTCGATAGAAGAGTTAAAGAAAAAGCGGGCTGCTAAATGATTAATTCTTTTATTCAGTTACCTAAAGCCCAGTTAGAAATTCTTGACGCCTGGGAATGGTATGAAGACAGACAACCAGGTTTGGGCGACCGCTTTAAAAACGAAGTAGCAAAGGCTGTTCAACTTATTCTTAAAAACCCCCTTCATTATCCTTTAAAAGGAAAATTTCGTGAAATTAAAATTGATGTTTTTCCTTATTTGGTAATTTACCAGATTGATAAAAGAGAAAATATAATTTTCATCGTATCTGTGTTTCACATGAGCAGGCATCCCCAAAAGAAATATTAATCAGTTTAAAGTTTTTTTAAAGACTAACCTACCTGCGGGAGACGCGAAGTATCGCGTCTCTACAAAATCAACCAGGATAACAACTTATGCATTGAAATGATACAGGAAAACCACTTCGCCTGTGTAAGCAGGTTTGGTTTGTCCGTCAATTTCCATGGTAACACCTATGGTAGCTTTGGTAATACCCCTTAAATTAACTATGGCAACCAGCTTTGCATGAAGCCTCACCGGACTGTCGACCAGTACGGGTTGTGCAAATTTTATGTTTTCGATACTATAATTGATCTGCATTTTAAGGTTTTGTACATCGGCGATCTGGTGCCAGAAGTATGGCAGTAACGACACTGTTAAATAGCCATGCGCAATGGTTGCCTTAAACGGACTTTCGGTTTTAGCTCTTTCCGGGTCAGTGTGGATCCACTGATGATCGATAGTGGCTTCGGCAAACTGGTTTATTTGCTGCTGGGTAATAGTATGCCAGCCGGATATGCCTATTTCCTTGCCTAACAAGGCTTCGAATTCGATATGATTTTTTATGATTACCATGGGGAGATTATTTTTTGTGATGAACAATTGGTGCGTAAAAATAATAAACTACGGGGTAATGCAAAGTTTGGTTTGCAGTTTTTTGTTGGAGGTTGTTATGGCGAGGTTTTGAGCCCGTAGCTGACCGCCGGGATACGGGAACATGAATTTAGCCCACAATCCACTTACTTTTAGGAAGAAACGACAGTATTTTAACAATTATGAAGGTGATGATAAAAGCGCATACACCCATTAACGGGATCTTCACGGCTGCGCTGGCAAAGCGATGATCGAGCAGGGAATGTACTGCATTTAAAACAAGGATATGCGCCAGGTAAATGCCATAACTTTTGGCGGAAATATCGAGCAGCAGCTTCATAAACGGGGTATCAATATTTTTTATTTTGATGTTTTTGAACATCAGGAATGCGCCGGTGGTCATCATGGCGACGTTAATGGTTTCGAAACCCCAGGTGAGTGCCAATTTATTAATGAATTGTTCGGTGTGCAAACGGTTTATAAAGCCGTAGGTGGTGATGGCATAGCCTGCGACCATGAGGATAACGCCAGCAACGTAATTCCACCGGCGGGGTTCCATGTGGTAGCGTTTAATATAGTTTGCCAGTACAACATAACCCAGAAAGCCCGAGAAATAATACAGCATTGGCGTATGGTTCCAAAAGGTTTCGCCCCAAACCCCGGGGATCAGTAAGTGGATATAGGGGATGGTAAGCGATACTCCCCATAAAATAAGATAGAACTCCATGCTTTTGCGGCTGGCCGATTGGATCCACGGCGAGAGGATGGGGGCAAACAGGTAAATGCCGAGCAGCATATAAACAAACCAAAGGTGGCCTATCTCCGCGCCGTAATTAAGCGGGATATTGGCTATATTGATGAGGGTGGTATTTAAACTGGCATAACCTTTTGCGTAGTAATACAGCGCGTAAAATATGCACCATATGATAAAAGGGATGAGGATACGGCTGAAGCGCTTTTTAAAAAAGGCCGGTACATCGGTTACCGGAAAAAGAAAAAGCCCGGAGATCATGACAAAGAGCGGGACTGATATAATGCATATCGGGTTATACCAACCTACCCAGTAAGCATCCACCGTGTTGGTGATCTTGCCGCCATTGCCGATAAAATAAAACTCGCCGGCATGCGCCTGGATCACCATGTAACAGGCGATCACCCTTAATATATCGAAGCCGTAATTACGGGAAACGATAGGCGTGGACATAGGCAGCTGGATTGTGGTAGTACCAAGATAGCGATTTTTGAGGAAAAGAGGAAAGGAGTGTTCGGATTGCGGAGAAAGCACGGGGGATAGGCTTTTTAGTGCAGTATGATTTTGCCTTAAACATAGTGTAGGTTCTGCTGAAAGGGAACCCGCAGGGATAAAAAACTTATTTAAGTTACTATATTTGAATAAGAAAAATAATCATGGCAGAAAAACATACTCCTAAACCGCAAAGTCCACCACAGCAGACACCCCAAAAACCTCCATTTCACTCACCTCCTAGACCACAACAACCTCCTCAACCATTAAGGGAGCGAAAAGAACAAGGTCAAGGGCGACCTCCAGCTAAAACGTAAATAGGAAATATATCATTACGGTTCCTAATCCCAAAAGCATTAAAATCAGACTGATAATATTAAACACATCAGTAAAAGCGTCCCAGATAGATGCTTTTTTATTGATGTCATCGATTTTCTTTAATAGCGTTTCTTCTTCGGAATCGCCAGCAATTATTTTTTCGTCACACATTGTGATATGATGAAAATTTGCATTTCTGCCAGTCCACTGACTAACGAAATTTGTAATTACCGCTAATACAAAAATTATCCCAGCTACCTTTAAAAGGATTAAATCGGATAATTTTTTATCATATGCATACTTTAAGGTTTCTAATACTACCCAAATTCCTGCACCACTAATTGAAATAATTAATAAGTCCATTCTTTGAATGGCATATACCCATCCATCAGCAGCCATTTGTCTACTGCTTTTAAGTTTTTCTAATTTGTAGTCATTCATCTGTTTAATGTGATTAGAGTTTGATAAATTATCTGAATATAAGAATTTTAATTTTCTACTTACCTTATTCGGCAAATACATACTAATGGAATTTATTCCCCCGCTGCCGCAAGCGTGCCGCTTGTGGCCCGCGTTTAGGTAGCCAGCATGCTCAGTTGCAAAATCTCTATCCTGCCCAAAAAATTGTTATCACGTTTGGCTGAAAGTAAATGGCTAACTGCCAATTGGCAACTTGTCAACGGGCCACAAGCGACACGCTTGCGGCAGCGAGGTTTGTACATAATTATAGCGCATAAACCACTCCCTGCCACTTCACAGCCAACCGTACCCCTCCCCCAGGGAGGGAATAAAAGCCTACCTGTCTACTAATGGGCTACATCTATAGGCGGCACATGAGCTCAATGGGAGAACTTATGAGTGATTATTTGTTATAGCTTTTAAACAACCTGTCATTATCCCCAGGGTGGTACCATGCACCTTTTATGTAATAGGAATAAGTATCTTTATCTAAAGAAATTACAGGTATTGTTTCATTTATTGCCAGTTTTTCCGAAGCCCCGCTGGCGCCATCAATGGTGAATGATTGAGCTATTTTTTTATGGGTACTGTAGAAAATGTTTTGGTCCGGATCAAAATTTAAGATCACCTGCTTATTTTTAATATAACTCGTTTTGGGGTTGACATAGGATTTGTGCCGGTCGTAAATATGAGCAATCAGCTTAAAATTGCTTTTATCATCTCCTGTTACATTAAACTTTAAGCTATAAAGGCTTCCGTCAAGATCACCTCCAAAGGTCTTCCCAAAAGAAGTGACGAGTATTGAAGCATTAATCTTATTTCTTTTAACAGACAAGATCACGGTATTCCGGCATTGAAAACCTGAACCACCCCTGGTATAGTAATCAATCTCTAAAAACTTACGTTTCAATACATGGATTTCTTTGGCGCCCCCATAGTCGTTCAAAAATAAGGTATCGGCTAAACAGGAAATAGCTGCTCCGTACCATGACGATGTCCTGGTTAGGTGAATTTTTACTTTAGCGCCCTCCAAGGACTCAATAGTATATGACTGTGCTTTTGTGCTATTCCAAAAGGCACAAGCAGCAATGAAAAGCAGCAGCAATTTTTGTTTTTTCACGGTTAATTTATTAGCAATATTGAGTTGGACTGTAAACTGTCGTCGCGCTGCCTGTGATGTCAGGGTTATTTTAATGCAAGTTACTACTTTTTAAGATTATTGCTGATTAGTTACCTGTCGCTTTATTACCTGTCTGTGGGCCACAAGCGACATGCTTGCTACAGCGAGGGCAGGGTATAAAACCCGGCATCCTGTTAGTAGGGCTGCTATGGTAAAGTGGGTTTACATGGGTTTACACATATAAACCCAATATTTTAGTTAAATATTTGATTATTAGATATATAACTACAAATAAAGTGAAAATTATGTAAACCCACTTTTGGAGAGTTGGTGGTTTTGAGTTGGCAGTCTTTGCTTAGTGGCGAGACCCCTACCTTCCCTTCCCAGGGGAAGGAATCGCACGGGCCGAGCTTTTTACCTTGTTGGCGGGAGATGTGCAATTACTAATTCAAATTTTAGTCTATTTTTGAATGAAACGGTGGTCTTTGACTACGATATATTAGGCAAAACTAAAACACTCCATCAGCATGAATAAAACAAATGCCTGGAACAATATTCCATTAGCAGATTATGAACGACATATGCAACATGAAAGTGTGGCGCAAGCACAATTGCTGAATGATCTAACCTGTAAATATGTACAAAAATACCAGCCTGAAAGTCTGCTGTTTTTAGGCATAAGCGGGGGAAATGGATTGGAACATATTGATGTAAAAAAGACCAAAAGCGTTTATGGTGTTGATATAAATAACCTCTACCTGGAAGAAACCCAAAAAAGATTTGGCGAAAAAATTAAACAATTGGTACTGGTAAATACAGATATTTCAACGTCGAATGAAGCTTTCCTAAAGGCAGACTTTGTTTGGGCCGCCTTAATTTTCGAGTATATTGATATTGAAAAAGGTTTTGAATTTATTACTAATAACACCTGTGAAGGCGCTAAGCTGATCATAACCATACAGTCGAATAACGGAACCCAATCTGTTAGCCAAACAGGAGTTGAATCCATTAAATCCGTAAAAGACATTTTTAAAATTGTGGACAAAGATAATTTACAAGCCCACGCATTAAAGGCTGGATTTGAATTGATCGGTTTCGGGGAAAATATCCTGCCAAACGGTAAATCCTTTCTTACCTATGAATTTGGTAGGATCTAAATATCCTTTACAATCCCAATTGCAACAAGGATGTTACAATTGGGGCCTTGCTCATATGCCTAAAAAACATTTCTTTGTAGAAACACAACCTATAACCCTTTATCGCAATGATCCGAGAAAAACTGCTCAATACCTCAGTATCAATTCAAAAAAATAATGATGAGTTAATTGATTTACCGGATCATCCAGGCAAGACAGGTATATCCTCTAAAACATCCACTTCAAAAATCATAGTGCAACTCAGCGTTATCCGGTGAAATGCCGGACAGCAAGCAGCATCAAAAATGCCTTATACATTTTAGTATAGGCAGAAACACAAAAATACTTTGGCCAAGTAAAGGAGTATGCACTTTATAATACATGCAGCCCAAATACCGGGGCGTGATTTCGGCAGATTTACCATTTTATAATTAAATTTCTATGGAAAACTTTAAAAAACTCAGCAAAGCTGAAATGAGAGATGTTTTAGGTGGAGTAATGAAACCTAAGTGCTACGAATGTTGTGCTAATGGTGATGCAAGCAGCCCTACTTGCAGCACTAAAGTAACAGTACAGGATGGCCAAACCGCATCATGCGATTACGGTGGTACATTAACCAGCGTTGGTTGCTAATTAAAAAAAAAGCCGGCAGCAGAAATGCTGTCGGCTTTTATAAATTTTACCGTTTAGATAACATGCTTACCACATAGCAAAATCTGATCACGGCCCGGTTACTGGGTTATTACTTACAGAAACAGTAGTGGTGCTTACAACATCAACAGGACTGCTGACTGGGGCAACAACATTGCCGGCAACAGCAGTTTCAGGCGCATTTTCAACAACTGGCTTATTTTCAGAAGCCCGCATGGTTAAAAAAGTAACGCCGCTTATACCGGTTAAGGCCAGCAAAGTATCGCTCAGTTCGGGCATTACGCAGCCGCTCTGTACGTGGGCCACTTTCATTACATACACAATCATGGCTATGCTGGTCCACACAAAATTCTGGAACCTGTGTATGCTCACCCCGTTGTGGTCTGATAAAATATCAACGAAAAAACCCTTCGACGGCCTATTTTGATGCCGCGGCCTGTTATCAAGCTCTTCACGTTTATCAATAATGGCCGCTGCCGTCAGGATGCCGGTACCGATGCCCATTAATACCAGGGCGGTTTTATTGATGGCGCCATCCGCGCAGTCGCCCTTGGTTAACGACAAATAAATATACGACGAAGCTATGATCACCGTCCACCCGGCAAACTGTGTTTTTGCCAGGCTGAAGGGACTTTTTTTATTCATTAATTTAGTTTTCGTGCGGCGCTGTACTTTTGAAACTTCTACATCAAACTGGTCGCAGTCGGTGATCTCGTCGCGAAGCATATTGGTGTACCTGCCAAGCCCGAGAGATAGCAACAGGATGACACCTATAATACAGTACGCTTGTATGTCGTGACCATCATAGGTTTTAGCGTGTTCGCAACCGGATAATACCGCAATTACAGCCGCTGCGGGGAAAACAATTAGAAATCGTTTCATATTTTAAATCTTAAATATTCGTTTGCAGGGAATTTTATTGGTTCAGCTGTATTTATTACGACGCCATCGTGACAGGTATAATTCATGAAAATCAGGCAAATAACTAGTGAAACAGGTTAAAGTAAACAAGCAATCAATTTAAATGATGCTGAATTACGGGTTAGGTAATTTTTACTAAATATAAAAAAAGGTTTTTGAAAAGCAAATGCTTAAAACCTCCAACTTTACAATAAAAACACACTCACTTAATCAACCCAATCCAACTTAATCAACTAATCACAAAAACCATTTGCAATTAAAGCAAAAACCCCTATCTTTGCAGTCCCGAAAATGCGGGGTATAATAAACGTTTAATAAATTTAATTTAAAGCAAGTGAATACGTTAAGTTACAAAACTGTCTCAGCCAACAAAAAAACCGTTAACAAACAATGGGTTGTTGTTGACGCACAAGGCGAGATTTTGGGGCGCTTGTCTACGAAGATCGCAATGATCATCCGTGGAAAAACCAAGCCTGATTTCACCCCGAACGTAGACTGCGGTGATAACGTGATCGTTATTAATGCAGACAAGGTAAAGTTGACCGGAAACAAATTCAGCGACAAACGCTATGTTTCTTACACTGGTTACCCAGGTGGTCAGCGTTTCATTTCTCCTAAGGAGTTAATGGCAAAACATCCAACACGCGTAATTGAAAAAGCGGTACGTGGTATGTTACCTAAAAATCGTTTGGGCAAAGCATTGTTTGGCAATTTGCATGTATATGCAGGCGCTGAGCATCCTCATGCAGCACAAAACCCAACAACCATTTAACTTTTAATTACTAAGGAGAAAAGAAATGTCAACAACAAACACTTCGGGCAGAAGAAAAACCGCTGTTGCACGCATCTACTTAACAGATGGTAACGGCGCTATTACCGTGAACGGTAAAGATTACAAAGAATACTTCCCTACCTTGCCTTTACAATACATCGTTACCCAATCGACAGAAGTTTCTGGTTCGACAGGTAAATTTGATGTTAAAGTAAATGTTGCAGGTGGCGGCGTAAAAGGACAGGCAGAAGCCGTTCGTTTAGCTATTGCGAAAGCTATTGTTGAACTCGACCCTGAAAAGAAACCTTCACTGCGCGCTAAAGGTATAATGACACGTGACGACCGTATGGTTGAGCGTAAAAAACCAGGACGCAAGAAAGCACGTAAGAGATTCCAATTCAGCAAACGTTAATCAAAGGAGGACAACAAAATGGCAAGAACAACATATCAGGACTTACTGGATGCAGGTGTACACTTTGGTCACCTTACCCGCAAATGGGATCCGAAAATGTCTCAGTACATTTTCATGGAGCGCAACGGTATCCACATTATCGATTTAAATAAAACCTTAACTAAGGTTGAAGAAGCTGCTGCAGCTATAAAACAGATTGTAAAATCAGGACGTAAAGTATTATTCGTAGCTACAAAGAAACAAGCGAAAGATATTGTTGCTGAATATGCAAAAGGTGTAAACATGCCTTTCATCACCGAAAGATGGTTAGGTGGTATGTTAACCAACTTTGCAACTGTACGTAAGTCGATCAAAAAGATGTCGAACATCGATAAATTGACTAAAGACGGTACTTACAGCAACCTTTCGAAAAAAGAGCGTTTGATGATACAACGTGAGCGTATTAAATTAGAAACTTTGCTTGGCGGTATTGCGGACTTAAACCGTTTACCAGCTGCATTGTTCCTGATCGACGTTAAGAAAGAGCACATCGCAGTTAGCGAGGCCTTAAAGTTGAACATCCCTACATTTGCTATGGTTGATACCAACTCTGACCCTTCAAACATCGATTTCCCTATCCCGGCGAATGATGATGCTACCAAATCTATCTCATTAATTACCGGTATTATTATACAGGCAATTGTTGAAGGTTTGGACGAGCGTAAACGCGAGAAAGAAGACGAAGCTGAAAAAGAAGCAGCTGTAGCAAAAGCAAAAGCTGATGCTCCCGAAGCTGCACCAGTTGATCGTGCTCCTGCTGCCGAAGGCAAAAGAACGCGCAAAGTAGCTGTTGAAGCTGATGCTGCGGTTGAAGATGCTACTCCAACTGCTGAAGCAACAGAAGAATAATTGAATTTAGTCGTAAGTCTTAAGTCGAAAGTACCGAGTGACTTTGGACTTAAGGCTTACGATTTTTAACATATAAAAAACAAAGAAATGTCTACAGTAACTATATCTGCATCCGACGTAAATAAACTGCGCCAGCAAACTGGTGCCGGTATGATGGATTGCAAAAAAGCTTTAACTGAAACCAATGGCGATTTTGAAGCAGCTATTGATTTTTTAAGAAAAAAAGGTGCTAAAGTAGCGGCAAGCCGCCAGGATCGCGAAAGCAATGAAGGCGTGGTTATTGCACGTTCATCTGCTGATGGCAAGTTCGGTGTAATTATCGAGCTTAACTGCGAAACTGACTTTGTTGCTAAAAATGCTGAATTTATTGCTTTCGGTAACCAAATAGCTAACGCAGCAGTTGAAAGCAAACCGGCTTCTATCGAAGCGCTTTACGATCTTTCTATTGATGTTGATAGCACAATGGGTAAAATCGGCGATATCATCATCGACAAAACAGGTAAGATCGGTGAGAAGATCGGTGTATCTAAATATGCTGTTGTTGAAGGCGAAAAAGTTGTTGCTTACATCCACGGTAACTTCCGGTTAGGTGTATTAGTTGGCTTAAGTGCTAACGTTGCCGGTGCTGACGAAGCAGGTAAAGATGTTGCAATGCAGATTGCAGCTATGAACCCTGTTGCTATTGATAAAGACGGAGTTGATGCTACTGTGATTGAGCGTGAACTTGAAATTGCTAAAGATCAAATTCGTGCTGAAGGCAAACCAGAAGAAATGGTTGAAAAAATTGCTGCAGGCAAGCTGAATAAATTCTATAAAGATTCAACCTTATTAAACCAGGAGTTTGTTAAGGACCCATCAAAAAACGTTGCTCAATTTTTGAGCACCGTTGAAAAGGGATTAACAGTAACCGCCTTTAAACGGGTAGCTTTAGGAGCTTAAATATTTAATCCCCTTCGTGAAAACGAAGGGGATTTTTTTGTTATAACGTTCAGATTTTTGTCATCCTGAGCGAGAGCGAAGGATCTTCTTCACCAGATATGCATGGTGCCGATCTGTATAGCGTATAAGATTCTTCACTGCGTTCAGAATGACAAAGAAGATTTTATAAGTAATCAATCATGATAACAGCTCTTCACAACCTCCAGCTTATCTCTGACGGCCACATTACCAGTGGTAAAGTGGTTTTAATTACCGGGGATAAAATAATTGCTATTACGGATGAAAGCGCCATGCCAGATGGTGTCGAAAAGATTGACCTTAAGGGAGCTTATTTAGCCCCAGGATTAATTGACCTGCAAATTTATGGCAGCGGTGGTAAACTGTTTGCCGGAACACCAGTAGTTGAAGCTTTGGAACGAATGGAGACCGACCTGCTTAGTCAGGGCACTACCGGTTTTTTTGCAACCATCGGCACTAATACAAACGAGATTGTTGAACAAGGCATCGAATCGGCTAAAGCTTACCGCGAAAATTGCAAGGGTAACTTCCTGGGCCTGCACCTGGAAGGGCCGTATCTTAACCCTGTTAAAAAGGGAGCGCATCCTGAAAAATTCATAAAGAAAGCTACACTTGCCGAAGTAAAAGGCTGGGTTGAAAAAGCCGATGACGTTATTAAAATGATAACCATCGCCCCTGAACTCCAGGATCAGGAAGTAATAGATTATCTGCACCAGCAAGGCATTATTATCTCATCAGGACATAGCAACGCTACGTATGCAGAGGGAAAATCGTTTTTAAATAAACCTGTGCCGGCAGTGACGCATTTATTTAATGCCATGCCGCAAATGCACCACCGCGAACCGGGATATATCCCAGCTATATTTGAAGAGCGCCCTTATGCCAGCATTGTTGCCGATGGTATCCATGTCGATTTCGCAATGGTGCGTTTGGCTAAGCGTGAGCTTGGCGATAAACTGTTTTTAATAACAGATGCGGTTACAGCAGTATCAGAGGGGGCATACCAACACCAGTTTACCGGAGATCGATATGTAATGCCTGACGGAACGCTTTCAGGCTCGTGCCTTACTATGCTAATGGCAGTGGAAAACTGTGTGAAACAGGTAGGCATTGATCTGGCTGAGGCGATTAACATGGCCTCATTATATCCCACCCAGCTGGCTTCACTTCATAAAAAGGGAAAGGTTGCAGCAGGCTTTGATGCCGACCTTATTGTTTTTAATGCTGCTTATGAAGTACAGGGAACTGTGTTTAAGGGTAATTATTTAACAAAGTCGACATAAAATTTTAACACTGATTATATTTCTATATTTTTGACCAATTTAACTACCTCATGGCATATAAAAGGATACTACTAAAACTTAGCGGCGAATCGCTGATGGGCGATAAACAATACGGAATTGACAATAACCAGGTTTTACAGTATGCGCAAGATATAAAAGCAGTTTATGACAAAGGAATCGAGATTGCTATTGTTGTAGGCGGAGGTAATATATTCCGTGGCTTAAGCGCCGAAAAATCGGGCATGGAACGTGCCCAGGCAGATTATATGGGAATGCTTGCCACAGTTATCAACTGTATGGCCATGCAAAATGCCCTTGAAAGCATCGGTGTTGAAACCCGCCTGCAGTCTGCAATAAAAATGGAACAGATCTGTGAACCTTATATCCGCCGCAGGGCAATGCATCATTTAGAGGTAGGCCATATCGTGATCTTCGGTGCCGGTACCGGCAACCCATATTTTACTACCGATACAGCCGCTTCTCTTCGTGCTATAGAAATAAAGGCTGATGTTGTGCTAAAAGGAACGCGCGTTGACGGTATCTACACTGCTGATCCGGAAAAAGATCCTACAGCAAAACGTTACGACGAAATCACTTTCCAGGAAGTATATGACAAAGGCCTTAATGTAATGGATATGACCGCTATTACCCTTTGCCAGGAAAATAACCTGCCTATTATTGTTTTCGATATGAATAAACCAGGCAACTTGATGAAAATTGCCAACGGTGAACATATCGGGACACTGGTTAAATAGGTTACGGATCAGTAATTTCAGCTTATAAAACCCTTCTTTAAATAATTTCGTATAGATAATATTAACCTATACGATTATGAAGGCTGTCTGCATTTTATTTATAAGTCTTTTAACTTTTTTCGCAGGGAACATACCTAATAAAACGGTTGAAAAACTCGATTTAAAAAGTTTTAGCGGGACATGGTACTCGTTGTATTCCATCCCGACTATGTTTGATAAGGGTAGTCGCGAAACAACCACGTATTATACCTTAAATAAGGATGGGTATTATAATGTAGTTACTACTTGTCGGGAAGGAGATAAAAACAAATTACGATCCTTTAAATCAAAAATATTTCCTGTTGAGGACACTCATGACGGGCAAATGAAGGCGCAGTTCATCTGGCCGATCAAGGTTGATTATTGGGTAATTGATCTGGCTTCAGACTATTCATGGGCTGTTGTTGGACACCCCGATTACCGGTTTTTATTTATCATGAGCCGTAAACCCAGCATGGATAAAGTACTTTATGAAAAAATTGTAGCACACTGTAAAGCCATGGGTTATCCGGTTGAAAAACTGGTCTCGCAACAATTTCCGCACGAACTGCAGTAGCTTAACTTCTCCGTTAAATTTTGTTAAATAAGACCACTGTATATCAGTATTTTATTTAAACCCGTTACTTTTGATTATACCTTATATCAAAAGTTTATGTTTAAAAGCTACTTAAAACTTGCACTCCGCAACCTTTGGAAACGTAAAACCACCACTTTTATTAACGTTTTAAGCCTGGCGGCAGGATTGACCTGTTGTGCATTGGTGTTTTTATTTTGTCAGCATGAACTGAGTTTTGATAAAGGGTTTGATAATAATGAAGACATCTATCGTATAACCTCAACCTTTAAGGGTGGGGGTAAAGCCCCGACAGTTGCTTTGCCCTTTGCCAAATATTTAAAAAGCGAAATACCTGAAATAGACCAGGTGAGCCGTCTGGATGCAACCAATGGTGTTGCCATTGTGCAGGCGCAGAATGGTGGTGCTTCAACTCCTTTTGCCGAAGATTCGGGATATTGGGTTGATCCTGAATTTTTCGATGTGCTTTCATTCCATTTTTTACAGGGCAATCGTAAAACAGCATTTTCAGCCCCAAATACTATTGTGCTTTCTCAATCATTGGCTAAAAAACTTTTCAAGGATCTGGATCCAGTCGGTAAAACACTAAAAGTAGGCAGCAGCGTTTATACCATTACCGGGGTTTTTAAAGAAGATTTTTTAAACCACATAAAAGCTGATTTTTTCGCTTCAAATAACAGTGATAAGATAAGGGAGCAAATAGCAGCCATAACTAATTGGGTTGTTGCTCCTAATTATTACACTTATATAAAATTAAAGCACGGGAGTAATTTACAGCATGTTCTTAATGAACTAAATGCTTACACTCAAAGGCATGCCCTTGCTGATATGAAGGCCGGTAATGATTACGTAACCACCTCATTACAGGCCCTTAAAGATATCCATCTTCACTCTACCGAGTTCAACGATTACCTTGCATATAAGCAGGGAAGTATTAAATATCTGTATTTGTTAGGATCAATAGCGCTGGTTATATTATTGCTGGGTTGCATCAACTACATGAATTTAACAACCGCACAGGCGATAAGCCGTGCCCGGGAAGTGGGCGTACTCAGGGTAATTGGTGCAGGTAAGGGATCCATCAGGTATCAATTTTTGCTTGAAACAATTGTTATCAGTCTTTGTGCATTGGTTATTGCTGTTGGATTAGCATTTATTTTTCTGCCCTTATTTAATAACATCACAGGTCAAACATTATCATTCTTTGCACCCGAAAACCGCAATTTAATTTTATGGCTGCTGCTTATTTCGCTAATTACCGGGATTGCTGCCGGCTTATACCCGGCTTTCTATTTGTCGGCCTTTAAGCCGGTTAAGGTATTAAAAGGAAAGATAATAGATTCGTCCGGGATATTTAGCGTACGGAAAGTGCTCATTGTTTCCCAGTTTATTATTTCGACCTGCCTGGTGTTTGCAACTCTTGTAATATGGAACCAGCTGCACTATATGCTTAATTCAAAAACCGGGTTTGATATGGATCAACAACTGGTATTGAACCTTAATAGCGAGCAGTCTCAAAAAAACAGCACCCAATTAATAAAGCCGCTTAGTGAGAACATAAACTTTAAATCGGTTACACTTGCCACTGCTCCATTAATATCCGGGGATATGAATCTGTATCCGGAGGGAAAAACGGTAAATGAAAAACATGAAGTTTTCTTTGACTATGCCGATGAAAACTATTTGAAAACACTCGGCCTTGAGCTGATCTCGGGCAATAACTTTAGGTCGGAGGCATTTACCAATACCAATATGCAGGAAGAGATGGAAGTGCATGATTTTGGTAAAGAGATAGTTTTAAATGAGGAAGCCGCAAAACTATTGGGATTTGATCCATATACAGCGCCGGGTAAATATGTATCACACCTGCGTAATGGAGTGGTTTATAATTACAAGATAGCAGGTGTAGTAAAAAACTATCATTACTTCTCTTTGCATGCAGAAATAGGCGCTTGTGCTATTATGGGCGTTAATCCTTTGAGATGCACTACTATTGTTGCAAAAATTGATGGACGCCATGCTGCGGCTGCTATTCAATACGCCTCTGATCAGTGGAAAAAATTAAATCAGGATACGCCATTTTCTTATGGATTTTTGAATGATATTTTCCAGGGAGATTATGACCAGGATCAGCGTGCACAGAAAATGATCAGTACGTTTGCCATCATCGCAATCTTTATTTCATGTTTAGGTTTATTGGGATTAATAACTTATTCAGTTGCCCAAAAAGCAAAGGAAATAGGCATTCGGAAGGTAATAGGGGCGAGTGTTGGAAATGTAGTTTCGTTATTTGTTAAGCAGTATTTTAAATTACTGCTCATAGCCAATATTATTGCCTGGCCTATAGCATGGTATTTTATGCATAGCTGGTTACAGGACTTTCCTTACCGCATAAATATAAGCTGGTGGATGTTCGTGGTTTCCTTATCTGCAGGATTGATAACAGGGCTATCAACTATAGCATTCAAAACCATAAAGGCTGCAATGGCCAATCCGATAAATAGTTTAAGGGCAGAATAGAAGGAGCCAAAAGTATATTTGATTTTAAAATTCGGGAAAAGGCTTATACTGCAGTTTCTTTCGGACTTACCGACTTCCGGTCTTCCGGACTTTTTTAATCGTCTCAGGATGGTGCAGCTTTAGCTGCACCTCCATCGACACATCAATATAAACTAGGGGTATTAATGCCATAAATTAAATCCGGCTCACTATACCGCTTTCTACTCTTTTGCGGTATGACCAGAAGAACACAATTGGGAAAACGAACAGGTTAAATATGGTATTGGTGATCAAGCCGCCAATTACCACAATTGCCAAAGGCTTGGATGCCTCGGAGCCAATGCCATGCGAAACAGCAGCGGGCAATAAACCTATGGCTGCCATCATAGCAGTCATCACCACCGGCCTTAAACGATCAGCGACACCTGCTTTTAAGGCAACTGCAAACGATGTCCAGGTGGTGTGATGCTTTAGTTCTGTGATGTTACTTTTAAACTTGGTGATCAGTATCACCCCGTTTTGCACACAGATACCAAACAGGGCAATGAAGCCAATACCAGCCGAAATATTAAAGTTTACGCCGGTTATCAGCAGGGCAAGTATGCCACCCATTATAGCAAAGGGAACATTATTTAATACTAACAGCGAGTCGCGGAAATTGCCAAACAGAATGAACAGGATAAAGAAAATAACCAACAAACTGATAGGTACAACCCCGCTCAACCTTTTTGTTGCACGCTGCTGGTTTTCAAAATCGCCAGCCCATTGCAGGGAGTAGCCTTTGGGCAGTTTAATTTGCGAATTTACTTTGCCTTGTGCCTCGCTTATGGTGCTGCCCATATCACGGCCCCTGATAGAGAACTTAATAGCTCCATACCGCTGATGGTCGTCGCGGTAGATCATACTTACGCCAGTAATTTTTTTAATGCTGGCAATCTCGCGCAGAGGTACTGTATTGTTATTTAGCGTAGGTACACGCAGGTCGCCTATGGCTAATTCGTTGTTCCTAAAATCTTCAGGATAACGGATCCGAAGGTCAAATTTTTTCTCGCCCTCATAAATCTGAGTTGCCGCTTTACCGCCAATAGCCGTTTCAATTACTGCGTTGGCATCCGCGGCGGTTACACCGTATTGCGCCATCTCTTCCTGGTTAAGGTCTATCTGTAGTTCAGGCTGCCCAACATTGTGCAATATGCCAAGGTCCTGGATTCCGTTTACACCTTTTAGTATAGAATAGATATTTACTTCCTGTTTTTCAATGTATTTATAATCATCACCAAACATTTTGACTACGATAGAGCCTTTTACCCCCGATACTGCTTCTTCAACATTGTCGGATATTGGCTGCGAAAAGTTGATATCAACACCCGGGAAAAACTTCAGCTTTTCCTGCATCCGCTGAATCAGTTCTTCTTTTGTTTCCTTCCTTTTCCATTGGCTTTCCGGGTATATATCTACGTGAAATTCAATGTTATAAAAACCTGTAGCATCTGTTCCGTCGTTAGGCCTGCCGGTTTGCGACATCACCTGTTTTACTTCATCAAAACTCAGGAAGATATTGCGCATCTCGTTCGCCAGTTTAACCGACTCTTTTAACGAAATGCTTAAAGGCCCGGTAGCGCGTACATATATCGCTCCCTCATTTAATTCGGGGAGGAATTCAGTCCCTAAAAGATTAAAACATCCCAGGCTTAAAACAAGCGCTGCAATAGCAATAGGGAATACAATTTTCCGCGCTTTAAAGCACACGGAGTAAAAGCGCATGGCCCCATTTGTAATTGCTTCTACAAAAACATTGTGCTTTTCCTTTACATCTTTCCTCAATAGGAAACTGGCTAAGGCAGGCACAAACGTAAAGGTTAATATTACTGCACCCAACAGGGCAAAGCCTAATGTCCAAGCTAAAGGAGAGAACATTTTACCCTCAACTTTCTGGAAACTGAATATTGGGAGTAAACCGGTAATGATAATGAGCTTTGCAAAAAAGATACCCTTTCCGTTAACCAGGCAGGCTTTCTTTATTAAGCCTAGCTTACTCATTTTGTTATAGTTGGCCATCCCAACCTCTTTTGCCTTATGATCGAGCACTACGAAGATTCCCTCGACCATTACTACTGCACCGTCTATAATGATCCCAAAGTCAATGGCCCCCATTGATAACAGGTTGGCCGACATGCCCTTCAGTTTCAAACATATAAAGGCAAACAATAAAGCAAGCGGGATAATAAGCGATACGATTAATGTAGTGCGCCAATCGGCCATGAATAGGAATACAATAACCGTAACAAAAATTATCCCCTCGGCCATGTTATGCAGAACGGTATCAGTAGCAAAGTTTACCAGGGTTTCACGGTCGTAAAACGTGTTCAGTTTAACATCATCAGGCAGTATCTTGGTGTTAAGGTCATGGATCTTTAGCTTCAGATTTTTGATCACCTCGCTTGGGTTTTCGCCCTTACGCATCACCACAATTCCTTCAACAACATCGGGGTCTTTATCGCGGCCAACCTGCCCTAAACGCGGCAATGATGATTCAGTAACTTCTGATATAGTTTTTACATATATGGGCGTTCCCTTTATATTGTTTATAACTATATTTTTTATTTCATTGATATTATTGAGTAAACCAATACCCCTGACTACATAGGCTTGGCCGTTTTGATCAATAACATCGCCACCCACATTTACATTGCTTTTTGATACAGCGTCGTATAACTGCAAGGGGGAAACGTTGTATTGAACAGCCTTTTCCGGATCGATGGTGATCTGGTAAGTTTTTACCTCACCGCCAAAACTATTAACATCGGCAACCCCCGGAACGGCCTTGAGTTCACGGTCGACCACCCAATCTTCAATGGTTTTTAATTCCTTAACCGATTTTTTGTTACTGGTTAATGTAAAGCGGTAGATCTCACCCGTAGGGCCATAAGGCGGCTCTATAGATGGGTTAACATTATCGGGCAAACTTGCATCGCCAATGTGATTATTAATTTGTAAGCGGGCAGAATTATAATCAACCTCATCATCGAAAGTGATCTTTACAACCGAAAGCCCAAACAGGGAAGACGAGCGGATGCTTGTCTTTTTCTCTGCCGGGTTCATGGCAATTTCGATAGGGCGGGTAACAAATTTCTCTACCTCTTCAGCGCTCCGGCCAGGCCACTGGGTAATTATGGTAACCGATGTATTGGTAACATCAGGAAAAGCATCAATACTTATTGTTTTAAAGCTGATATAGCCTGCAACAGCAAGCAGTGCCGTCACAAAAAATATGAAGAACCTGTTCCTGAGAGCGAATGAAAGAATATTTTTTATGAACTTATTCATGTGTTATTATTTCGGATTTCGGATGTTCGATTTTGGATTTATTTATTTATTTTATATCGAATTTTCGATTCCGTTTAAATTTGACCTTTTAATTTTTTTGAATTCCGAAATCGAACTTCCGACTTCCGAAATTCTCCTCCCAATCAATCCTTCAACGATTCATATAAATACACCTGCCTCGATGCAATTACCCTGTCACCGGGTTTTAGCCCCTTTTTGATGTACGCCCTGTCCTCAACAGTTTTGGCTATCTCAATCTGTTGGATATGCACTTTTGCTTTCCCATCAACCACTATTACATAGTTTTTATCATTATCAAAAACCAATGCCTGTGAGCTAACCTCCGGCAGATCTTCTCCCGATTTAGCCTTTATGAGCACATTCGCAAACATTCCGGGTTTAAGCAGGTTGCCAGGGTTGTTAATCTTAATCCTTGCATGCATTACCTTATTGTCGGGATCAAGCATATTGTCAATCCGGTCTATTTTTCCTTCAAATGTTTTATCTGGATAGGATAAGGTTGTGATCTTTACCGGGTCGCCGGTTTGTATTTTTGAAATGTCCGATTCATAAACATTAACCAGCACATAAACTGTCGAGAGGTCGGCTATGGTAAATAAGTTCTGGCTATTATCCGCCCTTACCTGTGTATTGTTGGTAAGGTTTTTCTCAACCACATAACCGGATAATGGTGTTTTTACCTGGTAGCCATTTGCGTTGCTTTTATTAATGGAGATAACTGCCCCGGCGCGTTTCCCTTCAGCAACAGCCTTTTGATAGTCCGACTGTGCCTGCTCTAAATCTTTCTGCGAGGCAAGTCCGCTTTTATACAGATCTTGGGTCGATTCCATTATCCGTTTGGTATTACGGATGTCAGCTTCCGACGTGATATAATCTTTTGTAAACCCCGCCATCTCTGCGCTTCTCATAATGGCCAGGGTTTGTCCCTTTTGCACTATGTCGCCTAGCTGAACATGTACATCCTGCGCAACACCGCTAACCATTGGAAATACCTTTACCATTTTATTCTCATCGGGCGCAATGCTTCCGGTTAAGGTTATTTGCGATAAAGCGCTGGCTTCTTTCACCGTATCAATTAGCAGGCTGTTTATCAGGCTGTCAGTAACACGAAAACGGGTATCCTTCTCCTGGCTGTCATCTCCATGATGACAGCTTTGCAGAACGAGCCCTGCCGTAATAAAAGCAATTGAAATAGTAAGTATTTTATATTTGGTATACATGTTTATGATGATGCTCATTGATTAAAAAATGGTGTTCCTGTAACGTAATTCAGTTGTTCCAGTGAAGTAATGCGGTTAAGCTGCAGTGTATTTAATTGCAGGGTATTGGTTTTATAGGAATCATAAAAATCAAGGAACTCAAGCAGGCTGATGTTCCTTTTTTCATAATTCTTAAAAACCTCCTGTATCAGGTGATTAAAATCGTTTTTAAAAGCCGGGTCGAAACTGTTGTACAAATTCTCGAGCCGCAACGCACTTTTGTAATTGGTTGCTACATCGCTTTCAATATGGTCCTGTTGGCTTTGCAGCTGTATTTTGCTTTGATCTACGGCAATTCTGGCCTGTTTAATACCGCCCTGGTTGCGGTTGAAAAACGGTAAACTAAACTCAATGCCTGCGCCTAAAAAGTTAGTGCCGTAGCCACCAAGTTTATCGTAGTTAAGAGAAAGGGAAAAATCAGGAACCGCAGTTGCTTTTTGCAACTGCAGGTTCATGTTGTTATAATCAATAGTAGTCTTTGTAAGCTTCAGGTCATACCTGTTGGTATAAGCCGAATCAAGTAATTTCTGATAAGGGACAGATGCAACAATTGTTTTTCCATCCAAATCATAATTAAGTTGGGGTTGTATGTAGATGTTAGGGCCTGTTTTTGTAAGCAGTTTGAATTCGCTTTGAACCGTATCTATACCAGTTTGCATGTTATTATACTCAGCCTGTAATGAATACAGTTGCGATTGTATGCGCAACACTTCTTTCTGCGCTATATTGCCTTTTGCATACTGCTCTTTAAATACGGTAAGTGTTTTTGATAACGAATTTATCTCCTCGTTATAAACTTTGGCCGACTGTTCCTGGAAATAAATAGTATAAAAATCATTTCTCAGTGTAAATTTTAAAGTCCTCAACAAATCAAAGAACTGATACTTTGCCATATCAACACTGATCCTGGCTAACTGAATATTTTTGTTCCGTTTTCCGGCGGTAGTGAACAGCTGCGAAATTCCAAACGACTGGTCTTTATAAGCAGGCCCCTGTGATCCGTCGTTGGTATGTATACCATTCGAGAAATTGAAATCCGGATTAGGGAAAAGTTTGGCAGTAATTACCTGTGCATTTGCATTATCTATGTTATAACGCTGGATAATAAGCTGCAGATTATTCTTTATGAAAAGATCTTCGGCTTGTTTAACGGTTATTTTAAGCGTATCTCCTGCCGCACCCTGTGCATTTGCTTTGGATGTAGTAATTGTAAACCCAAGTAGTAATAATAAAACAGCAAGAACGAACCTTTTAGACATAGTAAAATTTGATGCTGCAAATTTATACCGCCCGAATTAAAGCCGAATTAAAGTGAGATTAGAATTGGATTAGAATTTACTTACTAAACTGAATGGTAAATGTGGTGGTTTCGCCCGGAACGGAGTCGACTTTAATGGTGCCATTAAAAAGATGAATTATCTTACCTGTAACATACAGGCCAATTCCATTGCCCTGATAGCCTTTTACATTAGTGCCACGATAAAACGATTCAAAAACTTTTTCCAGCTCATCGGGCATTATT
>JABDFZ010000035.1 GCA_013286325.1 Bacteroidota bacterium | reverse complement strand
TCTCCTGTAAAAAACCGGTTGATTTCGCCGCCCTTGAATCGGCAGGGATCCCGTGTAAATATTTATTGGTCAATAAACCCTGCGCCAACGGCGAAAAGGGGATACAGCCCACACCATCTTTTTCAAGCACATCTAATAAACCGCCTTCAACCCAACGCTCAAACATAGAGTATTTAGGCTGATGGATTAAACACGGTGTACCCAGTCTTTTTAATATTGCGATTGCCTTATCGGCTTCTTCGGCAGAATAATTGGAGATACCGGCATATAAAGCTTTCCCTTGTTTAACAATCAAATCAAGTGCGCCCATCGTTTCTTCAAGAGGGGTATCCGGATCAGGACGGTGGTGGTAAAATATGTCCACATAATCCAGTTTCATCCTTTTCAGGCTTTGATCAAGGCTGGATACCAGGTATTTTTTTGAACCCCATTCACCGTATGGGCCTTCCCACATGTGATAACCTGCTTTGCTCGAGATGATCAGCTCATCACGATAGCCGCGAAAATCCTCCCATAAAAGCTTACCAAAGTTCTCCTCTGCCGATCCCGGAGGCGGACCGTAATTGTTTGCAAGATCGAAATGGGTAATGCCGCTGTCAAAAGCCAGGTGCAGAATCTTGCGAAAATTTTCTAATACGTCAACATGCCCGAAATTGTGCCATAAGCCCAGCGAAACGGCCGGCAACTTAATACCGCTTTTTCCGCAACGGCGGTATTGCATATTTTGATATCTTGCTGCAGAGGGTAGGTAGGTCATAAATTTATAGTGAGGTGATTTAATGAGGGTAAAAATAGAATTTTTAAATTACCCTCCATGTAAATTTTATCTATCTTTTATAACGATGTAACATTTTATAACAGCCTGTATCTAACGCGGCATAAATTGAATAAAAGTATCGCCTTAAACACTTTTGAATGGAATTTGAAGAAATTTATTTAAAGTATTCTCCTCAGATATTCAGGGTGTGTATGGGTTATATTAATGATCATGAGCAAGCCCGCGATTTGACACAGGAAACGTTTATTGCAGTTTGGAAAAACCTCTCATTATTTAAGCACCAATCTAAAATAAGCACCTGGATATTCAGGATAGCCACCAATAATTGTTTAAGGGCTATTGAAAAATCAAAACGGATAACAACTACCGAACTTCCTTTCAATTTGCCAGACATACAAGAAGAAAGCCAGGAAGAAAAATTAACCTTTTTATATAATTGCATTGCTGAGCTGGGCGAAACAGACAGGATCATTGTTTCACTGGTATTGGAAGATCTGCCTCAGGCAGAAATAGCTGCGATTGTAGGTTTAAGTGAAGTAAATACCAGGGTTAAAATTCACAGGATAAAAGAAAAGCTTAGCACAAAATTTAAGCACCATGGACAATTTGAATGAGTTGAAAAAAGTGTGGCTCACTGCCAACACTGCTGATTTACCCAGTTCGGATGAAATGGTTAAAGCTGCAAAAACATACAGGAGTAGTAAACTGCGTGGTAAAATATTAGTAATTGTGATTGCACTGCTATTAAGTGCCTTTATGCTTATAATTATGTTTGATGAAAAACTAAGTACTCTCACTTTCCGCTTGGGTGGAGCATTCACCATTATTGGGGCTATGATACTGGTGATCACCAATTCAAGATCAATAGGCAGGTTTTACAGGTTTAATGATTTCAGCAACCAGGAATATATCAAATTTTTAAAGCAAACCCGGGTAAATCAAATTCGGTTTTATAAAAAAACGCAGGTTGCCAGTTTAATTTTTAGCTCCATTGGGTTATTGCTTTTCGTTTTCCAGATGGAGTATAAAAACGGAATAACAGGTATTGTGGTGTATCTGCTTGCAATTGTATACCTGCTTTATGCCTGGCTGGTTATTCGCCCAACCAGATTTAAGAAGCAATCCAAAAAAATAAATGACAAGATAAAAAGACTGGAAACCATATTATCAACTTTAGAACGTAACGACAAATGAATACCAAAAAACCGTCATTCCCTTCAAGGTTATTTGTACCTGTCGGGCTTTTATTGGTTATTGCACCCACTTTAATGCGGGATGGGTTTAATGTCCCTATCCCTGATTTTCTCAGGGGAATGCTGGCCGGTACAGGTTTGGCTTTGGAGGTTTTTGGGATTGTTATTATGAAAAAACGGAGTGATTCCCGAATATAGAACCGAAGTATTTAGCGAAAATATGCAATAGTTTAAACCGCTTCGGCTACAACAAAGGTACTTCCTCCAACAAAAACCAAATCGTTTTCTCCTGCATTTTGCTGCGCTGCATGTAATGCTTCTTTTACAGAAGAATAGGCCTCTCCATGCAGCTCAAAACTTTGTGCCAATTGCTTTAGGCCTTCCGCCTCTAATCCTCTTGGTATATCGGGCCTGCAAAAATAATATTGAGCATCTGTCGACAGCATTTTAAGCATACTGCTGATATCTTTATCATTTACAGCGCCTAAAACAAAGTGCAATTTTTGGTAAGGTACACTTGCAATATTCTGTAAAACTTCCTGTATGCCTTCGGGATTATGGCCTGTGTCGCAAATAGTCAATGGATGTCTGCTTAAAACCTCCCAGCGGCCATGTAAACCTGTTAATGTTTTTACCTGTTGCAGCGCTGTTTTTAAATGTTCATCAGTAATAATAAAGCCTTGCAAGCGCAATTCCTCAACAGCACAAAGTACTGTTTTTATGTTTTTAAGCTGATAGGAACCTGTTAGATCGAGTTTTAAGTCTTGAGTTTTAAGTCCAGAGTATTGATTTAAGGAAGTAGGAGTAATTTTAACGTTTACAAATTCAGTTATAATAGAACCCGTTGATTTTTGATCTAAGGCCTTGGACTTAAAAACCTCAGATGCAAAACTGATCCTGCTTTTTTTCTTTTCAGCTGTATTGATAAAGATAGGCGCAACTTCAGGCTGAAACTCGCCTATTATAACCGGGATTCCGGGTTTAATTATACCCGCTTTTTCTGTGGCGATTAATTGCAATGTATTACCTAAAAGGTTCATGTGGTCCCAACCAATGTTGGTAATTACAGACAGAAGCGGGGTTATCACATTAGTAGAGTCGAGCCTGCCCCCAAGGCCGACTTCAACAATTGCGATATCAACTTTTTCTTTTGCAAAGACGTCAAACGCCAGGGCAACCGTCATTTCAAAAAAAGAAGGTTGGATTTCATCAAAATCACTGCTGTGTTTGGCAACAAAATCAATTACCAATTGTTCACTTATCATATGCCCGTTAATACGGATACGCTCCCTGAAATCTTTTAAATGTGGTGAAGTATAAAGCCCTGTTTTATAACCTGCAGTTTGTAGTATGGCGGCAAGCATATGCGAAGTAGAGCCTTTGCCATTGGTACCGCCAACATGCACGCTTTTAAACTTGTGCTGAGGATTATCCAGTGGCTTTAATAATTCAAGGGTGTTAGTTAGATCAGCTTTATAAGCCGATGCCCCATCCCTGGTAAATACTGGCAGCTGGCTGTAGAGGTATTGGACAGTTTCCTGGTAGTTCATAGTTGAAAGTGGTCCATAGACCATGGCAAATTTAATTCAATCTTCTATATGAACATAAAAAACTATCGACTATTGACCATAGTCCATGGGCTAATTCTCAATCCACATTAAATATGAAATTAACCTGACCCTTTTGATTTCCCGATGCGGGTGACGATGAAGTAAGCCTGGAATTTTTAACTATATTTTCGCATTTCTGTATCAGGCTTAAGTCGGCCATGCGGGTTTTTTGCCTGTCATAGTGGGCTTCTATTACATTTCCGCTTGGGTCAACAGTAATATCAATCACCACTTGTCCCGGTACACGGTTGGTATTAGTTACATTAAGCGGGCTAACAAAGCTCCACTGTGGCATGCCTTTCAGCCCACCTCCTGAGCCTCCTGGGCCATAATTATCACTTAAGGTCGAGCCATTTTTACTGCCCTGATTACCTGGAGTAGCAGTAGTACCATCTCCCTGACCGGCACCTTTATTTGTGGCTCCTTTGTATAAAGCATTTTGATTAACAACGGGCTTAGCAGCAGCTTTAGGCTGCGTTGCTACAGCTTTGCTTGGTTTTTTTGAATTCGCTGCAACCGCGGGTGCATCCTCGGCATCCTGAGTCACCACCTTTTTATCGCTGTTATCAACCTCCGATTTTTGTTCGGTAGGCTTTGCTTCATTTACCTTATTGGGCTGGGTATGATTGGCTTTGGGAGCAACCGATGGTTCTTCGGTACTTAAATTGTCTTTACCCATACCTTCATCAGTGGTACCATAGTTTACCAGTATCCCGCCTGTTCCGTCTTCCTGTACCGGCGGATTTACAAAAACAATAAAATAACACAAAGCCATTACAACAGCAAGTATGATACCTGTTGCCAAAAACGCTTTGGGATAATTATTTTCTTCCTCCTGGTAATTCATTTATTAGTTCATGGTTCATGGTTGATGGTTCATAGCTCATTCTTTTTACCATGAACTATGAACCATCAACTATTAACTACTTTGGTTCCGTTGCTAAAACCAGTTTAATATTCAGTTTTTGCGATACATCCATTACCGATACCACATCCTGTATGGCTACAGTTTTATCAACATATAAAACTATGGTTAGCTCTGTTGCAACTTTTTTATAACCGGCTAATACTGTGGGTAAGTCGGCTACTGCAACTACTTTTTTATCTACTGTATATTGCAGCTCCTTGCTGATGGATACATTGATTGTTTTTTTAGATACCGATTTGCCTGATGACGACTTTGGCAGCAGCAATTTAACCACGTTTGGGTTAGTTACTGTTGAAGCAATAAGGAAAAAAAGCAGCAGGAAAAACATGATGTCATTCATTGCCGAAGTATGTACCTCAGCCGAAACACCTCTTTTTCTTTTTCTTAAATTCATTTGCTCGGTTCTTCTAACAGGTCAATAAACTCAATGGCATCAGTTTCAAGGCTTAATATCACTTTGTCAACCATCATATTTAAAATATGGTAGCATACATAAGCCACAATACCTACAAATAAACCGGCTGCCGACGTAACCATTTTTACATAAAGCCCGCCTGATATAACGCCCATACTGATGTTGTCAGTCTTTGATATATCATAAAAAATTTTGATAACCCCGGCAATGGTACCCAAAAATCCGAACATAGGTGCAATCCCGGCAACAATACCCAAAATGCCAATGTTCTTTTCGAGTTTTGCTACTTCAAGTTTTCCAACGTTTTCAATAGCGCCTTCAATATCTTTAATCGGGCGACCTATTCTTAACAGCCCTTTTTGTAGCATCCGACCAAGCGGGGTATTACTGTTGCGGCAAATGGCTATAGCCGATTCCAGGTTCCCCGAAATAATGCTCGAACGCACCTGTATCATTAGGTTCGATTCATTTTTTGAGGCCTTACGGATAGTGAAATACCTTTCAAAAAAGATAACAAGACCCAATACCGCTAAAATACCGATAGGTATCATTACCCATCCGCCTTTTATAAGCAGGTCTCCAAAACGCAGATCTTCCTGCGGGACGGTAGCTAATGCTTGTCCTGCATGTTTTGCGGTATCCGCAAGTTTGTGTGAGGTATCAACTGCTTGTAAGAATAATAATGTCATCTGTTATGGTTTTATTTCGAGTATAGGATCCGATTTTGCACTAATCTTTCCCTGTTTAATCAAATCGAGTCTCGCAGCGTTAGCTGCCTCGTATGAAGGGTATGTTCCAACTGATACTTTTATAAAAGGACCAGGCGCGTCAGTTACTATTTTTGCTGTAAGACCTAACGCTGTTAAACGTTTAACTTCAGCATTTGCGTATCCCATGTGTATGAAATGCTTTGTAATAACCTCCCAACGTGAGTGTTTAGTAGTATCTACTGCAGGTAATGCTGCTGAGGCTTTTACTGTTGTATCCTTAGCCGGTGCGGCAACTACTTTTTTAGTGGTATCAGCTGCTTTTACTTCATGCCTGTATACCGGCACAATTGTATCAGTTTTACCAATTAGCCTGTGATAAGCAGTGCTAACCTTATCAAACGCGGCAGGGTAAAATTTGTAAACACCAAATATGACAAGCGCAACTGTGGCTATGGCAATTAACACTATCAGCCAAACATTTACGCCTCTTTTCCGCTCAGTTTCTTCCTCGTAATAGTGCTCATCTTCAACGGCCTGTAATGGTTTTGGAGAAGACACTGGTACTGTGGCAGGTTCGGCAAAAGATGGTTTTCCATACTGCTCATTTAAAGGCAGGCCTTGCTTGTAAATATTTATAGGTGGATAACCATAAAAGGCCGGATCGTCTGTTATTTTATCATTGGGTTTAAAAACAAGCTGATCCTGATCAGTATAAAATAAACCAAGATCGGCAAACAGGTATTTGCCCGTTGATGCATCTTCTCTTAGCTTATTAACAAATTTTTCAGCAAAGTATTTGGATGATGCCAGTGATATGTTTTTTTTATCGGCAACGTATTGGGCAAAGGTATCATCATCCTTCAATTGAGGTACAAATTTTACCCTGTGATATGGGGGATAAAACCTGGCTTCTTTATCATTATAATACCCATTTACACGTTCGCGCACAAAGTAGCCCAGGCCCGGTACGCTCACCTCCTCGTACTGGCCTAATAATTCACTTAAATAGTCGGCTAAATTCATTTTCGCTAAAAGTACGGTTTATTATAAAATATCAAAAACCCGGCTTACCGCCGGGCGAGGTTTAAAAACTATATCCAACACCGCCAAATATATTAAATCCATAATCAGGATAAAACAACCATGATTGGCTTGAACTGTTTAAAATATTATTCACATGTACAAATACCGAGAATCTGTTTGTTGCTTTATAATCAACACCAGCGCTCAGATCAGCAAATGAAGTGATTGATGAATTTGCAAAAGTTGTTGCCCCAGTTTTTACCTGGTAAGGATCCATTGTTGAACCACGGATCAGTAAAGTGCCAGATACAGTGATCTTATTGTTAATGGTAAACACTGTACCAGCAGTTAATTTAAATTTTGGAAGGTTCCAGGGTTGTATGTTAGGGGTTGCCATCTGGTAATCCTTAAACTCAACCCGGCCGAAAATATCTACATCTTCCGATGCTTTATAATCAAGTTCACCGGTAAAGCCGCTTACACGCGATCTTCCTCCGTCATAAATTACCTTAAACCTGTTGTATCCAGTTGCAAAATCAAAGTCGCTTACAAACAAAGGCATGTTCTTAATCTGGTTACGGAAGATAGTAGCCTTAAAGCCAAAACCCGGTGCAATAGTTCCTTTCAGGCCTGCAGCAATATCAAGCTGATCGACAGAATTTCTTAAGTCGATATTTTGGCCAAGGAACGGATTCTCCATTGAAAAATCATGGATAGATGACCTGTTTACGTCGCCTTTAGCTTCAACAAATAAGCGTACATACTTAGGTATCACCTGTAGCTCGGCCCTGGCTGCAGGGAAAATATAAAAAGATGAACTGTAACCAAACTGATCGACAATGTTCACACCAGCATCAATTTTATAATTATCACCCTGGAATTTAATGTATGGATTTAACCTTACCAGGCTGTTGTTATGATCATATAGGCTATCTTTTTGCGTACTCAGATCAAGCGACGCTGCTAACCCGGCATAAAACTGCTTAACAGTTTGATTTAAAAATCCTGATAATACAACATTGCTTTCCCTTGCCTTATACGCATCGCTAAATACATATCCCTTTAATTTCAGGGCATAAGTAAAATCGTTTTCAACATCTTTATAGTTTTTAGCAAGCTCACCTTCGGCACCAAGCGTGCTGAAATGCTGCTTATTAACCTGCAAAACCGCAGGCGGGTTTAATTGGTCGAACCCGTAAAAATAATTGCTGTTATAATTATAGGTAATACGACCACTTATGTTATTTACATCGCCGGCGCTTTTACCAAATACCCCTGCCTCTTCCTTAGCTGAATTTTCATGGAATAAATTGCCATTTTGGGCAAAGTGTTTTAAATAACCGCCAACCTGTAAGGCATCATCGCGGCCATTGGCAAAGTATGCTTCGCCATAGGTTGTTTTTAAGCTGCCGAGCCCAACTTTTACATAATTATTGGTTGGGACAGAATCCTGTTCAGCCGGCCTTTTCATGGCTTCAAGCGGCTTTATACTGGTATTAAGCTCCAGTCTTTTATCAATCGGGATATATGTTAAAGGCGCTTTAAAAGGGCTTTTATCTTCCAGATCAGGGTTGCGGCGTATCTTTACCGCATCGGCTAATACTGGTTTATAAGCAGTAGTTACAACAATCTCTTCCGATAAACTGCCGTTAGCATCTGCGTTTTGTTTGCCGCCTTTTTTTGTAGTATCAGTGACTGTTACCCTCGATGCTGCATCGCCTAATGTTTTCGCAGAAGCTTTAAGGGTTGGTTTAGTATTGGTTGGTTTTTTAGCCGCAGGTTTTTTGGTTACTACTTTAGCCACTGGCTTTTTGGCCTTATGCTTTGTTTGTGCATCAGCAGGAACAAAGTATAAAGCTATTGTTAAGGTAAGCAGCGCGTATATATATTTAAATTTCATTGCTTGTCTCATTTTTATTCTTTGTTATCCTGTTTCTTTTCTTCGGTTCCGGCTGGTTTTTGATCTGTTTTATCAGGTGGTGATAATTGATCGAGCTTCTGTTTGGCGGTTGGTAAAATGTCATCATCGCCTTTGTAGTTGTCGATAACACTTTGCAGGGTTGCCTTAGCCTGAAAGGTATCCTTAAGGGCAACATAATTATCGGCCAGCAAAATAAAGGTTTTGGTTACCCAGTAATCATAATTTGGCAGGTCTTTAACCAAATCGAAGCAGGTTTTTTGCGAGGCTTTATACTTGCCTTTCTTGTATTCAATAAGTGCAATATTATATTTTGCCTCGGCTGCCGCAATCGTTTTGGTGTTGCTTATCGTATAGTCGAACTCATTTACAGCGCTTGTTGTATCGCCTTTTTGCAAATAGGCCTGACCAGCATACAACCCTGTCCTGAATTTATCTTCCTGGGCCGTTTTATCGTTGCTGCGTACCAGTTTAACATAGTTCAGGGCATCGTCAGGCATTTCCATTTGTGCATAGCATTGCAGCAGGCTGTTAATAGCAAAAGTATAATCGGCTTTGTACTCCGAATTTGTTTCCAGCTTTTTAAGGAAAGGAACTGCCTCATTATATTTCTTTTGACTGATATACAGTTTTGCCATACTGATCAATGAGCGTTCGGTATAAGGGCTTGTCCAGTCGTTTAATATCACATTGTAATCTGCAACAGCTTCATCAGGCCTGTTTAAGTTAACCAAACTTTGTGCACGGATAAACCGGGCTTGTTTTTCATAAATTGGCTTGGTCGGGAACTTATCATAATAAGCATTTACTGCTCCAACTGTTCCCTGCCAGTCGCCTTTTACATAAAGGTTATTGGCAGCCGTTATCATGATATTTTCCTGATCGGCTGATGAATAATTGGCTATTGGTGTTGTTGCGGCATAATTAATAAAGGTTTGTGCATCGCCTTTATCAGTGTAAATCTTTTCAACCTGTTTTAATGCAAGCTTTGCCTCGTCGGTTGAGGAGTAATCTTTTATAACTGTTTTAAACGATTCGACTGCAAGGTCATCATTGCCTGCATTGTAATCAATAAGCCCGATAGTAACCAATGCACGGGGCACATAGCTGCTGCTCGGGTATTTTTTTATCATATCCTGCAAACCGGTTTTTGCAACATCACCTTCATTCTTTAAAAAATGGGTATAGGCTATTTCAAACGAAGCATCATCAGCATAATCAGAATTCGGATATTTATTTAATACATCAGTTAAGGTATTGATCTTGCCATCCGGCGATCCCTGTAAGCCCTGGATCATACCACGCTGAAATAAAGCATAATCCTGACCCGGGGTATGTTTTTCAATAATGCGGTTATAGTATTCCATTGCTTTTCCGTAGCTTTTCATTACAAAATAGCTGTCGGCCAGGCGGGTTACTGCATCGTTTACTGTGTTTGGATCTTTTTCTTCACCCTGTAAAAACTTCTGGAAGTAGGTAGCAGCTTTTTTGTATTGCTCATCACCAAAAGCAGCATAGGCCAATGCATAATTAGCATAATTATAAACATCAGTTTCACTTGCCCCGGGCATATCAAGGAACTTTTCAAAGTTTTCAACCGATTCACCATACTTGCGTACCTCATACATCGATTCGGCCATCCAATAAGTGGTTAATACTTCAATTTTATTGTCAACAGGGTTTTTCAACGATCGCAGAAAGATCCCGATTGCATTTTCGAAAGCACGCTCGTTATAAAATTCCAAGCCGCGGTAATAAGTAACTTTTTGGTAGGCAGCCTGTGCGCTGGCGCTTTTATTGGGGATTGGCTCCAGTATTTCAACCGCTTCTTTATAGTTGTGTGAGTTAAGCAATTCTTCGCCCAGTAATGTTTTAACCTCGTTATTACGGGTTGAGTTCGGATAATTTTTTAAATATAAACGTGTTGCATCAAGCGCCTGGGTATTAAAATCAAGCTCGTATGATAGCTTAGCATATTCGTACAAAGCATCTTCCTGTAATTGTTTATCAAAGGTTAGCCTCGATGCAGCAAAAAAAGCGCTCCGGGCACTTTGCTTATTGTTCATTTTCAGGAAAACATTCCCTAATGTGTAGTTTCCATTCTGGCTAAAAACATCATTCTGCTGCTGCAATTTTTCCAACTCGGTTGCCGCTTTAGAGTAGTTACCAACTTTAAAATAGGTATAACCCATTTGATAACTGTCCTGCGTATTCTGTGTGCGGCCCTGGTCTTCATCCTCAAAACGGGCATAATACCGGGCGGCATAATCATAGTTAGCTTTAGCAAAGTACGATGCGGCTATTATCCGCAGCATTTCAGTTTCGTGCTGCTGATGTGTGCTGTTAATAATCGGTACCGCGTAATTAATCACATCGTCATAACGGTTATCCAGAAAATATACAGCTGTAATATAATAAGGATAGCTGTTTTCGTATTTCTTTGATTTCTTGAGCCTTTCAAAATTTACCAGCGCTAAATGGTAATCTTTATTGAGGTATGCTATGTAGGCGAAATAATAAATTGCATCATCAGTAAAAGGCGAACGGGTGTTTTTTACTTCGCTAAAAAGTAGCTGTGCATTTTTATAATCGTTAGTTTCAAAATAGGCATAACCCTTACGGAATTTATATTCTATAGCCTGTCTGCCGTTTAATTCGCCGGCTTCTACTTTATCAAACCAACGAAGGGCGTCCGCATATTTTTCCTGTCGGGAGTAAGAACGTCCGATTTGGAAGTATGCCAATTTTGTTAAAGGATTTTCAGGATGCTCTTTAATAAAACGCAGAAACATACTTTCAGCATCATCGTTCCCCAACTCGAGGGCGCATAATGCTTCATAATATTGTGAGTTTTCTTTTATTAATGATACCTCGGACTCAAACTTAGGTTGTGTAGTTGTTTTAACCCTCGATCTTTCGACCAGTCGGAATTGTTCGGCAGCAGCAACATACTTACCTTTACCAAACAACTCAGTGGCTGCGTGATAAGTGCGATAAATATCAAAAGCGGGGTTTTGCTGAGCTTGTGCTGTTAGTACAAAAAGTATGGGTATAAGTACGCAGATGTATTTAAGTTTTATCATAAGGAGCAAACTAACGATTTGCGAAAATAGCGAAACGCAAAAATGTATTCCACACAAGTAATTCACATAGTGTGGAGAACATTATTTTAACGGGCACTAAATAAAGCATCGTATAGATGTGGAAAACTTTGCGATGTGTTAAGAAATTTGAGATAACGCAAAAGAGTTAACAATTTAACAATATCATTAATAATAGCTTACACTATCAGGCGTTAATCTTTGAAAGATAATGATTTCAATTTCCAGCTATAAATTTCCTTTACTAATTATTGCCATCGCCATTTCAAGCTTTCAGTCTACACCTCAAAAAGTTAATGAAATTACGCTGCAGGATGAACCGCTTTCGTTTATCCCCAAAGAGTTTTATGTAGCTGATGTTATTGATGAGCGTGCAGACCGAAGCGTCATTGCTTTACTTTTATCTGGTGGAGACTTAAAAGGCGGGCCACCTAAAATACAACCTGTTGATTTAAAAGGTGGGGGAGGAGCGGCGGTTAAGAAATTTATTATCCATAACCTACAGCGTAATACTACCTTGCGCCCGATAGTTATTAAGTTAAAAACATTTAAAGCGATTGAATCCGTTCTTCAGGGCAATAAAATAGAAGGACAGATAAGCTTAAGCATGTCATTTTACCTTGAACGAGGCTCAGAAGAAGAAATGGTTTACCTGTCTGATTATATTGGTAATGCAGATTATACCCGGAATGGGGGGCATCCCTATGATATTGAACCAACATTACGCAATTTGCTTAAGGACGGCCTGCAAAAGATAAATACATGGATGAACAAGCAGGCAGCTACTGATATCAGGCTGGCAAAAGGGGTAAAGGTTTCTTTTACAGATTATGAAGAGAAATCGGAAGGCGATAGTATTTATTATAATGTTAAACGGCCACTTGCCTGGAGCGATTTTCAATCGAAAATACCAAATAGCAGGTACGAGGCAGAGGTGTTCCCGTCTTTTGGATATGACGAACGTACCTCAATTGCAAATGCAATAATTAATCTTAACCTTATTATTAAGGTTTGCCTGCCAAAAAGTGCAAGCTGGGCAAAGGAAGGCAGCAGGAGTGCATATACCCTCAACCATGAACAAAGGCATTTTGATATTGTAAAAATAGTAGCCGAACATTTTAAGCAAAAACTCAGAACCGAAAACCTATCAACTACCAATTACGACGGTCCGATAAATGAAGATTACCTTGATGCTTATCGCGAAATGAATAATTTACAAAAGCAATATGATGATGAAACCCATCATGGTACCGATGAATATATGCAGCAAAAATGGAATGAAAGGATTGATAAGGGGTTGAGGGAAATAGGGGTGAAGTAGCTGTTTGCAATAACTATTAATCAGATGCTAAAAAATGCGGCTTTTTCAGGCAGCTAGCTGTCCTTTTATAGTATCGAGCAGTTCGTTAATATCAAATGGTTTGGCTAAAAATGCATCTGGTGCACCTTTTTGCTCTCCTGACCCCGTTATATTGTGACTGGCAGATATTAATATAACCGGTATTTCGTGGGTTTCTAATTTGGTTTTAACCTCTTTGCAAAGCTCACGTCCGTCCAAATTACCCAACATTATGTCAAGTAAAATCAAATCAGGGGTATGGGCCTTGATTTTTTCAAATAAAAAATGTCCGTCCGATAGCGTATCTACCTCATAACCCGAATCTTCAAGAATATATCGCAAAATATCCAATATATCCTTATCGTCATCCACCGCAAGTATCCTTCGCATCTTAAAATGTATTAGTTAGTATTTAAATCATATAAAGGCAAAATGTAATTAAGCCACCAATTAACTACTATAAAGAATAGTAGTTGCACATTAGTTACAATTTTTATACCATCTTATTTTTTTAATTAAACTATTTTTACCCACAACGCCTATCAAAGTACAAAACGACCGTTTATACCCTATAATTATATTTATCAGGCTGTTTATAACTAAATAATTAAGTTGTATTAATTGGATGAGAAATAGTTCGGTTAATAATATGATTTTACAATTATGTTCAGATTTCCAAACTATTGTTCAAAAAAACTACATATTAAAGAAAGCGGGTTTGAAAAATAAGGCGCTTTTAACCTGGAATTATTATTAGCAAATGCATGGAATGATTTATATTACCCCTTTATAAAAACGTGGGCACTTCTTTTACATTTGGCGCAGTAATATTTTTTAATAGGAAAGAAACGCGATAAGACCTTTACGAACCAGCTCCTGTGCATTTGAAAATGGAATGGGGTTCCGCATTTCGGACATTTATATTCCGCACTTCTTGATTTCCTCTCGTTAGTCAATTTTTAAATTTTAAAACACTGACTAAAAATAGAATAATTTATTAAAAAGATATTATTAATATTAAAAAGAGTTTAAAGTTAAATGTCTTTACTGTTATTGACGAACGTATCGTTTGCTTTTGCAGGAGTAACAGTAGTATCTTTTTACAGGAATAAAAAATAGGAAATTCTTCACAAAAAAGCCCCTGGAAACCCTGTCTGTAAGTTTGGTTTTACATCTGGGGCATACATATAGTTTTTTCTCTCCACTAATTACCTCAGTGTCATTTTTTAAGGAAGCAACCATATAAAATAAAATTGAGTGTTATTGAGTAATCAACTGAACAAATATAGCGAAATTGTTACATTTATCAAACCTTTTTTAAAGAAATAGGAGAATTTTTTTAATTATAATATCGAATATTCGATTGTTTAATTAGAAGGAAATTGTGATATCAATGTATTACTCTTATGTTAAAAAATATAAGAAATAATAAACAAGAAAAAACCAAATAATATTTATTGTTTCTAAAGATAGCTTGTTCGTGCCGGAAAAGGCTAATGATGAGACTATTAGCTTATGCCTGGTTAAAATTCAATAAACCATTAACTTTCTCTACCAGTTCGGTTAAATCAAAAGGTTTGTTGATAATGCCATCACAGCCATAAGCAAAAAGCTCATCGTTATTATTAATATAAGCTGAATAAATAATTACCGGGGTATTTTTAAAACGTGGGTGCGATTTAATTTGCAGACACATGTCTCCCCCGTTTACTCCTGCAACACGATAATCTAATATTACGAGATCGGGTACGAATGTTTCAGCCAAAGCAATAACATTAGCACTACTGGAAGTACTCTGTACCTCAAAACCTTCATAAGTAAGGGTTTCATAAACAATATCTAAAATATCCTGGTTGTCATCCAGCACTAAAATGCGCTTTGTCATACAAATTAAAAGGGTAAAACTTAAAAAAGTATCCGGATGAAACTAAAAAATGGAAAGTAAGGGCTTTGATCTTTGTAAAGTAAATATAATATATTATTATACAAGTTATATATAAATATTGATGTAATAATTCTTTTACTTAAAAAGCTTCACCCAAACCTACGATAAGGCCATTATATCCTTTGCTAAACCCATAGTCGATAGCAATATTGGTATCAGATCTTTTATTGAATTTTATACGCAGCCCACCACCGGCGGCAGGGTTTATATAGGCAAACCGATGGGTATTAGGTTCGCTGGCAGAGTCAAAGTTGGCAAATACCACAAAGCCAAACAAGCCGTTGGAAGTAATATCCCTGCGATATTCACTTTCAAAATAAATCAGGCTCTCTCCCCTGTAACGATTTTGCTCAATCCCGCGGCCCGATCGCTGATAGGGGTCATTCCCGATACCCGGCAAACCAAGGAAAGGTGTACCGTCTGAAATGGTTGTCCAGTAATAGCTCCAAAAGGCAAGCACATTTTTCGGGCCCGAATTGGTTAAGGCTACGTATTTACGGAAATCGAGATATACAGATTGTGCGTTATTATCGCTGCCCATAAATCCTGCATTATGCCTGTAAATAAAGCTGGCAAAAATGCCCGGGAGAGGGTTAAGTGAATTTTGCCTGGTATCATAAACTGCATTTAATGTAAGCCCCGATGAAAATGAATTTTTTCCTGGTGCAGTTCCGTAAGGGTATCCTGTAAAATCCCTTAGTGTAACCGGCGGATTATTGTCATCTGTATTAATACTGAAATAGTAATCAAGGTTATAACCTACGCCTACATAAAAATAAGGCTCTATCCGCTTAAGTACGCTCTGGTAAAACCTGATATAATTAAAATCCACCAATATCCTGTCAGGTTCAGCGCGCCTGCCACCCTGACCCCAGGTATATTGCGGGTACACTAAAAAACGGGTATCACCCTGTACATTAAAGGTATTATCGGGTGTCCAGATGCTGGAATGTATTGGCAAACCGTATCTGCCTTTTAAATTAAAATAAGGTGCGAATGTTACACTGGACAGGTATGTGGTTTTACGATCGCCCAAATAGAAACCAGCAGTTGTAGAGGTAACCAATACTGCGCTACCGCCCGGTACTGATGTTGAAATGGGTAAAATGGAAAAATATACCTGTTTCTTGTCCTGCTCTTTCGATCGTGGCTTAAACTTTAAAAACGACCGGGCAACATCAATTAAATCCCGCTGACCAGTTGTATCGACATTTACATTAGCTGTGTCGTTAGGTGTTTGCGCTAAAATGAAACAAGGCATCAGGCAGCAAAAAATCACCAACAAAAAATTCTTCATCTTAATCTTCATCATCCCTAAAAAGGAAAAATTTATTATTTTGTTTTACTATAACTACAATAAACCACTATACCACAGGTAAATCGATTTGGGTGTCCAAAGAAAAAAGACTTAATCTTTTAAAAATTTGAGCACTGATTCTGAAAATTCAGTGTTTCTGATAGCGGTGTTGTGATTGCCGGGAACATAATCCAAACTTGAGTGTGGGATCAGTTTATTTAAAACTATTTCAGAGCCATTTTCTTTATCTGCAGTACCCCGGATAATTAAAACAGGCTTACGAACAGCAGCCAATTCTTTTTTATTTGTAGATGGCTGGTATTTTTGCTGCAAGGCCATCGTCAGTTCGTCGAAATGCTGTGAGCGAATGTATTTCACCATATCATCAACATCGTGTAGCGTAGTATCGCCCATTAAAGCTTTATAAGCATGCACTCTTCGGGGCCAATCGGGATTGGTATAAGCATCGCCCATGCCTCCCATAACTGCTTTATGAATACGTTTGTCTAAAACTAAAAGCCGTGATGTGATGATGGATCCGCGCGAGTAACCAACAGCATCGTAATTTTTTATGTTTAAACTGCTCATTAAAGCAATTATATCTTTGGCTTCGGCATCATTAGCATAAGCCTCATCTGTGTGTGGTTTATCGGAGTGCCCGTTACCACGCTGATCGATAATAATTACTTTATATCCTTCCTTTAGCAGATCATCATAAACAGCGCAGCTTTTCCAGCCCTGGCCGGTGCCTGAAAAACCATGTATCAATATTACAGGATAACCTTCACCCTTTACCTCGTAATAAATTTTAACGCCATCAAACGAGGTAAAATAGCTGCCCTCAGTTGCTGCTTGCGAAAACACCCGGATTGTTAAAAACAACAGGATGCTAAATACGATCAGGCCGCGTATGTATCTTTTCATTTGTGTGTAAGTTAAGGAATTTTTGTAACTTCAGTTGAAGTTGATTAAGTTGAAACGCCGGATAGGATTAATAATTATTAGCATCGGCGGACTAATTACGGTAGTGGGGGTTTTACTTATAACAAACGTACAGGTTGATAGCAGAAAAATTACCTAATAAGATCAAGAAGGAAATTGGGTTATAGCAATTTATCTTTCTACTCATCCTTCATATACTTATCAATCCCGGCTGGGGGAGCCCATTTGCTCTCAGGCTCGAAATAATGCCATAACAGTGCGGATACCTTTCTAATCAGTATATAAGCTTCATTATCAGTTACCCAGCGTTGATCTTTGTTATGGTTAGTGATGATAGAAAATACATAATCGCCGTGCGGGGCATTTACCATTACAGTTTCTGATTTTGATTCATCCAGTGCGCCTTGTTTCGACGCTGTTTGAATATATGGCGGTATTTGTGATATTGCCTTATCATCCCAGAATATCCTGCCCATATTGCGGTACATCCGCTCACTTGCGGCTGCGCTAACCGCTTTTCCATCACGTATCATGGTAAACAGGCGGCACATTTCATAGGGCGTGGTAACACCCCATCCATATTTTGCCCGCACAGCCTCGCGGCCGGGAACGCGTGAGTTAACCCGCATCACTTTAAAACCATTCTGATCGAGCCAGTTGTTTATATATTCGCCGCCAACCAATTTTTGCAGCCATACGCTTGCCGTATTATCACTCATGGTGATCATTAACAGCGCAACTTTACTTACCTCAATAGTGTCTTTATCCTTAAACGAACCAAGTATATCCTCGCCCTTATAAAGCAGCGAATCGCGGTATACCAGTTTCTGGTTATATTGCATATCGCCTTTTTCGATCTTGTCCATCAACCCGCATTGGATACTTACCTTTATCATGCTAGCAGTTGGGAAAAGCGTATCGGCATTAATAGCTGCTGTTTTGCCCGTTTTAAGATTATGCACATAAATGCCTGCCTGCCCGTTAAAGCCTTTAAAAACATCCTGCAGTTTAGCTGTGAGTTTTGCATCGTTCTGTGCAAAAGTGGTTGAGGCAATGAAAATTAAGAGTGATAATAACCTGTATCTCATAATTGAAAGGTTTGAATTATCTAAGGTATAAAACTGGAGGCTAAAAATAGAAGGATTTTATCGGGTAATTGCTAGTCGAATACTGTTGAATATAGAAACAAAAGGGCCGGAGAATATTCTCCGGCCCTTTTGTTATTGTGTTTTTAAGTAAGTATTATTATGCTTTTTTTGCTGCAGGCTTTTTAGCCTTTGGTTTAGCCGGTGCTTTTTCCTCAGCTTTTGCAGGCTCTGCTTTTGGAGCTTCTTCAATAACTGGGGCTTCTTCAGCTACAGGGGCAGCGGCAGGATCTGGTTCATTGAATAAAGGAAAATCTTTAATGATCTGATACCAGCTGATAACCTTTTTAATGTCGGAAGTATAAACTTTCTCTTCATCATGATCAGGCGATACTTCTCTGAAAAACTCCCTGAGCTTTTTACCATCGGCTTTTGTATCAGGGATACTTGATACGCCTTTCATGCGCTCAAAAATATCTATCAGCTTAATATCATCGTCCAAACCAAAAATGGTGATTTCGTGCAACGCAGCTAATTTAGCAGTCGACAAATTTGCAATCAATTTGGTTTTTTGTGCGTCAAGGCTCTCTAATATATAGCCTGTTTTATTTTGTGCCAATGCCCTCCATAATCCCGGCTTGCCTGATACGGCTACAATTCCCTGTAAATTCATTTATTCTTCAATTACGTCGATTCCTAAAATTTTATCGCCCTGGCGTATAGCATCAACCACTTCAACGTTCTCAACTACTTTACCAAATACAGTGTGGTTTCTGTCTAAATGTGCGGTATTATCGCGGCTGTGGCAGATAAAAAATTGTGAGCTGCCTGTATTGCGGCCTGCATGAGCCATTGACAATACACCACGATCATGATATTGATTGTCGCCTGTTAACTCACAGTCGATTCTCTTGCCTGAACCGCCGGCACCAGTGCCTGTTGGATCGCCACCCTGGATCACGAAATTAGGGATCACCCTATGAAACGTTACATTATCATAAAAGCCCGACTTAGCCAGCCCAAGAAAGTTTGCAACTGTGTTTGGTGCATCCTTGTCATAAAACTCAACGGTCATGTCGCCTTTTTCGGTTTTAATTATTGCTTTGCTCATTTTTTTCTAAAATAGTAGGCAAAGGTAGTAAAAGGAGTGGAAAGCTAAAAGGCAAAAGGTTTCTTTGGAATGCGGAAGTCGAAATGTCGATTGCGGAATGATGAAAAATGATATCGACTACCACATATACTTACTATAACTCTATATCAGTAGAAATATTTAACAAATAATTTATTTTATCAAGAAAAAGTTCTTTCATCGAACCATCAAGTATCGCTTGCCATGCCTGAAACTTACTCCAATTATTGAAGGGCTCGCCAAAACGATTATACCATGGCCACCATTCTGTACTTCGGAAATTATTTGGTAGAGTTTTAAGTCGGTCTCGAAGATCTGTTGATACTGGTGATTCAATGGGATCCTTATTGGTAATAAATCCATAAATTAAATCTTTGTTAAAGTTTTGAAATTCAAACCCTATGCTAAAAAATTTCCATTCCGGTTTATATATCCAAACACCGGTATATCGCTTTTCAAAGTCAAAGTTGTATTCACAAACTAACCCGATATTTTCACATTCTTGAATAAGGGCTTTTCCAAAATCGTTGGATACTTTTTCACAAGCTTGGTTTAAATTATCTGAAATAGCAAACGATGCTTCTAAATTTGATTTTAATAAGTCACTTAGTTCTTCTTGCATGTTTTGGTTAAGCGTTTGATTAGTGAGGTATTTAATTAGATTAATATAATGTGTTAGAGCTTCTCGAACAATTGGATATATAGCAACTTCTTTACGGCAAAGTTCTAACCAGTTTAAAATATCATGCTCATACGAGTAACACTTAAAATGTTTTCCATCCTCCATATCACCAGTGCTATCCTTGGATGGTGATTTTCCGTCCAGGGTTAAATAAATTATATCTGCACTATCCGAGTATTTGTGATAGCGGGATAATTGGTGTTCTTGATCTCCGGCATATATTTTATTTTCGATTATTATATGATGGTTGTGCGCATCTTTTATAATTATATCAATCCTCCCTCCTTGTGTTCTGTCATGACTAATAGTCCCAATACTTTCTTCGGCTTTAACTTTGCAAGATTCACTGTCAATCGTATTTTCCTTAAAGCAAAAAGCCTTAATAAATAGTTTAAGAAAGGTATCTTTCTGACCGTGACTACCGTTTGGATTCAACAATTCTGCGATAAAAGCGGAATGAGTTTTAACTTCTGACGATTCAACTTTAAGTATCCGAAAGACATTAAAATTTTCTCCAGTTAATTCAGTGACTTTTTTATACTTATTGGTAATTGCGTTTACCTGATTGAGTAGGTTTTGAAATTGGTGTATTTCCATTTGAATGATAAGGTCTCACAATCTACAACATTTTATTATTTAAATACGAACATTAATATTCATTCTTTCAAAATAGCTTACTGTAATACATTTATTGTTTATTCGTTACATTTGATAATTAGCAATCAGATAACTATACAGAAAAGTGATCAATAAAATGCAAAGACAAAAATCCTCACCTTTTACCTTTCGCCTTTCACCTTTCACCTTTCTGCTTTTCGCCTTTCTCCTTTTACCCATCTTTACAAGGGCAGCTTCAATCTTAATACCTATGGATGAAGAGCAAAAAGACCATCTTAAGTCATACGGGATTGCTTTTTGGACACTAAAAAACGGTGAAGAGGTTGACTGGTTGCTAAACTACCGTGGCGGCAGCTTTATGATGAAATATGATAAAAAGATTGAGGATGAATGTAAGATAAGGGGAGTAAGTTACGAAGTTTTGGCTGATGCAAAAGTGAACCAGATATTAACTGAGGTAAGCGACCCCTCGGTAAATATGGATGTGGTAAAGCTGGAAAAAGCCCCCAAAATGGCGGTTTACTCACCAAAAAATAAACTTCCCTGGGATGATGCGGTTACCCTGGTTTTAAAATATGCTGAAATACCCTACGATGTATTGTATGATGAAGAAGTAATAAAAGGCGATCTACCCAAATATGACTGGCTGCACCTGCATCACGAAGATTTTACCGGGCAATATAGTAAGTTTTATGGCGCTTTCAGATATGAACAATGGTATAACGACGATATCAGGATACAGGAGGCTACTGCTCATAAATTAGGCTTTAAAAAGGTATCGCAAATGAAGCTGGCTGTTGTTGAGCATATCCGCGATTTTTGTGCAGGTGGGGGCTTTCTTTTTGCTATGTGCTCAGGCACGGATACTTTTGATATAGCACTGGCTTCGGCAAATACAGATATTTGTGAATCGATGTTTGATGGAGATGCCGCTGACCCTGCTGCACAATCGAAACTGGATTTCAGCCAGACCTTTGCTTTTCAGAATTTTACACTGGATATGAATCCGTTGTCGCACCAGTTCAGCAATATTGATGTTACCGCTACTCGTCAGGTTGATCGTACAAGGGACTTTTTTACTTTGTTTGATTTCTCAGCCAAATGGGATGTTGTACCGAGTATGCTGACCCAAAATCATGATAAAGTGATAAAAGGGTTTATGGGCCTGACCACAGCTTTTAATAAAAATCTGCTTAAACCCGGTGTAACTATAATGGGCGAAATGAAAACCAATAACGAAGCCCGTTATATACACGGTGAATATGGAAAAGGCCAATGGACATTTTACGGCGGCCACGACCCTGAAGATTACCAGCACATAGTAGGCGACCCGCCAACCGACCTAAAATTACACCCCAACTCACCAGGATACCGCCTTATTTTAAATAATGTGCTATTCCCTGCTGCAAAAAAGAAAAAACAGAAGACTTAGGGAGCGATTAGTGATTGGAGACCAGAGGTTAGTTTTTTAGTTATAGTAGATTACTTCATACTATTAAAAAAATGCAGCGTTGGCTTCTCTGCGAGAAAATCTGCTGAGCAGAGAAAACAAAGGACCTGATGCGATAAATCGCTATTATCTTTGATTGTAAGATTGTATTGATATATTTATGCCTCACATTTTACTATGAAATATATCTTAAGCCTTGTACTATCATTTTCCTTATTAAATAGTTTTGCTCAAGATGTAAAAAAGGAGGAAAATATCCTGTACATAGTAGACAGTATTCCAGTTATTAAAGATCCAGATAAAAACTCCGGCACTTTAAATAACGAAGATATTGACCATCTGGAGGTTGTTACTAGCCCTGATAAAATAAAAGCACTTGGATATAATACAATTGATAAGATTATATACATTACAACAAAGGAATTTGCTAAACGCCCTGATGAAATAAGGAAGATACCAACAACAAAGGCTATGAATAGAAAAGAGGGAGTATGGTATTTAAAGAACGCAAAATCTCCATATACCGGAAAGTTTATTGAGTATTTTTGGAATGGTAAAATTAACGAAGAGGGTATATTAAAGGACGGATTAGCAAATGGTATGAACACCGTTTATTATGAAAACGGGAATAAAAGCTACTTTAGAAACTACTTAAATGGCATTGCCAATGGCTATTCAGAAGAATACTTTCCAAATGCAGCCATAAAACAGAAAGGTAGTTTTAAAGAAGGCAAAGATGATGGATTGTGGGTAGAATATTACTCAACCGGCGTCATTAAAAGGCAAACAAATTTTAGAAACCTGGTACCGGACATGTCAAAAGATGAAAAGAGATTTTATGATCTGCAAAATAAAGCCATAGAATTGATGAGGGATGAGGATTATAAGAGTGCAATTAAAAAGCTGGATGAGGCTGAAAAATTAAACGGCAAATATGCCGACATTTATTTCTACCGCGGTACAGCCAAATTAAATAATTTCGACTTTGACAATGCTATATTAGATTTTGACAAAGCAATTGAACTTGAGCCATTATACATGGAAGCTTAGCTAACCGTGCATTCACAAGAATAAGAAAATATGAATTCAAGAGTAGTCGTACTTTAAGTAAAAATAGTGAGGTTACTATTCTGGCTACTAAGAGTAAAGTTGAAATCCCTGCTGATGAAAAAAATAAAATATGCAGCGATTTAAACAAAAGTGTTGAGCTCGGTGATGATAAGGAAATGATATTTGAGGCGATAAAGCAGTACTGCAACAATTAAACACCTTAAATAACTATTTCACCTGCAATCGTCGGTACAACAGGCGGCAAATATTTTTCGGATTCCCCTAATCTCTAACCTCCAGCCTCTGATTAACTAACCCCTAATTATAGAACGTCCACGATATGCCAATTTTGAGCATGCTATCCTGTTGCGGGTAACGGTTTACGGTGTAATAGCCTTTGCTGAAAAGTCCCTGGTTGGCATAGTCGTACATTACAAATAAATTGGTGCGCTGCAGGTTGGCTTTGAAAAATACTGTTGCAACCGGGTATGATGAAAAAGTAACATTTTGTCCGTTGTAGAACTGTCCTAATCCGGGAGCATATGATGGCGCAACGTATTGGCTGTTGTATCTCACATCTACCCCTATGTTTGAGTATAAAACTCTGAATAAAAGTGCTTTATAATACAAACTGGTGTAATTATAAAACTGTGGTGTACGCAGGGTAGACTGGTAATCTGTTTTCTGGTAGACCAGGAAATTATCAAAGTGCCACCTGTGCCACGCAATAGATTTGCCAAAACTCACCTTTATCATATTAATAGCAGAACCAAGTTGTGCAGGGTGGGCATCAATCCCGTTTTCCTGCGCAGTGAAATACAGGTAGTCAGTAATTAGAAAGTATTCGGCTTTAAGGTCGAGTTTTAAAGGGCTGTTTATATAGTAAAAAGAGAGACTATTGGTTTTTTGATTACTGAATTTATTATGGAAAATAAAATGGTTTGATATCCAACTGGTATACACCAATGGCGCCGTACTGCTTTGCGAATAGCCTTCCAATATTATCTTTCCTGCTTTGTTGTTACCTGCGAGGGTAAGCTTTGCATCATATAGGAAATCGCCAAAATCACGCCCTTGTGCAATTTGCTGTATGTTGGCTTCAAGAGCTATCCTGTCGCTAAGCTTATAGCTTAACCTGCCTTTAATGGTAAGATCCTGGAACGAGGTGCCCTGTACTTTCAACGGCAACACAACTTTTACGCCATATTGGTTTAACGTTGTATCACTCACATATTGACTGTAACTGTATATATCCTGCGTAAGCCCAAGATCGAGTTTTAATTCGTTCTTCGTGGCCTTTTCGGCCTTACTTCGCAGGTAAAAGCTGTAAGAGAAATCATTCTGAAGATGCTTTACCGTAAGGGAGTCTCTCGATCGGTTTGATGCATAGTAGTAATCGGGGAATACATTATAATAGTCGTTATCGTTCTGCAAAAACTCGTACTTACGTGTATTGTAGGTAAGAGTATAAGATACCCGTTGAGTAGGCAAAATTGTCTTTTTGCCGGTTCCTGTTCCGGTACTATCTATGTGGCCTATATAATAAAACTGTTTTAAATAAAGCCCACTCCCTTTCCAATTTTCGAAGGACGATTGCAAACGTACAGGTTGTGTACTTTTATCGATAGATCCGCTTACGAAAATGGAGTCATCCAGTATAGAGCCTGTAACAGGTGATTTTAAATTATTGTATATCAGGTTACCTAATATATTATAGCGTTTATCTTTCGATTCGTACCAGGTAAAAAAAGCAGCATTAACATTACTAACATTTTGCGCCAGTATGGAGTTATAGCTGTAATAACCCCTTGAGCCCATAAAATTTAAATTAAAACCTACATTAAGCTGTGGGTTAACATTTTGGGCATGTGTTATTTTAAATAACTGCTCTTTAACACCCGTATAGCCAACAAGGTAAAGCTGTGTAAAAGGAACCCGTGCCCGGTAATAATTTATATCCTGCGGATTAAGCATATAGGCATCCAATTCGTGCATGCCGACATCAAAGCCAATGGTTCGTGATGGCTCAAATAATAGATTTCTCTCTGGTAAACCTGTATTGCCAAGGCTTATTTTAGGACTACGGGGTTGTAAAAGCGGACTATAGTTTTCAAAATTATATATACCGGTATCCAAAGGGAACAACTGGGTGCTGTCCTTCAAAAAACGCTCATTGGTTACTCTTATAAATTTCGAATTAAAAACAACGCTATCTTTTTTCCTGTCCCGCTTTTTCCGCAAAGAGTCCAACTGCTGATCATTAGTTAATGTTTTTCCGTTTAATCCAGTTGTGGTATCACGCAGGTTGACCCTCCGCTGTTGGTTACCCGGATAATTATTGTTGGTTGGAATTTGCGCAAAAGCAGCCTGTGTGCAAACACAAGCCAGGAGCAGAAAGAAGTATTTTAATTTATCAGGCATTAAAAACCGGTTATCAATTCTTTAAGTATCAATGTCATTTTTGGTTCTGCTTCATGGGCTACTGCCAGTATTTCCTCAAGCGACACTGGTTTCAAAACTTCGGTAAAACCCTCATCAGTTATTACAGAAATTGCAAAAACGGTTAAATCCATGTGGCGGGCCACAATCACTTCGGGTACGGTGCTCATTCCAACAATATCACCTCCAATTATCCTTAAATAATTATACTCGGCTTTTGTTTCAAGGTTAGGGCCCGTAACCCCAACATAAACTCCCTTGTGGCAGGTAATATTGTTTGCTTTTGCAATATCTAATGCTTTAGCAATTAAAGTACGTTTATAAGGCTCGCTCATATCCGGAAAACGGGGGCCAAGCTCTTCTTCATTGCGCCCTGTAAGCGGGTTATGCGGTTGCAGGTTAATATGATCGGCAATCACCATCAGGTCACCTTTTTTAATGGCCTGATTTAATGATCCACTGGCGTTTGATACAAACAACGATTTTATGCCCAGCATCTTCATCACCCTCACCGGGAAGGTGATCTGCTGCATGTTATAACCTTCGTAATAATGAAGCCGCCCCTGCATGGCCACAACCTTTACGCCGTTAAGCGTACCGAATATGAGTTTGCCCGAATGAAACTCAAGGGTTGAAATAGGAAAATCGGGGATGTTTGAATACATCAATTGTTTTTCAACCTCAATTTCATTTACCAGTGCGCCAAGGCCGGTTCCTAAAATAATACCCACTTCGGGTTCAAAATCGCCAATGCGGCTTTTAATGTATGCTGTGGTTTTTTGAATGCTCTCTAACATAGTCTGTAATAATTTGATCGAACTGATTGCCGCTGTCGTCTAAAAAATCCACGCTTATAGGAATCACAAAAACGGGGATTTGCCCATTAGCCGGCAAACCTGAATTTAACCAGGATTCTTCTAAACGCTGTGCATCCTTTTCTGTTGTGATGATTAATTTTTTTTGTGACGAACAGGCAGCGTATTCAGCGGCAAGTTTACTGATATTTTTTAAGGTAAACGGATGATGATCGGGATAATTATGGTGAATAATTTGGGAGGTACTATCACTTAAATATTGCAGCAAAGGTTTTGGATTAGCTATGCCGGTTAATAAAAACACAGTTGTATCCTTATCAATTAATACACCCGCTGCCTTGCCTTGCAGATTATGAACTGCCTGATAAGCGATGGATGTAAAAAATAATTGCTGATAGGGGAGCGGTTCTATCTTATGTGCTAAAGCGGTTTTTTCTTCTGTTGTTAGCTGTGGTGGGCATTTAGTTATTACGATTATCTGGGCACGCCACCGCCCGCTGAAAGGTTCACGAAAATTGCCTGCTGGTAATAAAAAGTGAGGCTGGTTTACCCGGCTATAATCGAACAATAAAATGCTGAGACCTGGTTCAACAGCCCGGTGCTGATAGGCATCATCCATCAATATTAAATCATGATCAGGTAATAACTGCTTTATACCTGTAACCCTATCCTCACAAACTGCTACAGTAATATCAGGGAATTTTTGTTTGAATTGAGCTGGCTCATCGCCGATGGTGGAGGAAAGTTTTAAGTTTTGAGTTGATAGTCTTGAGTCAAAAGCGCTTAGTTTTTCTTGATTCTCGATTCTGGATTC
>JABDFZ010000034.1 GCA_013286325.1 Bacteroidota bacterium | reverse complement strand
GAATTATAGCGAAGTACGTTGGGCTCGCAATTTTGCATTGTTAAATATGGCCGAAATGGATGCTGCAATTGTGTGCTGGGATACCAAATATTTTTATTTTAACCAGCGGCCTACACAAGCTAATCCTAAAATTAAAACCTTAACCGGGGTTCCTAACTTTCCGGCATATACTTCCGGGCACTCAAACTTTAGCGGTGCGGCTGCAACAGTATTAACTTATTTACTACCAGACAGGGGAAGTAAATTTAATGATCTGGCTAATCAGGCATCATTGTCGAGATTATACGGTGCTATTCATTACAGGTCTGATATAGAAGTTGGTATGGCTACGGGCATTAAAGTTGGCCAATATGCTGTGCAAAGGGCGAAAATAGATGGCGCAGGAAATTAAAAAATCAATCATTAAAAGAATTAAAAACGAATCAATCAACAACCAGAATATATAAAAACATGAAACTTACATTCAAACTAATTTCAACTATTTGCTTATTTCTGTTAATTACAAATACAGACATTTTCGCACAAGGGTGTGTAGCCATCAGAAGTACCGGTGGCATTTCTACCATGGATGAGCATCCCGACAGTACAAATTCAAATGCCTACTGGTTAATTAACAGTAACAGCCGGTATTACAAATCATTCAGGCATTTTGTTGGCAAACAAGAGCAATTTCAGCGTACTGAAATGCATAACAACGTTATAAATAAAGTATATACGCAAGATATTTCGCTTAGTCGTGTATTGAATAATCGTTGGTCATTATCATTAGATATTCCTATGGCAGACAATAGCCGCTCTCAAGTACAGTCTGCACTTGGGAAAAGGTTCAGCACTCACTCGTTTGGGGTTGGCGATATCCGCTTTTCAGGATATTACTGGCTGTTTAATCCTGCAACTTCGAAAAATGGAAACATTCAGGCCGGGATAGGTATAAAGTTCCCTACTGGTGCCTACAATTACCAGGATTACTTCTTAAGCGCAACAGGAGGAAAAACACTTGGCCCAGTTGATCAATCCATACAATTAGGTGATGGCGGTACCGGTGTAACTGCCGAGATAAACGCTTACTATAACTTCACTCATAAATTTGGGTTATATGGCAATTTCTTCTACCTGGTTAGCCCTAAAGATGTTAATACCACGCTTAGGTCATCAAGCCCGGCAAGCGCAACCACAATAGCCACGACCGGAGATGTGTTGAGTGTACCAGACCAAATGCTGATAAGATTTGGCGCTACCTTAGCCGTTAAAAAATTCGATTTCTCTTTGGGCGTAAGGGATGATTGTTTGCCTGTTAAAGACCTTGTGGGTGGCAGCGACGGTTTCAGAAGGCCAGGTTATATTATCGGTGCTGAACCGGGAGTAACTTATCATATTAAAAGTGTTTCATTGTATGCTTATGCACCAATAGCAATTATTCGCGACCGTACGCAAAGCGTACCTGATATAAGAACAACCCAACTAACCGGTAAGTATACACAAGGCGACGCCGCTTTTGCCGATTACGTTATTAATGTTGGGATCACATTCAAATTTTAACTTAGTTGATATTTGATTTAAGCAAAGCCGGGAGTGAGATACCCGGCTTTTTGTTTTATGTTTGTTTTTATAATTATAGTTTTAAATATGAATACTGCTGATCAAAATTTCGAGGCATTGGGGCTTAATTTGCCACCAGCTCCTAAACCATTAGGTGTTTATAAACCATGTTTAATAGACGGAAAATATCTATATGTTTCCGGGCATGGAACTGTCCAGGATGATGGAAGTTTAATAATCGGGAGGATAGGCGATACTTTTACCGCAGAAGAGGGTAAGCTTGCTGCCCGTCAGGTTGGTTTGGCTATATTAGCTACCATCAAAGCAAACCTTGGAAGCCTTAACAAAGTGAAAAGAGTGATAAAAGTATTAGGGATGGTTAATTGTACCCCTGATTTTGAGAAACACCCCTTTATTATTAATGGTTGCAGTGAACTGTTTGCCAAAGTTTGGGGTGAGGATAACGGGATAGGGGTACGCAGCGCAGTGGGTATGGGTTCTTTACCGGATAATATCCCTGTGGAAATAGAAGCGTTATTTGAACTTTTCTGATTCACAACTTAAAAATGGATTGGTATATTATAAAAGATGTTGACAAGTTAGATACCCCTGCATTGGTTGTTTATCCAGCCAGGGTAAAGCAAAATATTGCTAAGGCAATTGGTGTGGTTGATAACATTGACAGGTTAAGGCCGCATGTTAAAACTCATAAAAGCAAAGATGTTACCTTATTGATGCTGGAAGCCGGAATCAGTAAATTTAAGTGTGCTACAATTGCGGAAGCCGAAATGCTGGCCATGTGCAAGGCTCCTGATGTTTTACTGGCTTATCAACCAATCGGCCCAAAACTTGATAGGTTTGTTCAATTGATCTTATCTTATCCTGATACCAAATTCTCGTGTCTTATTGATAATACAGTTGCTGCTTCAGAGATATCAGAAGCTGCAATTCAAAACAAAATCAAGGTCTCTGTTTATATCGACTTAAATGTAGGTCAGGACCGCACCGGTATTAAACCTGAAAACGCATTAAAACTTTATACAGATTGTGCTGCATTGACCGGAATAAATATAATAGGCTTACATGCTTATGACGGGCACATTCATGATGCCGACTTCGAAACCCGTACCAAGCAATGCAATGCAGGCTTTGAACCTGTAGAGAAGCTTAAAATAGATTTGTTAGAAAAAGGATATCCTGAACCTATAATTATTGCAGGAGGTTCGCCAACCTTCCCGATCCATGCAAAAAGGAAAAATATAGAATGTAGCCCGGGGACATTTGTGTACTGGGATAGAGGTTACGGAACTGCTTTTAAAGAACAGCCATTTTTACCGGCAGCATTAGTTGTAACAAGGGTTATATCGCTGCCTGATGAAACAAAATTATGTTTAGACTTGGGGCATAAGTCAATAGCTGCTGAGCGTGAAATACAAACACGTGTTTATTTAATAAACGCACCTGAATTGAAAGTTGTTAGCCAAAGTGAGGAGCATTTAGTAGTCGATGCTGGTAAAGCGCATAAATATAAGGTTGGAGATGTGATTTATGGGATGCCTTACCACGTTTGCCCTACAATTGCATTATATGAAAGGGCGATTACTATAGAAGAAAACAAAATAAGCGGAGAGTGGCAAAACATTGTCCGCGATAGGAAAATAACAATATGATTTTTGTAGAGACGCAAAGTATTGCGTCTCTACAAAGACTTTTACCGGGGCACGATATATAGTGTCTCTACAATTTGATAAACCATGTTCGCCATTGATGCTCATTTAGACTTAAGTATGAACGCCTTGGAGTGGAACCGCGACCTGCGGAAACCCATAACAGAGATAAACAAGCGTGAAGAAGGATTAACCGATAAACCAGACCGTGCAAAAGGAGTAGTTTCTCTGCCAGAACTTCGGAAAGGGAATATTGGTTTAGTTGTGGGAACACAGATTGCCCGCTATGTTGCACCCGGAAACCCGTTGCCGGGTTGGCACTCGCCTGAACAGGCATGGGCGCAAACCCAGGGACAGGCAGCATGGTACAAAGCCATGGAGGATGATGGCGAAATGGTACAAATAAATGATCTTGAAAGCCTGGAAAAACATATTAAGCTATGGGCTGATGATACGCCGAATGATAAAAAGCCTGTTGGTTATATTTTAAGCCTGGAGGGTGCTGACTCAATTGTAACCATACAGCACCTGGAACGCGCATATAATTACGGGCTAAGGGCAGTAGGACCTGCACATTACGGCCCGGGGCGGTATGCACAAGGAACCGATGCTACTGGCTTTATGGGGCAAGCCGGGCGTGATTTACTGAAAGAAATGGAGCGCCTTAATATTATACTGGATGCTACCCATTTATGTGATGACTGCTTTTGGGAGGCCATTGATCATTTTAACGGGCATGTTTGGGCAAGCCATAATAATTGCAGGGCACTGGTAAATCATAATCGCCAGTTTAGCGATGAAATGATTAAGGAATTGATAAATCGCGGTGCAGTTATCGGTGGAGCTCTAGACGCCTGGATGATGGTACCAGGTTGGATTAGAGGAAAATCGGATCCAAAAGAAATGAATTGCAACCTAGATGTGATAATAGATCATATAGACCACATCTGTCAGCTCGTCGGGAACACTTTACATATAGGGATAGGTTCGGACCTCGATGGTGCATTTGGTCGCGAACAATGTCCATATGATCTGGAAACTATTGCCGATCTTCAAAAAATACCTGCTTTGTTAAAAAAACGCGGTTATACCGACCAAGATACTGAAAACATGATGCACGGTAATTGGTTAAGGTTTTTGAGAAATGCCTGGAAGTAGGTATCAATAAAAATGATGTTATCTCATGATATAGTATGAATGCAGAACAAACGAGACTAAAAGATTCTTCCTGGAAAAAGTGGGGGCCATACGTAAGTGATCGTCAGTGGGGAACGGTGAGAGAGGATTACAGCGCAAATGGCGATGCCTGGAACTATATTACACATGATATGGCCCGCAGTAAAACCTATCGCTGGGGCGAAGAAGGTATTGGAGGAATCTGCGATAATGAACAGTTGCTTTGTTTTGCTGTTGCTTTATGGAATAAAAAAGACCCGGTAATTAAAGAACGCTACTTCGGTTTGAGTAATCCGGAAGGTAATCATGGTGAGGATGTGAAGGAATTGTATTATTATCTGGATAATACGCCTACACATTCGTACCAAAAAATGCTTTATAAATATCCCCAGCAGGAATATCCCTATAAATGGCTTCTGGATGAAAATAAACGAAGAGGCCGTAATGATCCTGAGTTTGAGCTGATTGATACCGGGATATTTGATCAGGATGCCTATTTTGATGTATTTATTGAATATGTTAAAAATACCCAGCAGGACATCCTGATAAAAATTACAGTTAACAACCGTGGTAGTCTGGATGCAGCATTAAATGTGCTGCCAACCATCTGGTTTCGTAATACATGGGCCTGGGGATACGATAATTATACGCCTGAATTAACTGCTGATTCACATGGAGTAATCGAGGTATATCATCAGGATATCGGGCAAATGTGGCTGAATGCTGAAGGATCGCCGGAGTTGATGTTTTGTAATAATGAAACTAATACCCGCCGTTTGTATAATTACGATGACGGTAAACAATATTATAAAGACGGCATTAACGATTACCTCATACATCAAACAGATTCCATCAACCCCAAAAAAACAGGCACAAAGGCCGCTGTTAACTTTGATATAAATGTACCGGCAAAACAAAGTGTAACGCTGCGTTTAAGGTTATCAACAAATGCAAGTAACGGTTTTGATGATTTTGATAAATTATTTGATGTACGAAAACAGGAAGCAGATCAGTTTTATACAGACCTGCAACAAGGAAATGCCAATTTGGATAAATGTTTAATTCAACGGCAGGCTTTAGCCGGAATGCTTTGGAGTAAACAGTTTTATTATTACGACATTAACCACTGGTTGCATGGTGATCCAGCTGAACCTAAACCACCTGCTCAAAGAATAAATGCCCGGAACAGCAAATGGACGCACTTTAATACAAGGGACATTATTTCGATGCCTGATAAATGGGAGTACCCTTGGTTTGCTGCATGGGATCTGGCTTTTCACTGTATCCCGTTGGCCAAAGTTGACATGGCTTTTGCAAAGAACCAGCTTAGTTTGCTCATAAAGGACTGGTATATGCACCCTAACGGCCAGTTACCTGCCTATGAATGGGATTTTAATGATGCCAATCCGCCAGTGCATGCTATGGTGACCTGGAAAATCTATCAACAGGATAAAGCAGCAAATGATAATAAAGGTGATACCTATTTTTTGGAACGCATATTCCATAAACTGATGTTGAACTTCACATGGTGGGTGAACAGGAAAGATGCGTCAGGAAATAATATTTTTGAAGGCGGCTTTTTAGGGCTTGATAATATTGGTGTGTTCGATCGTAATGCACATTTGCCTATGGGGGAGCATTTGGAACAAGCTGATGGTACCAGTTGGGTCGCCATATACTCGTTAAACCTGCTTCGCATTGCCACAGAGCTTGCAGAAACTAATAAAGCCTACAACGACATAGCCAGCAAGTTTTTTGAGCACTTTATTTATATAGCTGGTGCATTATCAAATATCGGCCAGGATAACGAAGGCTTGTGGGATGATACCGACGGCTTTTTTTATGACCAGATCCGCTTGCCTGATAACAGCACTCAAAAAATGCGGGTTCGGAGCATTGTGGGCCTGATACCTTTAATAGCTGCCGAAATACTGGATGAAAATGATATTTTAAATAATCCGATATTCAGCAACCGGATGAAATGGTTTGCCGAAAACAGGCCTGATTTATCTTCATTGGTATCACGCTGGAGCGAAACCAAAACACCAGGGAAACATCTGATAAGTTTGTTGCGCGGTTACAGGATGAAATCGTTACTGAAGTATTTGCTTGATGAAAATGAGTTTTTGAGTAAATATGGTATTCGTTCGGTTTCGAAGTACCATTTGGATCATCCGTATACTGTTTCGGTTGATGGAATGCAATTTAGTATTAAATACACTCCTGCCGAGAGCGACAGCGGCCTGTTTGGTGGTAATAGCAATTGGCGCGGACCGATATGGATCCCTATAAACTATATGCTGATTGAAAGCCTGCATAAATTCTATCTCTACTATGGAGACGATTTTAAAATTGAATGCCCAACCAACTCAGGGAATTTTATGAATCTGCAAGAGGTGGCCAATGAACTTTATAGCCGGATTTCGAACTTGTTTTTAAAAGATGAAGAGGGGAAGAGGGCAGTATTCGGCAATTATCATAAAATGCAAACAGATCCTGATTTTAAAGATTACATATTATTTCACGAATATTTTGATGGCGATAATGGCCGGGGAATGGGGGCATCACACCAAACAGGGTGGACGGGCTTGATAGCTACATGCTTATATCAGCAGAAGTTTTGATGAAAGATGGTCTATACGGAGACACGAAGTATTGGGCCTCTGTTAATTTCCACCCCTGAATTTTTTATCTTCCAATGCCTTTTTAACTGATAAAGGTAAGGCGGTTAATAAATTATAGCCAGTAGAGTTTTCGATATCTTTAACGGAGCAAACATAATCCATCCAGTTGTTGGATATATTGTTGTCATTTGGGGTATCGATAGCTATTATTTGAGTGCTTTCGTCAATGCGGCCCAAATCATCATCCCCATCGGGCAATATCACAGCTACTTTCCATATATGGGCTGGTACACTTATCCTGCCTTTGTCTATTACAGTTGCAAAGCCGTTTTTCCCTGTGCCTCCACTGCCATAAGTGCCCATTATAATATAAATTTCGTTACCCCTTTTTACTTTATCGCGGCAATAGCTTTCTAAATGTTCCCATGTATGCTCATTATTATTAGGTGCCTGCGGGATAATGTTATCCATTAAAAACGTAGCCGAATTAGCATCCGTTGTACTCGTTCTGTCGCCGCTTGGGCAGTTATGCCCTTTATCAAACCCAGATCTTTTATAACTGTTGTTATCTGCCTCGTACCAGCCATCAGGTAAAGTCTCATCCGGTCTGAAATTGTTCAACCTATCAGTTGTGCCTAAATCCCTTAGGCATAAATGCCAGCTTACCCAATTTGGTTCAGCCTTGTCCCTGTTATAGCTTTCAATGTAATACTTATGATCAATAAGGTAGTTATTGGCGCTTAAAAGGCTTTTGCTTGCATTGCTTGGGTTACCTAAGGCCATATTATTATCGTCTGTTTGTTGTGGGGTGTGTTGTTTACAGCCAAGGCTTGTTAATATTATGAAAGTTAAGAGGCTTTTTATTAAGTGGTTAGAACGCATTTAGATTAAGTAGAATAGTTCGAAATTATAGGCAGGAAGATAGGGATTTGCAAAGAAAATTTAGAATTATAGATGAGAAGATATTTTATTGTGTTAAAATGACACAATAATTTTTTAATCTAATTTTATTCAATTAGTTTTACTAAACCACATAAACTAAATTACCAACTAAACATGAATTACAACAGGCGTAAATTTTTGCAAAGTACAGGTACACTGATACTTGGAAGCGTAGCTTTATCAGGTAAAGCCAGCTCTTTTCTGTCAAATACGGCCCCGCACCCGGTAGGCCTGCAGCTTTTTACATTTTTTGGAATAATCGACGATGATGTAAAAGGAACATTAACTAAGATAGCCGCCATAGGTTATAAAGAGATGGAATCTGCTTTCAGTAAGAAAGGCGGTTATTACGGCCTGAAACCTAAAGCATTTAAAGCTATGGTTAACGACCTGGGCATGTCGTGGAAATCTCATCATGTGCTTGGTGCACCTTTTAAACTGCCCAAAGGTTATAAAATGCCGGTAGGTGCAGATGGTAAACCGATGGTTTTACCGCCAATGCTAAATCTGCGCGACAATATGCAGCAAATAGTTGATGAAGCTGCAGAAGGTGGCTTGAAATATCTTGTTTGTGCCAATGCACCTACAGGAACGCTTGCTGAAGTAAAATCGTCTATCGAGATATTGAATAAAACTGGTGAAGCGACTAAAAAAGCAGGTTTGCAATTTGCCTACCACAATCACGACATGGAATTTAAGGAGATTGACGGAAAAGTGCCATATCATTTGCTGTTAACAGAAACCGACACCAAAAATGTAAAAATGGAGCTCGACCTGGCCTGGGCAGTTAAAGGGGGGCAAGATCCCGTACAATTATTTAAAGATCATCCAGGGAGATTCCCATTATGGCATGTAAAAGATCTTGATGCCACACATGCTAATATATTACCAGTTGGTAGTGGTACTATAGATTTTAAAAGAATTTTTGAAAACAGGGCTTCTGCCGGGATGGAGCACTTTTTTGTAGAGCACGATATGCCAAAGGATGCCTTTTCAAGTATTAAAAGTAGCTATGAGTATATAACCAATACGCTAAAAGCTTAACCAAAAATAAAAGCCGCCCCAAGTTATAAGGGCGGCTTTTACTAAGTCCTTTTACAACACATTCCTGTTGCTAAGCTATTTTAAGAAATAGGAGACGGTTTTATTGCTGACCGTATAATGGTCACTTTATTTTTTAACCATTGATAAATGGTTGAATATTCAAGATAGTTTCTTATCGTATCATCGTTACGGATGGTAGTTACCAAATCTCGCAGAATATTCTTCAATGGTGAGCTTTTGCTTACCGTGGTAACAATTTCTTCAAGCTGGTCAGCATAAACTACTGCTTCAAATTCATTATCGAATATCAGTTCAGTTTCATTGTTCTTCCTTTGCTTTATACCTTTTGAAGGTAATGGCAAATGATAGTTTTTAAAATCAGCTGAAGTTAATTTAGTTGGACCTGTTGGCGGAATGTTGATACGTAACATAAAACTAATTTTTAATATTTAAAATCATCCTGTATAACTCTGTATAAACTCATCATTTTTGATAGCCATTATAATAGTACTTATGGCAGCATATTCAGGTGACGATTTGTCGTTTAATTCGTTAGACAAATTTTCCAGCTGCGCTGCATAAATAATTGCCTCCTCTTCATCCTCAAACTTTAATATTACATCATTATTTATCTCAGCATCAACACCATTAACGGGCGAAGGTAGCTGATATTGCTCAAACGTTGAGAAGCTTAAATTTGAACCAGTACCTGATGGGATAGTAATATGAAGCATAAATATAATTATTAATTGCTGGATTGCCAGTAACTAATGAACACCACAAATATAAAGGTGTTTTAATAATTTTACATTTTGTAATTGTTAAGTTTAATATAGTTTTCCACACATTCATGTAACAATTACATAACATCCTGTATTTTGCAATAACATTAACTTTCAGTATTTTAAGGCGTCAATAAATGTGCCACAGAATTCAACATGACGAGCGGAAAAACAGAGCAGTTAAAAAAGGTATTAAAGCCTATACATCTTTGGGCTATAGCAGTAAGTTTGGTTATTTCGGGTGAATATTTTGGGTGGAACCTTGGCTGGGGAGTTTCGGGTACTATCGGCTTCCTGATAGCTACTATTGTTATCACTGTAATGTATATCACTTTCATTTTTAGCTATACCGAATTAACAACTTCTATTCCACACGCTGGCGGGGCATTTGCTTATGCTTATAGGGCATTGGGGCCATTCGGAGGTTTGCTTGCAGGTTATGCCACCCTTATCGATTTTCTCTTTGCTACACCTGCTATTGCCTTTGCTTTAGGTGCCTATCTCCATTTTTTGGATCCTGATATACCTGTATTATATTCTGCTTTATTCTTTAATATTGTTTTTATTGTTATAAATATTTTAGGTGTTAAAGAGTCGGCTACCTTTTCTTTAATTATTACCATACTTGCCGTAGCCGAATTATTACTCTTTTTGGGAATTGTTTCCCCACATTTTAAGACAGATAATTTTTTAAGCCACCCTATGCCGTTTGGATGGACAGGAATTTTCGCCGCATTACCCTACGCGGTATGGTTTTATTTAGCCATTGAAGGCGTTGCAATGGTTGCTGAAGAGGTTAAAGACCCTAAACGCAATATCCCGAAAGGATATATCTCCGGTTTGGCCACCCTGATATTCTTAGCTTTAGGTGTAATGATATTTACAGGTGGAATTACAGATTGGCGCAAGCTTAGCGGTCTCGATTATCCATTACCCGAAGCCATAAGTATTGTATTAGGCAAAACCAGCAGTTTTACTAAGATATTTGCAAGCATTGGCTTATTTGGATTGATCGCTTCCTTTCACGGCACTATCCTGGCATCATCAAGGCAGGTATTTGCTATGGCAAGGAGTGGTTATTTACCCAGGGGATTATCGAAGGTTAACCATAAATTTAAAACACCTCATTGGGCCATAATTTCGGGTGGTTTAATCAGTTTTATTGCACTTTATACTGGTACTACTGGCCAGATTGTTGTTATATCGGTAATGGGAGCGGTGTTTATGTATATGATGAGCATGATAAGTCTTTTTATACTGCGTAACAAAGAACCCAACCTCGAACGCCCGTTTGCAGCGCCATTTTACCCGGTTTTTCCGGCAATAGCCCTTTTAATTTCAGCAGTAACATTAATTACCATGATCTGGTATAATTTTAATCTCAGCCTTATATTTTTTGCCGGGCTTGCCTTGGTTATAATAGTATTTGTGTTGATGGGGAAACACAAGGTGAAACTTGTTGAAGAATTTATGATCTCACCAATAATTGAGTAATTAAGGCTGATAGCAAATTGATCTTATAAATACATCAAATCCTTAAATCGTGTTAAATGTCATATCAATTCACCATAAGGAATAAGGTTTACAGGTTTAACGACCTGAAAACCTTATTAGCAAAAGCCTCACCATATCGCACCGGCGATGTGCTGGCAGGCATTTGCGCCGAAAGTTATGAAGAAAGGGTCGCAGCTCAAATAGCCCTTGCAGATGTTCCGTTAAAAGCATTTTTGAATGAAACAATTATTCCTTATGAACAAGATGAAATAACAAGGTTGATAATTGATAATCACGATGTTGAAACATTTAAATCAATTAGCCATTTAACTATCGGGGAGTTTCGCGACTGGTTATTAAGTGAAGAAATTGATAACAAAATTTTAAGTGATATAGAAGGAGGGATAACCCCAGAAATGGTTGCTGCGGTTTCAAAGCTAATGCGTAACCAGGATTTGATAGCGATAGCAAAAAAACGCGAAATAATTACCAGGTTTCGTAACACTATCGGTTTAAAAGGACATTTCTCCACACGTTTACAACCCAATCACCCAACCGATGATCCTAAAGGCATTGCAGCCAGCATTATTGATGGGTTACTATATGGCAGCGGCGACGCTTGTATTGGTATTAACCCCGCTACTGATAGTCCTGCTGCTGTGATGCACCTATTGAATTTGATAGATAGATTACGCCAACAGTTCGAAATCCCGACGCAATCATGCATATTAAGCCATATCACCACTACATTAGAACTAATCAACAAAAAAGCCCCTGTTGATCTTTGTTTTCAATCCATTGGAGGAACTGAGCAAACTAATACCAGTTTTGGCATTAACCTGGCTTTGCTCGATGAGGCTTATCAGGCTACATTGTCGCTTAACAGGGGAACTGGGGGGCAAAATGTTATGTATTTTGAAACGGGGCAAGGGAGCTCACTTTCAGCAAATGCACATCATGGTGTGGATCAGCAAACGTGCGAAGCCCGGGCCTATGCAATTGCGCGGAAATATAAACCGCTATTAGTCAATACAGTTGTAGGGTTTATCGGACCTGAATATTTATATGATGGCAAGCAAATTATAAGGGCGGCATTGGAAGATCATTTTTGCGGAAAGCTGCTCGGTTTACCAATGGGTGTTGACGTTTGCTATACCAACCATGCTGAAGCCGACCAGGATGATATGGATAATTTACTCACTTTATTGGGCGTGGCGGGTTGCAATTTTATAATGGGGATTCCCGGTTCGGATGATATTATGCTGAATTACCAGTCAACTTCATTTCATGATGCCCTTTATTTAAGAAAAACATTAGGCTTAAAACCAGCCCCTGAATTTGAGCAATGGCTGATAAAACAAGGTATCACAGATGATTTTGGTAATCTTTTAACAATAAATCCAGCTCATAAATTATTGTCGGAGATATTATAATGGAAGATGATGTAACCATATCCAATCCCTTAACCTCTTTAAAAGAGTTTACAGCAGCCCGTATAGCAATTGGACGAGTTGGCAACAGTATCCCATTAAAACAATCAATGGAATTTAAACTGGCGCATGCCCATGCACGCGATGCAGTTTATTCTGTATTGGATACTGACGGATTAGACCATAAGCTCAAAGTTTTTAACTTGCCTGTGCTGCATTTGCATAGCCAGGCAGCTAATCGACCTAAATATTTAAAACGACCAGACCTTGGCCGGAAATTGGATGATGAATCAAAAGATCAGCTATCAGATCATAAAACCAGTACTGATGTGGTTATTATAATTGCAGATGGGTTATCTGCTGACGCTGTAAATAGAAATGCATTTAGCTTATTGAAAATATTGATACCCGAGTTATTGTTGGCAAAACTAAGTATTGGACCTATTTGTATTGTTGAACAAGGCAGAGTTGCAATTGGAGATGATATTGCTCACGGCTTAAATGCTAAACTATCCATATTGCTGATAGGTGAAAGGCCGGGTCTAAGTTCGGCAGACAGTATGGGAGCTTACCTAACCTACAAACCAAAGCCTGGCCTAACAGATGAATCACGTAATTGTATTTCCAACATCAGGCCGCATGGCTTAACCTATAAACCCGCAGCTGATAAAATATTTTACCTGGTAAATGAAGCTTTTAAGCTAAAAATATCCGGTGTGGCATTAAAGGATAATGCTGGATTATTGAAATAACTGTTTGGCTTAGCCTTACTTTTTCGTCTTCCGTTCTTCGATATTTCCGTTAAATGTTATTGGATCGCGATTGTTGGCAGTTACTTGCAAAGTAGCATACCCATTTGAAGAAACACTTAACCGCATATATCTAACATCTTTAATGGCTTCGCTGCTGTTCATTTCTTTAGGGGTGATCACAATGTCATATCCACCTTTTTTAGATTGCTTTGCATCGTAGGTAAAGTTTGTGGAAGTAAATTTTATTCCCCCATCTGTTTGACCAATTTGCGCTGTATATGCCCTGCCATAATAAGGAAGATAAGATATTATGGTATCTTTTGAAACTATTACATCATAACCATATGTTAATGACTTTGCACCGCCTCTTTGCGGAATAGCATAGTTTGCTACAAAAACATAATTCCTTGCATCAATTATAGAAGCTATTTTAGCAGCCTTGGCTGCTTCTTTATCTTTCTTTGTGTTTTGTGCATTAGCAATACCCATACAGCCAATCACAAGTACTGCAACAAAAAATAGTTTTATTAAAGTTTTCATAGGTAATACTTTATAAGGTTTAACAATTAGATAACTTGATCTAATATACGGATAAAAGAAATTTAAATAAAACAAAAAAAGCCGCTCATTTAAAGCGGCTTTTTTGTTTTATAGAAGAATTACTTATATCAGGTTAACGCTGCGGTTAACAAATTCGGTAAGTTCGGCACCGGTTAATAAACCTTGTGAAAGTAAAGCCAGATCAAAAGCCTGCTTTGAAAGTGCGGCTTGTACTTCTTCATTCTCTTCCTGCAGTATGCGGCTTATCAGCTTGTGGTTTCCATTAACTATAACTTTGTAATTATCGGGCATGCTGCCATAAAAGCCCATACCGCCACCCATTGCTGCCATTTCTTTCATACGGCGCATAAACTCGTCCATAGTTACTGTTACCGGCAATTCATCTGGGTTTAAGCTTTCAAGCTCAACTTTGTAGGCAGGCTTGTTAATAGCCTTATCAAAAATGCCTTTCACCTTTGTAGCCTGTTCTTCGGTTAATACGTGTTCAGGAGCATCTTCTTTCTTTATCAGTTTATCTGCAACATCCGCATCTACACGCTTAAATGATGTTTTCTCAAGCTTTTGCTCCAGGTGACCGATAAAGTGGTTATCGATAGGGGAGTTCATTAACAAAATATCATACCCTTTTTTATTTGCTGATTGTATGAACGCATCCTGTTTTGCCGGATCGTTAGTATAAATATAAACCAACCGCCCGTCTTTGTCAGTTTGTTCTGGTTCTACTTTATCTTTATATTCTGTTAGCGTAAAGTTTTCATTTTTGGTGTTGCTTAGTAGCACAAAGTCTTTTGCCTTATCATAAAACTTATCTTCGCTCACCATACCATACTTTACAAACAGGCCTATATCGGTCCATTTTTCTTCGTATGATTTACGGTCAGCTTTGAATAGCTCAGACAGCTTGTCAGCAACTTTTTTAGTGATATAACTGTTTATCTTTTTAACATTGCTATCAGCCTGTAAGAAACTACGTGATACGTTAAGCGGTATATCAGGTGAATCAATAACCCCGTGCAGCAGCATTAAAAATTCAGGAACGATATCTTTTACTTCGTCAGTAATAAATACCTGGCGAGAGTACAATTTGATCTTGTTTTTCTGGATCTCAAAATCATTCTTAAGTTTCGGGAAATAAAGAACACCCGTTAAATTAAATGGATAATCAACATTTAGATGGATCCAGAATAAAGGATCTTCAGAGAAAGGGTATAGTTGTTTGTAAAAGTTGAGGTAATCTTCATCTTTTAACTCATTTGGAGCTTTTGTCCAGATAGGATTGGTGTCATTAATAATATTATCAGTTTCAACTGATTTATATTTTGGCTTGCCCTCTTCATCAACTCCATCTTCTTCTTCCTGTGTAGTTGTACCAAATTTAATGGGCACAGGTAAAAACTTACAATATTTATCAAGGATTTCCTGTAAACGGTGTTTGCTTAAAAACTCTTCCGATTCTTTATTGATGTGCAAGGTAATTTCAGTGCCTCTTTCAGCAAGGCTTCCCTCGCTTAACTCAAACTCTGTGCTGCCATCGCAGGTCCAATGTGCAGGTTCGGCACCTTCCTGGTATGATAATGATTCAATCTCAACCCTATCGGCAACCATAAATGCAGAATAGAAACCTAAACCAAAGCGACCGATAATCTCATTAGCATCTTTGGCTTCCTTAAATTTCTCCATAAACTCGGTAGCGCCGGAGAAAGCTATCTGGTTGATGTATTTTTTGATTTCTTCGGCAGTCATACCCAAACCATTATCCGAAATGGTGATGGTTTTTGCCTTCTCATCAAAAGCGATCTCTACCCGCAGGTCACCCAATTCGCCGGTGTATTGACCTAACGAGCTCAGTCGTTTTATTTTTTGGGTAGCATCAACTGCATTTGATACCAGCTCACGCAAAAATATTTCATTGTCTGAGTATAGGAATTTCTTAATTATCGGGAAGATGTTTTCGGTATGGATCGAAATCGTGCCTTTTTCTTGCATAATCTATTATCTGTTTTAGAAAATTAATGTTTTAGTGATAACCGCATGCATCAATGCATGTTCCAAACAGTATAAGCTTGTCAAATTGGCAGTAATCAATCAGCTATAGATTTTAATAATGCATTAAAGACAGCCTTTACGCTTGCCGCCGTGTCAGCATCAGCCACATTTCCATCAGCATCCATTTTCGACCTGATAAATGAAATTAGCAATGTGGTTTCATCCGACAGAATTGCATCAATAGCACCTAATATTTTGAGTAAGGCAGCATGGGCATTTTCGCCCCCGGTTGATGCGGTGATAAGTGCGGTTGGCTTGCCTGTGAATGAACAGCTTGAAACCGTCCAGTCTAAAGCGTTTTTAAATTGCCCCGGTACACCAAATGCATATTCGGGAGTGCAGATGATAATAGCATCTGCCTGTTCAATAAGCCTGCGAAATTCGGCAACGGCATCAGGTGGTGACTCATTATCATTTCCCGGGTCAAATGGTGGGATTTGGGCTAAACCATCATAAATAGTATACTCAACATTTTCAGGAGCCATTTCACCTAAAAAACGCAGGATATTATGATTTGATGAACCTGTCCGTAGACTGCCAGATATGGCGAGCACTTTCTTTATTTTAGATGTATGCATTTTTCACGTTTGTAAACGCAATACTACTTTTTAAGTAGAAAACCCATACCTGCTTTTATGAAATATGATGATAGATTGACTTAATTCAGTTTTGATCTAATAATATCACCCTCCCGGAGGACTAAACTGTAATATAAAAGTAGACCCTACATCCTTTGTAGATTGTACCTGGATGTTTCCTTTATGCAGCAGCATTATTTGTTTACATAAGCTAAGCCCGATACCGCTCCCCGATTTACGGGTACTAAAGAATGGTATAAATATTTTATCAAGTAATTCTGGAGGCATACCTAAGCCATTGTCCGTAACTTTTACCAACGTTTTATTATTGCCTAAAACCTCTGCAGACAATGTAAGCTGAGGATGCTCCCGGTCTTTCACAGCTTCAATAGCATTTACCACAAGATTTATCAGCACCTGTTCTATCAAATTAATGTCGGCTTCAATTGCTAATGTCGGGTCGCGCAGAATAATCTCAAGCTCAATATGTTTTTTTTCTAATGATGGCCGCATCAGGCTGTTAAGCGATTCAAATAGGTTGCGCACCAGTATTTTGGTTAGGTCGAGCTTGGTGATCTTGTTAAGACTACGGTAACTTTCTGTAAATTTAAGCAACCCTTCGCTCCGCCGTTTAATGGTATCAATACCCAATTCCAAATCTTCCAAATGTGTACTAACCGGGCTATTTGCTATCTCAGGGCTTTGCAGCCTGTTTTTTAAAGTATCAGCTAATGAGGAGATAGGCGCTACTGAATTCATGATCTCATGCGTCATTACATTCAGCAGTTTTTGCCAAGCCTTTGATTCTGTTTCGTCCAAAGCCTCGCTCACATTCTGAAATGCTACCAGCTTATAAATTTTGTCCTCGCTGCGCATTACACTGGCGGTTACCAAAATTTTAACTAACTGCTGGTTGCGTGTAATGGTTAATATTTTGCTGTCGCCGGGTTTAAGCTTAATAATTTCAAGATATAAAGCTTCTTCCCGTTTTTCTAACGAATGGATAGTTTTTAAGTAAGGTACACCTATTAGGTTTTTTAAGGCTTCGTTTATCCAGCCTGTTTCCCCGCTTTCCTGCTCGTACGATAATATACCGGTGTCAACCAATTCCAATATCTTTTGAAGGTAATGATATTGTGTTTCCCTTTCGCGACTGATGAGTTTAAATGTGGTGTTGATCTCATTAAAACCCTTACGGAGCGGTTTAAGCTCGTTAGGTGCTTTACGCACATCAAAATGGCGTGAGAAATCACGGTAATGGATCGATTCAACAAACTGACTAACCTCATCCTGAGCTTTTTTCTGAAAACGGATCAGGTCTATTACTTCGTATACGGCAAGTACGCCTGGTATAATTACAAGTACAATCTGGTTTTCAACAACAAGTACAGAGGCTATAATAAGTGTAATAAACATAATTATTACACGCAGCACAAGCCGCCATTCGTAACGCTTAAATATCATATTTACTTAATCTGCGGTATAAGGCCGTACGGGTTAAACCAAGTTCTTTTGCTGCACGGGTAATATTGCCATTATGCTTTTCAATTACCCGTAAAATTGCATTTTTTTCGAGGGTGCTCAACGGAACGTTATCATCATCCACAATAACTTCTCCCGGTGCTTCCAGAATGGAGAAAATAAGATCATCTGGCCGTAACAATTGCTCATCTGCCATTATTACAGCACGTTCAATAGTGTATTGGAGTTCCCTTACATTTCCCGGGTAATTGTACGATTTTAATTTTTGTATTGCGGCGCTATCAAAATCAATTGCAGGTTTCAGATATTTGCCGGCATATAATTTAGCAAAATGCCTGGCGAGCACAATAATGTCTTCATTTCGTCTGCGCAATGGTGGCATATTAATTTCAACAGTATTTATACGATACACTAAATCCTTACGGAATTTGCTTTCATTGGCCAATTCAGACAATGGAAGATTGGTGGCGCATATCAGGCGGATATTAATATCAACTGCTTTATTGGTTCCCAGCCGGGTTACCTGCCGGTTTTGTAATACGGTTAACAGTTTGGCCTGTTGCTGAAGGGTAATATTACCAATTTCATCTAAAAACAAAGTGCCACCCTCCGCCTCTTCAAACCTGCCGGTGCGGTCTTCGCGGGCATCAGTATACGCGCCTTTTTTATGACCGAACAGCTCACTTTCAAACAAAGTATCTGTTAATGCACCAACGTCCACCTTAATAAATGGTTTATCAGCACGTAATGACCGTTCGTGAATAGCCTTAGCCATCAGATCCTTTCCTGTACCGTTTTCACCCAGCAATAAAATATTGGCATCAGTAGGGGCAATTTTATTCACCTTATAAAAAATATCCTGCATAGCGTCTGACTCACCAAGTATATGAGTATCGCCAGCTGTGCTTTTTACTGCTGTTTTAGTGGTTTTAACACCTTCTTTTTTATCCAGTAGCTCTTTAATAGTATCAATCAGCTTTTCATTATGCCATGGTTTAACAATAAAGTCGTCAGCGCCTTCTTTTAACGATCGTACCGCCAGGTCTATATCGCCATAAGCAGTTATCATAATTACGCAAACAGCAGGCTTCCATTCTTTAATTTTACGCAGCCAGTATATACCCTCGTTACCGGTGTTGATGGCGCTGTTAAAGTTCATATCCAATAAAACCAGGTCAACCTGGTTACGTTGAAGCAGCCAGTTAAGGTTTTCAGGGTTTTTTTCTGTAATAATTTCATGTGCTTCAGTTTTAAGCAAAAGCTTAACTGCCGTAAGCACATCCGGGTCGTCATCAACAATTAATACAGTAGCTTTTTTTAGTATCATTATTTAGTAGTTCATTTATTCATTGAAGTTTTAGAAACAGAAATAGTTGATTATGTATCACCCAATAATATTACTTATACTATTTCTTCTGCAAAATGTTAATTTTAATTCAAATGTCCATATTCATTTTTAGCATTGTATAAATGAGCCTTGAATTATAAACTATTTGTTATCAATTTTTATGCTAAAAACCATCTGTCTGGCACTAAATGCCATTCAACCCTGCAATTAAATAACAAATAGTTATTGATGAACCATTTATCAATTATTATTAACTTGCATATCAATGAACCAGCTGACTATAGAACTACTAAGCTATTGTATCGGAAGCGTACACTTGCTGTAACAGAAGCGTACGCTTCAATCTTGCATTTTAGCTTTAAAATGCTGAAAAACAGCAACTTAATTTGTGGCATATCTTTTTATAACCATTATACAAAATATAAACTAATTTACAGTGGACAGAGTAATTGAAAAAAAGACCTGGAATACAAAACGGATATTAACTATTGCCGGTATAGCAGGCGTCGTATTATTAATCGCAGGAGCTATTTATGGAACATCGGGCAAAAGCAAACTTGATGTCGATACCGATCGCTTAACTATTAGCGAAATTAAAAAGGGGCCGTTTGAGGAGTTTATCCCGGTTAACGGTGTAGTAATGCCGCTCACTACTATTTACCTCGATGCAACTGATGGTGGCCGGGTTGAAGAAAAATATGTTGAAGATGGCGCTCACCTTAAAGCTGGTGACGCTATCCTGAAATTATCAAATACCGACTTGGAGTTGCAATTGGCAAATGAAGAAACTGCTGTATATGCTCAGCAAATTCAGATGCAGATCTCGCATACCCAGGTTCAGCAGGCTACTATTTCGAAATTGAATAGCATGGCCGACGTAGATGTAGCCTTTAAAGAAGCCGAAAGGGTTTATAAGGTAGATAAAGATTTGTATAACAAAAAAGCAATCGGGTCTCAGGAAATGCAGACTGCTACTAATCAGTATAATTATCAGCTTAATCGTAAAAACCTGGCAACCAAAATATTGCAGCAGGATACCGCTTCTGTGAAACAACAGGAAGGCCAAACAAAAGAGCAGTATACGCAGATGAAAAACACACTGGATCTGTTGCGTAAAAAGGTGAGCGCTCTTACAGTAAGATCACCTGTTGATGGCCAATTAACCAACTTTGATGCGGAAATAGGACAAAATAAAAATAAAGGGGAACATTTGGGACAACTCGACGTCTTATCAGGCTTTAAGGTTAGATGCGGAATCGAGGAGCATTATTTATCACGTGTGTTTGCCGGCTTAAAAGGATGGTTTGAATTTGCCGGCAAAACTTATCACCTGGTGATTAAAAAAGTATTCTCGAATGTTGCTAACGGACAGTTCCAGGTTGACATGGCTTTTGTAGGCGAAGTACCTTCAGGGATTAGAAAAGGGCAAACTTTACAGGTTCACCTGTCATTGAGTGAGGAAACTACAGCATTATTGTTACCTAAAGGAGGCTTTTATCAACAAACCGGTGGTAACTGGATATTTAAAGTAAGTGAAGATGGTAAAAAAGCTTATAAAGTTGACATCCAGATAAACCGTCAGAGCCCTGATTATTTCGAGCTGACTTCAGGATTGAAAGAAGGCGACAAAGTAATTACTTCGAGCTATGAAACTTATGGCGACATACAGGAACTGGTGTTGAAGAAGTAGCGTTTAAGTGATCAGAGGTCGGAGATTAGAGATCAGTTGATTTGACGATGAACGACCAACGACCAATGACTAATGACAAAAAAAAGACAACTAATTAATTTAATAGAAAAAAATCAAATTTAACTTATATGAACAAGAACGAATCAGAAGGTAGCATAATGATCAAGATCACTGATCTGGAGAAATTTTATCGCACCGAAGAAGTAGAGACTATTGCTCTTAACAAACTATCAATCTATGTTAAAACAGGCGAATTTGTTGCCATAATGGGCCCTTCAGGCTGCGGCAAATCAACATTGCTTAATATTTTGGGCATGCTTGATGATCCGGATGAAGGCAGCTATGTTTTTAACGGAATTGAAGTAGCTCATTTTACTGAGCGTAAAAGGGCCGACTTGCGTAAGCATAATATTGGCTTTGTGTTCCAAAGCTTTAACCTGATTGACGAGCTAACCGTATTTGAAAACGTGGAGCTTCCTTTAATCTATACAGGCGTTCCATCAGCCGAGCGTGTAAAAAGGGTAGAAGAAGTGCTCGACAAAATGCAGATCATGCACCGTCGTAATCACTATCCTCAGCAATTATCGGGTGGTCAGCAGCAACGTGTGGCTATTGCCCGCGCTGTGGTTAACAAACCAAAACTGATTTTAGCGGATGAGCCCACTGGTAACCTGGACTCAAGCAACGGTAATGATGTTATGGAATTACTGACCGACCTTAACGAACAGGGAACAACCATTATAATGGTAACCCACTCTGAACATGATGCCCGTTATAGCCACCGCATCATCCGCTTATTGGATGGACAAAGCGTAATGGAAAACATTATGGTATAAAAAACTGGTTTAACCTAACCGGTCACAAAGAAAGTTTATATAAGTTAATAAGTGCCTCTGCTATCCCTCCTTAAATGGAGGGGTAGCTTGAGTGTTGTCAAAATTTTAGTAAGAATTTTACGGTAAATAGTTAAAAATCAACAATTTAACATTTATCTCTTCAATATAACATCATAAACTAATGGACTATTAAACTCAGTTATCATGTTTAAAAACTATTTGAAAATTGCGTTTCGAAACCTAAGAAAAGACAGGCAATTTACATTGCTAAACATGATAGGGTTGTCCGCTGGGATTGCATGTACATTGCTCATCTATCTGTGGGTGCATGATGAATTGAGCTACGACAAATTTTTTGATAACGATAACCAGGTTTACCAGGTAATGGAGACCCGTAAGGGAGGTGAAGTAAGTGGTATTTCGGATGAATCATCAGGTCTTGTCAGCCCGACACTGTTGTTGCAAAACCCCGAAGTTAAATATGCTGCAGCAGTAGCTCCGGCCGACTGGTGGCAAAAGTTCACTCTTACCGTAACCGATAAAAACATAAAGGCTAACGGACAATACGTAGGTAAGGACTATTTTAATATCTTTTCTTTTAAAATGATGAAAGGCGACAAGTCGAATGTGCTTGCCGCTAAAAACTCCATCGTCATTTCTGATGAACTGGCAAAGAAGCTGTTCGGCTCAACTGATGTTATAGGCAAAGCCATAAAATTCCAGCACGACCGCGATTTTTTTGTATCAGGCGTATTTGCGAAAGTACCTGTTCATTCTTCACAACAATTTGATTTTGTTTTATCGTTTGAGTACCTTGCTGATGTTCAGGGTTGGGTTAAAACATGGACTAATGGCGGGCCTCATAATTATATCCTGCTAAATAAAGGTGCCAACATAAGCGCCCTCAACAAGAGAATATCCAACATGATTACAAAATATAGCGGCGACACCACACGCAGCCTTTTTGTAATGAAGTTTTCTGATAATTATATCCAAAACACCTTTAATCATGGTTCAAGGATAGGCGGCAAAGAGGAATACGTAAAGTTATTTTCGCTTGTCGCCGTATTTATATTAATAATCGCCTGTATCAACTTCATGAACCTGTCTACCGCAAAGGCATCGGGCAGGATGAAGGAAGTAGGCATAAAAAAGGTAATAGGTGCCGAACGTAAGCAATTGATCTTCCAGTTTTTATCAGAGTCGTTATTAATGGCTGTTTTTGCCACAATGCTGGCTGTCGGCATAGCATGGTTGCTGTTACCACAATTCAATCAGCTTACTGGCAAGGCAATCAACCTAACCTTTGATGCACCTTTACTGCTGATGTTGTTAGGCATAGCTGTTTTCACTGGTATTGTATCCGGCAGTTATCCTGCCTTTTACCTTTCAAAATTCAAGCCACTTGCTATACTGAAAGGAAAATTGAGCACTTCCATCTCAGAGGTAGTGGCGCGTAAAGGCTTAGTGGTATTTCAATTCACACTCTCGGCTATGCTTATTGTCGCTGTACTGGTTGTTTACAGGCAGATACAATTTATACAATCAACTTCACTTGGGTATAGTAAAGATAACGTAATACGCATCGACTCTGAAGGCAAGCTTGCTGGCAATGAAGAAAGTTTTTCAGCTGCATTAAAGAATATTCGTGGGGTGGTAAACGCCACATTTACACAACATAACATTGTTGGGCGCAATTTTTCCACTGGTGGTTTTGCATGGGACGGCAATATTAATGCCGACCAGGCAGTTTATTTTGAAGGCTTTTTTGGCGGATTTAACTTTATCGAAACTCTTGGCATGCAAATAGCCAATGGCAGGGCTTTTTCAAAGGATTATGGCGCTGAAGGCAACAAAGTGATTTTTAATGAAACTGCAGTGAGGTTAATGCACTTAAAATCCCCGATAGGACAAAACATCAAATGGGGTAACGCTAACTTCCAGATTATTGGTGTAGTAAAAGATTTTCATTTTGAATCATTACACGAAACGGTTAAACCTTCCTTTATCATGTTAGCTAATGGGTCAAGTCCTTACTATAAAATGATGATAAGGATAAAGGCAGAACACCAACAGCAAACTCTCGCACAGATTCGTCAGCTATATGAATCATACAATCCTGGCTTCCCGTTTGCCTACAACTTCCTTGATGAAGCTTATCAAAAACAATACGAAACAGAAACGCGGGTTTCACTTCTGTCCGAATATTTCTCTATTCTGGCTATATTGATATCATGCCTTGGTCTTTTCGGCCTGGTAGCATTTACAGCTCAAAAACGCCAGAAAGAAATTGGTGTCCGCAAGGTAATAGGAGCATCGGTAAAAAGCTTAACCTTCATGCTCACCAAAGATTTCCTGAAACTGGTATTAATAGCAATGCTTATAGCCCTCCCGTTGTCCTGGTACATGATGCGCCAATGGTTGCAAAGCTTTGCATACAGGATAGACATTGGCCCGGGCATTTTTATAATGGCATGCCTTGCAGTATTATTTATAACGGTGGTAACGGTGGGTTTCCAGGCGATAAAGGCGGCTATAGTAACACCAGTGAAGAGCCTTAGAAGCGAGTGATCGGAGATTAGAGACCAGAGATTAGATGAAATTGCAGCGAACAAGCGGTTCGGTTATGAACCATTAACTATGAAAACATTATGATTAGGAATTATTTAAAAACAGCATATCGTAGCCTTTTGAAAAATAAGGGTTTTACTACCCTGAATATTTTAGGGTTATCATTGGGGCTTGCAAGTTGCCTGCTCATAATTTTTTATGTGGTTGATGAATTAAGCTACGACCGCTACAATACAAAAGCCAACAGGATATATCGTGTCAATGAGGATTTAAAGCTTGGCGAAAACAATGTCCTTTATGCTGTGGCGATGCCTCCTTTGGCCAAGACGCTAAAAAGCGATTTTCCTTATGTTGAAAATACAGTGCGGATTAAAAATGCAGGATCAGCCCATGTTAAAAAGGGTACTGTAAGTATACTTGAAAACCGTATGGCTTTTGCCGATCCATCTTTGTTTGATGTGTTCACTTTGCCCATGATAAATGGCGACCCTAAATCGGCATTAGTTGAGCCCAATACTGTTGTGTTAACAGAAAGTATGGCTAAAAAATATTTTAACAGCACCAACATAGTAGGCAAAACTTTAGCTTTTGATAACAACGGTTTTTATAAAATAACCGGGATTATAAAAGATATACCACAACAATCTCACTTTAATTTTGACTTTTTCGTCTCCATGTCCAGCTTTCCCGATAGCAAATCGAACGAATGGCTAAGGAGCGATTATAACACTTATGTTTTGTTTAAAGACGCTGCCGATAGTAAAAAACTTGAGGCGTCGTTACCTGCTTTTTTAAACAAATACAGCGGCGACCAAATGAAATCGCAGCTTCACATGGATATGGGCGCTTTCGAAAAAAGCGGTAGTTTCTTCCGGCTCAATTTAACCCCGTTAACAGACATTCACCTGAAATCAAACCGCAGCGGCGAGCTTGGGGCGAATGGTACTGTGCAATATGTTTATATCTTTTCAGCAATAGCATTATTTATCCTATTAATCGCCTGCGTAAATTTCATGAATTTATCTACAGCCCGTTCTGCTAACAGAGCACGGGAGGTTGGCGTGCGCAAGGTATTGGGTTCGGCGAAAAAGCATTTGGTTGCCCAGTTTTTAACGGAATCTACCTTAGTAACCTTTGCTGCAACTGTAATAGCTTTTGTAGCTACTCTGGCATTGTTGCCGGCGTTTAATCAGCTGTCGGGCAAGCAAATTACTATTGATGCACACACCTTGAGTTGGCTTATACCAGCATTGTTACTTATTGTAGTATTTGTTGGCGCAATAGCAGGATCGTATCCTGCATTTTACCTGTCGGCTTTCCAACCTATTGATGTTTTAAAGGGAAAACTGGCAACAGGCTTTAGGGGAAGCAACCTGCGCAGTATTTTAGTTGTGCTACAATTTTCAATATCCATTTTCCTGATAACGGGTACGCTTGTTATTTACAATCAGCTTCATTTTATACAAAACAAAAATTTAGGATATAATCGTAGCCAGGTATTAATTGTCCAAAATGCTTTCGAACTGGATAAGCAGGCCAGCGTATTTAAACAGGAGGTAAAAAAACTTCCGGGTGTTGTTGATGCTACATTAACCGGTTTTTTACCTACATCTAACTGGAAAAACACAGCTATTTATTTTAAGGATGCCAGTTTCGATCAGAAAAAAGCATTATTCCCACAAAGTTGGGAAGTTGATGAGAATTATATAAGCACACTCGAAATGAAAATGGCTGCAGGGCGTAACTTTTCAGCAGATATGCTTACAGACTCGACCGGTATTATTATAAATGAGGCCGCAGCAAAATTCCTTGGACTTAAAGACCCTATAAATAAACCTTTGTATAGATCGAATGGCGGTAATCAGAACGTAGCAAATTCAAAACAGTACCATATTATAGGGGTTGTTAAAGATTTTAATTTCAGTTCATTACGCGATGTAGTAAGCCCTATGGTTTTAACGCTGGCGCATAATACAGGCGCGTTGAGCGTGCGCGTACGTACTACAAATATTCCTGCCCTTTTAACGCAAATTAATGCCAGGTGGAAAGAATTATCTCCCAGTGTACAAATGAATTATTCGTTTATGGACCAGGATTTTGACGCGTCATACCGCACAGAGCAAAGGGCAGGAACTATTTCATTAATATTTACTTCCCTGGCTATTATAATTGCCTGTCTGGGCTTGTTCGGACTGGCCGCCTATGCTGCCGAGCAACGGACAAAGGAAATAGGCATCCGTAAAATATTAGGTGCCCGGATAACCGCCATTGCTGGTATGTTATCGTTCGATTTTATAAAACTTGTGCTCGTTGCTATGCTGATAGCATTGCCGGCAGGATGGTATTTAATGAATAAATGGCTGCAGGGTTTTGCTTACCGCGAAGACATACATTGGTGGGTTTTGGCGCTGGCAGGTTTTACAGCAATATTTATCGCCTTAATCACCATAAGCTTTCAATCAATAAAGGCAGCGTTGAGTAACCCGGTGAATAGCTTGCGTTCTGAGTGATTAAAGACCAGTGGTTAGAGATTAGGTTCTGATTTCGGTTATGAACCATCAACCATAAACAATGAACTACTAAATGACTAAGTAAAATGATAAAAAACTACTTCAAAACCGCGTGGCGGAGTTTATGGAAAAACAAGGTTTTTTCACTGATCAATGTCTTGGGTTTGTCATTGGGAATGGCGGCCTGTTTACTAATATTACAATATGTAAACTTTGAACTCAGCTATGACCATTTTAATAAAAATGCAGGTAATATTTATCGCGTTATAAACGACAGGTACCAGAACAATAAGCTGATACAGCATGGGACGATTACCTATTCGGCTGTAAGTAAAGCAATGAAAGATGATTACCCAGAAGTTCAGGAGAATGCAAGGGTATTGCCTTTCGGCGAGTCAATAGTAATTTATGGAGATAAAAAAATCCCTAAGGAGCCGGGCATAGCCGTCGACAACTCCTTCTTGTCAATGTTTTCGTTCCCGTTTTTGAGCTGCTAAACTTTCCTTTTAACACCATTATTGGCTTAAATGCTGAAAGCACAAAAGCCGGATAAAATCCTGATATAAAAATACCGATTAAAATGACTCCTAGCAGCCCGATACTAATAACATAGCCTCCTAATCCTTTTTGAAACAAATACGAAAACGAAAGCTGGTGTTGTACAAGTCCGTTGAAAAAGCTTTGTGCCAATAAAACCAATACAATGGCAACGCCCAATGCCACCAGATTAACAATCAACGACTCAGTTAAAAACTGTCTGATAAGCTGACCCTTTGTGGCACCGGTTACTTTACGTACGCCTACCTCGCGTGCTCTTTCAACCGAGCGTGCGGTGGCAAGGTTTATATAGTTTACCCATGCCAAACTGATAATAAATAATGCGATTATCAATAGACCCCAAACAACTGTTGAGCTGCCTGTAGAGCCTATTTCGTATTCAGTATCTGAATATAGGTGGGCTTTTAGCAATGGCTGCAGGTAGAATTTCTCTACGCTGCCTGATACTTTGTTGCCCTGGAAATGCTTTTGGCTGAAAGCCGCCATCTTTGCGTTAAAAACTTTAGGATCAGTACCGGGCTTTAATTGTATATAATGCCAGAAATCAGAATCTGTGAAATCGTAATCTGCTTGTTTGTAGCCTTGAGCAATTACGGTTTGATAAGCAATCAGCATGTCAAACTTCAAAAAAGAGTTCTCCGGGACATCTTTAATAATTCCGGTAATTTTAT
>JABDFZ010000033.1 GCA_013286325.1 Bacteroidota bacterium | reverse complement strand
AGCACTACCGATTAAATCGGACGAATACGACCTGGTTGCTGCCCAAGACTATACATTGTCAGGCGAAACATGGCGTGAGGTGTCTGCGCGATTTGATATGATTTCACAGTTGGAAGATGATTTTAGACTTGATAAAATAACCACAGTCGACCAACTTATTGCGTACAATCTAAATATCCTGCAATATGTTCAGGACTTACTTAGCTCAACCCCACACCCGGAACTAATTTATTATGGTTATAAAGCCTTAAGTACGCTTTCCGTACTCGACCCAACCTGTGGTTCCGGAGCCTTTCTTTTTGCCGCCTTGAATATATTGGAACCGCTTTATGAGGTATGCCTTAACCGAATGCAAACGTTCGTCGACGATGCCTTAATAACACCAAATAACAAAACTGATAAATATCTTGATTTTTTTAATACTGTATTGACTGATATAGATAACCCAAAACATCCTAATAAGGCTTATTATATCTATAAATCAATTATACTAAATAATCTTTATGGTGTAGACATCATGAAGGAAGCTGTAGAGATCGCAAAATTGAGGTTGTTCTTAAAACTGGTAGCTACAGTTGAGGCGGATTATTCTAAACCTAATCTTGGCCTCGAACCCCTTCCAGATGTGGATTTTAATATCAGATCAGGTAATACTCTTATCGGTTTCGGTACAGAAAGGGATTTTAAAAATATAGCACAGTGGACATTTGATTTTGATAAAGACGAAGATTTGCTCGTGACAAAGATGAAAGCGGTCAGTACTGCATTTGCAAAGTTCAAAAGCAGTCAAACGGACATGAACGGATCGGTTGACATCAAGGCGAGTAAATCTGAGCTTAATACTCATTTAAAAGAACTAAATTTCGAGTTAAACATATACCTCGCCAAACAATATGGTATCCCGAACCTCGATAAAATCAGGGATTTGGGTATTAGTGCATTTAATAGAGACAACGACAATTGGCAACCGTTTACGAACTGGCTATCTGATTATCAGCCTTTTCATTGGTTTGCCGAGTTTTATGACATTATTCACGATCATGGTGGTTTCGATATTGTTATTGGCAACCCCCCTTATCTCGAATTAAAAGACATTAACTACGAACCGAAGCATTTAAAGACAAAAGCCACAAAAGCCGTCCATAATATGTGTATTGAGCGAAGTCTGCAAATATTGAATGACAAGGGCAGCATTGCGATGATCGTTCCCTTAGCTTTGGTTTGTACGCAGCGAATGATTACTGTGCAGCAAATGCTTGAAAGCAATCGGAATGTATTTTACTCTAATTTTTCCTGGCGCCCAGGAAAATTATTTGATGAAGTGAACCGTGCGCTGACAATTTTTGTAGCTAATTCCAGCGAACAAAAAGCTATCTATACCACCAGATATGCCAAATGGTATTCAGATAATAGGGAGTCGCTGTTCCCGCAGATTAATTATTTGAAATACCCGGACGCAAGAAATTCATTTTGGGTGCCCAAAATCAACCATAACATTGAACTGGCCATCCTGCACAAAATTTTAAAAAGTTCGGGAAGTTTTTTACAAATTCTTACCAAATCGTCTTCTCACAGGATCTATTACAGGACAACAGGTGGTTTGTATTGGAAAATCTTCACTATTGAACCACCAAAGTTCTTTTCAAAAGGACAGGCATCGAGTTCAAGCAGGGAAACATCATTTCCGGTTATTAATAAAAAAAGCCAACTGGTGGGGATTGCTTTACTAAGCAGTAATATATTTTGGTGGTGGTATACCATAACATCCAATTTGAGAGATTTAAATCCATCTGACATCCAAGGATTTCGCTTTCCAACATCAGTATTAGAAGACACTGAAGTTGAGTTTTTAGCTGAACAATATTTAGCAGACCTGGATAAAAATTCTGTCATGCTAACCAGGCAACAAAAACAAACTGGCGAAACTCAAACTCAATCTTTCAAAATTTCTACCTCCAAACCTATAATCGATGAAATTGACAAAAATTTAGCGAGACATTATGGCTTTACAGACGATGAAATAGATTATATAACGCATTATGATATCAAATACAGGTTGGGTAAGGGCGCAGAAGACGAGGAAAGCGAGGAACTTGCAGCTAAAGAAATCCAAAAAGCCCTTGCAAATGTTGACAATAATTCCGTAGTTTCAACGCATGAATCACCAAGCATGAAAGAATTTTCCTTAGATGAAGGAATTTATGCGATCCGGGATGTTGTTCAAATCACTAAACTTAGTAACGAAAAAGTTAATCGCTGGTTTAAGGAGTTGTCAGAACAGCATTATGAAGGGTTGTCAGCACCTCAAAGAAATGATGTTGACAAAATCAGGATAAGTTTTCATGGCTTGATTGAGCTGGTAGTTATTGATACCTTGCGTGACAACGGATTTTCCCTGAACAAAATTCTTTTAGCCCGCGCCGACTTAAAAAATAAAACCGGCAAGCTATATCCTTTTGCAACTAATAATGTTAAAGACAATTTAAAAATTGCCGGGAGAAGCTTAATTTTCAGATTTGCGTCAGGTGACATCACTTTGGATGGGTCGGGACAATTTAATTTAAAAATTATCGAAGACTTCTTTAGGAATATTGAATTTGATGATCAGGGTATTGCATTGCGGTTATTCCCGGTAATGGACTCCAAACTCATTATCATCGATCCCAGCCAGGGAGGCGGTAAAGCCGTAATTAATGGAAAAGGTGTATGGGCCGATGCAATAGCCTCTGTCTATGATGGCCCTGAATCAATACGGATGATTAAAGAGCAGTACGAGGTGGACGAAAATGAAATCATGGCGGCTGTAGGATATTGTAATTGATTTATGCTTAAAGTATACTTAGATAATAATTACCCTAAAAACCTAGTATACGCTTTACAAGCGGTTCATCAATTGCAATACCCTGAAAAGCTTGAAATAATCAGAACAACCCTTTTTCAAGAACAGGAATCAGTTGTATTTATTTTTGACAAGAGTAAAAAAGGAATTGACATAGTAACGGAAAAGCACTATGATGCCGGCTATAGGGTATTTGCGTTTAAATTTTATCCCGAAGAAAAACTTGATCTTTTCAAGTTTAGCTTGTCTATGCTGCAGCTTTGGCCTAGAATTCTAGAGACAATAGAAGAAAATTCCAACCCTTTTGTCGTTACCTATCGCTATTGGGGTTCTGGACTTAAACGGGTACGAGGTTAGTCATTTTTAAATTTGCCTCTATCTGCGTTGTAATTCTTGAAGAAAAATCGAAGGCTTTTTTTTGCTGCAACTTAAGAGTTAAACTTGCTTGGCGAATTTTGGTGTTTGGTTTTTATCATAGCACAGATATTCCAGTGTATAGCTTAAGGAGGCATTCAAATGATGAAGAAATGCCAATTCTTTTGGAGTTAATGAGGAGGGAGACACGATAATTAGTTTACGTACTTTCAGCATTCCGGCATGAGCAGCATAGTCCAGCAATTGGGCAATGGCATCGCGAATATTGCGGCGGCCGGACGCCGAAGTCTTTACTTCATAGATCGAGATAGTGCTGTTATTATGGGCGGTTACAACGTCAGCAATATTGCCATGAAACCGCATCATTTCAATCGACAGGTTATTCTTTGTGACGCTGTATTTTGGCAAAAGATATTCTTCAAGGCATTCGACAATTTCCGTATGCAGTTTTTCGACGGTAACCGAAGCGTCACGGTTTTTTTTATTATATACAGAAGTTTGGCTCGCTTTTCCTGCAATGAAGATGGGTTGTTCATCTGCGATTTCAGCTTCAAATACATCTTCGACAGAGCCTTCAAATTCGTATGGCTGAAACCGCTTAAAGGTTTCGAGATCAAAATCGGGTTGGTAAACGGGCTCATCCGGAAAATCAACGTCTTTTAGTTTAAAGCGGGCAACCGCGATAAAAGGATTATCGTCCATTCCCCGGCGGTCGGCGTTGATCTGTTCGATCTCGTTAATCATATCCGGCTTGAAACGTTGGATCACTGGCCGGATAATGTTTTGGGCTGCCTCGTCATTCTTGATTACTTCTAAGTTTCGGATGCTGCCGACGTAATACACCAGGTTCGCAGTCTTAACTTTTTTGACTGTATAAAGCTGTACTTCTGCGAAGATATCTGTTCCTGCCTTCGCATGTTGAATACCACGTATGTAGCCATACTGGTAGCCCCCAACATTATAACGCCTGTTGAACAGCCATTCTTCATGGCCGAAACCAAATTGGTTTTCAAAAGGTATGTTTCTTTTGCCCTGATTACTTTTTTTCCAGCGATGCGGGCTTGGCAGCTCCCAGTGATTTTCATTGGAAGTTAACCTTGTAAATATTTTTACAGTGGGGACAGGCTTTTTTTGTAAAACCACGTATTCGTAAATTGGTAGTAGCCGATCAAATGCTGCAAGGATAGTTTGTTGGTCCTGGTCGTTGAGCGATGTATAGGCTTTATTGATAATACCGCCGAGGCAAATAAAATTCCCATATTGAAACCAGTTGCCAGTAAGTTGACTTGCTGATTGATTTTGGGAGCGTTTATCCTTATGGTAATACCACTGCTTGAAACCTTTAAACCACGCCGGGTGAACCATTAAACATTGGTTGAAGCGCTGCTTAAATGGGGTAAGGTCGTTTACCGGGTTGGTCAGGCTTCTGCTGGGTTCCAGCGAAAAGCACAATCCGTAACGGGTCACCTTTCTATCACCGATCCATTCTTCACCAACATTGAATTGCATCTCGTCTCGACCGCCATAGTGAAAAAAGTATTTATCCGCACCGTCAAAAATAGTCCTTCCGGTAAAGAGGTCTTGGGGCAATTGTTTTTTTTGAAGGTATTGTTTTCGCAATTCCGGCAGGGTCGAGATAGCAAAATTCCCTGCTCGGGCTTTTTGGTTTAAACTGGCGGCTAATTGTGCAAGAGTCATCATCAATATGGTTTAAGCAGGAATTGCTAATTTAACAAAATTAATTTCCTGTTTTTCGCTTGATTTTTGTAGGTAAATTCCTCACCTCTTTGGGCATTGCCTTACGGCCCGCGCTGTCCGCTATATCTTTTTTTCAAAAAGGATGCCGCTGCCATCGCTAATGCGGCTATGAGCCATGATGCATAATTGCTTTTTGAACTTGATTTTTATTGCTTTTCCTAACATTCATTTTTTAAGCATGCAAAGGTAAAGCCAGTCGTGCCGCTGTCAAGGGTATATGAACCCCGGCCAGCCGGGGCCCTTGACAACAGCCCGCCTGTCTTTGATTCCGGCAGCAAAAAAATAAATGTTATGGAAAACCTGGTATTAAATCTTCAATCAAAAAATCAAGTTACAGATTACATCAATGATCATTGCTTCGTCCCTTACGAACGGGCGATTTTTAATGAGATGCTGCACGCTATTGAGAAAGGCGATCAACCGCAATTAGACTGGTTCCGCAGCTTTGGTGATTCATTCCGTGCAATTACAATGAATGTGAATGCTTATCGCAAAGGCCTTGAATTTGGATATACTACGATCAGCTTTGATAAAAATGGATGGTTTATACGTCCCGAATTTTTGGATAAGGAAGAACTAACTTTTGGCGATATCAGCCGGTACGGAAATTACAGCACGATTTCTCTTGGGCGCGGCGCAAATCGTATTTGGACATATGCAATGCATTACAGTTTTGGTGTAGCAGGCGGCGGTTATGGCTTGTCCGTTTATGGCAATCAATTCAAAAGCCGTGACGCTGCACTCGCTTATGCGCTTAATGAACTAAAGGTAATGATGGCAAAAAGAATTGGCAGTGCCGATACCACCAATGATAAACAGCCCATCATTTTAGCCACATTACGCGATATTGAAAAGGCGAAAGTTGGCATGGTTCAACTTAGCCTGTTTTAAATGTTGGTATAAACACGCGGATTGTTTTGAACCATTATCTTAATCTGATCACTTCTTTGTAGCAAGCTAAATTTGCTGTAACGTTAATAAGTTAATAATTAAACAGTTCAAGATTTTAGAACGTTTTTATCTTTATTTAAAAATTTGCTCAAAGACAGATTGACGTAAAATATCAGTGAATTTATTTTAATTTATATTCGTTAAATTGAATATTTTACGTCATCTTACAACGTTATTAAACCTCACGACAACCTTAAAAAGCGTATTTTTGTAGCATGGCAGCAGCAGATCAAATAAAAAGCCTTATCAAGTCTTATGCAGAAGACGATGAGCATCGATTCTTCGCTACAGCCATGCAAATTGCTGCGTCAGAGGCTCGCCAGGGACATACGACGGTCGCACAGGAGTTAAAGCAATTAATAGAAAAAGCAAGGAAGGAAAAATCGGTTGCTTTCCTTGACGTACCCAAAACCGTTTCACTTTCTGCACCTAAACGTGAGCTTAAGGAATTAATAGAAGTATTTAAGCCGCGTATTGATTTAAAAGATATGGTGCTGTCGCCGGGTGTTAAAGAATCACTTGATAAGCTGATCAATGAGCAACAAAAATGGGAAATCCTTAAAAAGCATAATTTATCACCAAAACGGAAATTGTTATTGACTGGCTTGCCGGGTACAGGTAAAACGATGACCGCCCAGGCGATTGCAGGGGAATTAGGGCTATCTGTATATATCATCCGCCTGGACGGTTTGATGTCAAAATATATGGGGGAATCCATCGCCAAGCTTAGGATGATCTTTGATGCAATGGAGGATCACCGGGCTGTTTACCTTTTCGATGAATTTGACTCTATCGGTTCTCATCGCGATAAAGGACAAGATGTAGGCGAAATAAAACGCGTACTAAATAGTTTTCTGATCAATATAGAAAAGGATCAGAGCAACAGCATTATCATAGCAGCAACGAATTTACCCGAAAGTTTAGACAAGGCTTTGTTCCGCCGATTCGACGACGTGATCAATTACCCACTACCGGAACCAGATCAGATCATATCTGCACTTAAAAAAGCCACGCAGGGTTATTCTTTTTCTAAAAAAATCAATTATAAAAAGATCGCGGAATTAGCTAAAGGACTTAATTATTCTGACATTATAAAAGCATGTGAGGATGCCATCAAAGAAATGATCCTGACCGGCTCCTTGAAGGTGGAAATCTCCAACCTCGAACGGTCATTGGCCAAAAAGCATATCTAAATGGCCCGGCAGAATCCCCGAAGACACATTAAAATCAATGGATATGCCGCAACCCTCGACTACCAATATCCGAGAAATGCCTTTCCATCCGGCATGGAACTTACCCAGCGGAATAGAAACCAGCATGGCAACCGTATCTTAAATCAACTGGAAGCGATAAGGCAGCAATTTGATATACCAGCGGATGTTAACTTGCCGGAAGGCATTTTGCGCGATGACGCTATTTATGTAGATTTCATTTCGGACTGGGGGCATTACATGGACTTTAGCGCAATGGAACAGGATAGGGACGACCCGTTGTTTCAAATTCTGAATATTCGGGAAGAAGCTGAAGAAATGGACGAACATATCAGGTACAGGTATCATGTAACCCTGATGATGACACAGGGCGGTGTCGGGTCATTTATTACAAAAGTCGGGGATTATCTAAACAGGAACGGCCAATATAGAGGCCAGGATACTGGTAATCCGAGATATTACAAATTATTTGCCAATATTGAAACCATACAAGCTGCAACGTTAAAATCCTTTTGGACGGATGCGCCGGAATATCCTTTCCCTGAAGAAGATGAAGATGTTTGGTGGGAAGCCTGGTTCAGAAAAACAAATAACGACGACTTTAGAATTCGCCGTGTTTTAGAGAATTTGGCTGCAACGGGTGTACAGATTGGTCAGGCCGAATTGGTTTTTGCAGAACATAGAGTACGATTGATCAAAGGTACACCCGGCCAGTTGTCACAGTCGATATTGTTGTTAGATAATCTATCAGAACTGCGAAAGCCACAAGAAACGGCTGATTTTATCTGTCATCGAGACGATGATTTTGCACACAATGCTGAATGGTTGGATGATCTTGTTGCGAGAACTGTAAACGCTGTGGATGCTAATGCTGTTTTAGTTTGCTTACTGGACAGTGGCGTAAATAATAATCACCCGCTTATAGGTACTTTTCTGCCTGACGAAAGACTTTACTCATACAAACCAGCCGATTGGGGCACCAATGATGATTGGCCTAATGGTGGACATGGCACTGGCGTCGCTGGTTTGGCCTTATATGGTGATTTAGTGGATGCTTTAGCTGATCCTGCAAATATTAGGATATTACACGGTTTGGAGTCATTCAAGATCATCCATTCCCGCGACCCGAATGACCCTGAACTATATGGCGCGATTACGGAATTTGCAGCCAGTTCGCCGCTTGTTGACCGCCCGGATAACCTAAGAGTGTTTTGCCTGACGGTTACGGATAAGAATTTTTCATTTAAAGGCCGGCCTTCTGCGTGGTCTGCTGCTGTTGATAAAATAGCTTTTGGTTCGGCATTAGAGCCACCAGCACCGCAATTGATAATTGTGAGTGGCGGTAACGTAGCTTTAGTTAATCATGACGATTACCCTTCACTGAATTATTTAGAATCTGTTCAAGACCCGGCGCAAGCCTATAATGCGATCACTGTCGGTAGTTATACCAGGAAAGACCGGATTGATCCTGCAACTGGCTATATACACCTCGCGCCAAATGGCGATATGGCTCCAAGTAATACAACCTCTACAATCTGGGAGCACCAATGGCCATTAAAACCTGATATTGTTATGGAAGGTGGCAATGCAAGTACTGACGGCGTATACGTTTCCGATCATCACAGCTTAAAATTATTATCCGCCGATAAGGATTATCCGCAATTTACATTTCTGCCCTTTGGCGATACAAGTGCTGCAGCTGCTTTGGCTGCAAAAATGGCTGCCGAATTAAGAACAGCCTACCCGGAATTTTGGCCGGAAACAATTCGAGGACTTATGATCCATTCTGCGGAATGGACCAACAGGATGCTTGGTAACCGGGCGTTCACTGATCTCAACGAAACAGAAAGAAAAAATTTGCTTAGAAGCGTTGGGTATGGCGTGCCGATATTGGAGAATGCGCTTTACAGCGCCAATAATAGTTTAACCCTTATCGCGGAGCGAGAAATCCAACCTTATCATTTAGTTGGTTCGGCGGGTAAAAGCAAAGAATACCATCTATTCGATCTTCCTTGGCCAACCGATATATTGTCAGGGGAACTATTTGATCAGGATGTAACGCTGAAAATTACGCTGTCCTATTATATTGAACCAAACCCCGGCAGCAAAAATAAACGGTACGTCAATAACTTTCATTACCATTCACATGCCTTGGAGTTCGCAGTAATAAAGGAGCGGGAAACCTTAGCACAATTTCAACGCCGCATTTCAGCCGCTGCTGAATTACCAGAAGATCAAATTGACAATCATGAAGAAGCATGGTCAATAAAACGGGTCAGATCGAGAGGCTCCATAAAAAAAGACTTTATAACGATGTCGGGGGCGGATATGGCCGTCCGGAATAAGATCGCAATTTACCCCAAACCCGGTTGGTACAGAACGCGGAAAAAGCTTCATAAGGAAAATACGATTGTGCGGTACAGTTTGGTAGTTACACTGGAAACCCCTAATGTAGATGTCGATATTGTTACCCCTGTTGTTAATTTGATCGCCATTCCAAATTAACTGCTGTTGTTCCATCCAGCCGGCAAAGATTTTCTTTTTTTTGACGTAAATGATTACAAATCTCATTTTGTTAGCATTTAAATTTCAACCTGTTTCTTTCCTAGCTGAAAAAAAACTTTTCTAAACTTTGGTTGTCCCGCTGAAAACGCCGACCTGCGAATCACGATAGCTATTGCCACCATAGCGGTCAACCCGCTAAATATTAAATTGTTTATTTATAGCTGCGCGTATTCGCGCGGCTTTTTTGTTTATTCAACTATGTAATACCCCTATGGAAAAATTAGAAATAATTTGTGTCGAAAGCGAAGCCTTTTACAAGTTACTTGAGGAAGTGCTTCGACACTTTAAGAATAACGAACCCCCACCTTCCGAAAAATGGATATCGGGGGCCGAAGCAATGAAGATGTTACGAATTAAAAGCAAAGCTACTTTACAAAAAATGCGTGACGAAGGACGTATCCGTTATACTCAACCAGAGAAAAAGATAATATTATATGATGCGGATTCAATCAAAGATTATTTAAACGATTTTGTTTACGAGCCATTTGACATGCCAGCCGAAAAAAACAGGAAGGCATAATCCCTTCCTGTTTGCAATAATAAATAACTTCAAAAATTTAATACTGCATCGATAGCGTTATCTGCCATTTTAAACGAGAAATTTGATTGATATATCATTGTAGTCAATATGCTTTCATGCCGGTACATTTTCTGTAGCACCTTTGGATGGATTTCTTTTTCTTCAGCACGTTGTGCAAAAGAATGCCGTGCTTTATGTTGAGAGGCATTTTTTGTACTTCCTATTAACTCCATAATAGTTGACATCGCTTTATTCAAGCGGTGAACTGTACTAGCGATCTGTTTCCGTACTTCCATACGCTCGTCGATACATGGCAATTCCTGAAGAAATGGAAATACCAGGCCATGTATATTGTTAACGTCAAACTGAGCATCCCGATAATAGTCGATGATGAGTTGCGCTTTCTCGGGCACTTTCACGGAACCATGTTCGCCGTTTTTCGACATTTGGTAATACAACCTGCCATTTTGAAAATCTGTCCATTTGAGTAACAGGCAATCTGTAACCCGCATACCAGCAAAATAAAATTCAATAAGCCAAATATTCCGGGCGTGACGATATATTTCAGAATACTCCGACAAATCAAGCGTTTCGATTTTTTTGATTTCACTTTCTTCAAGGCCTATTTTGGCAGAGCCGGTCAGCTTAATAGCGATTTTGCCGTCCGCACCAAATGGATAATCGTCACGGCTAGCCAGCTTAGCCGTCATAGCGCGGTTATATATTGTACGCACACTTATCAGATAATTGGTGATAGTGCGCTCACTCAAAGGCTTTACTTTCGTATTTTCATTGTAGCGCGGCGTTTTGCATTGCTTTAAAAATATAAGGAAACGCTGAAGAAATTCCGGTGTGATGTCTTTGAATGTGATTTTATCACTTTTTGCAAAAGCGTATAGCCTTTTAAAACGCCCTTCTTCAGTTTTATAAATTTCGTAGTTGCCGAGCGCTTTCTGGTCTTTTAAATACAGATCAGCAACATCCTTAAAATATATTAGCTTTTCCTCTACCGGCTTGAGGCTTGTTTTTACCTCTTTCGCCGATGCGTGTCCCTTTGTCTCTAACTCCAGGGACTTATCATTTGCTTTCGCGAGTTCGGTCAATAAAAAATTATTCAGACGTACAGAATTTGGATGGGAATTTTTGACACGTTGCTTTTTAGCATCCCACTGATCCAGAGTGTCTAATTTTTGTCCCGTCATAATGTAGGACGGTTTACGATTTATCGTAATACGGACGGAAATTGGATACTTACCGTCTTTCGCCGGGCGTTTCCAGATGTACAAATCTACAGTTGCCATTACCTAATTTTTTTAAGTTAATGGCTGGCCAACCACAATAGTAAAATTACCTGTTTTGTTAAAACAATGTTTAAACAATGGGCAGTTCTATATGGGTTTTGATGGTTTAATATGACTTTAGAAACTGCCCAAAATGACTTTTTTAGCCTATTTTGAACTGTTTTAAAATATATTCCATCCGGCTCATAACCCGAAGGTCGTAGGTTCGAGTCCTGCTCCCGCTACCCAATAAGTCAAAAGCCTCAAGTCGAAAGATTTGAGGCTTTCTTGTTTACCCCCCTATCATTAAGGTGATTTTTTAATAAATAGCAAGAATCGGGTTTATTTCAATAGCTGCGCGTTGTTTTTTTGTCTCTATTAAAAAGATAGCATTCAATTTTTTATGAACAATCTAAAAATAGCAACGGCACAATTCGAAAGTAAAAGCGGTGATAAGGCTTATAACCTAAATATTATAGAGAAACTCTCCGGAGAAGCAGCCCGGCAGGGAGCCCAGGTTATTTCCTTTCATGAATGCTCAATAACAGGACTTACCCATGCTATTGAGCTTTCGAGAGAAGAAATGACCGAACTTGCAGAGCTCATTCCCGAAGGCCCCAGCATCGGCAAATTGCAGCAAATAGCAAGCACACATCAAATTGCAATTTTAGCAGGTTTATTTGAGAAAGACCATGAGAATAAGCTTTTCAAGGTTCAGGTTTGCGTTGATCAGCATGGCGTGGTTGCTAAATTTAGAAAATTACATGCCTTTATCAATCCTCACGTTAATCAGGGAACTGAATATTGCGTATTTGAACTTTATGGATGGAAATGTGGTATATTGATATGTTATGACAATAATATTGTTGAAAATGTACGGGCAACAAATCTCCTTGGGGCAGATATACTTTTTATGCCACACGTTACCATGTGTACGCCCTCTACACGCCCCGGGGCCGGATTTGTTGATCCGAAACTTTGGGAACGCCGTGAAGAGGACCCTACTTCGTTAAGAATTGAATTTGACGGGCTAAAAGGCAGGTCCTGGCTAATGAAATGGCTCCCCGCCCGCGCCTACGACAACGGCATGTACGTTGTCTTCTCAAATTCGATTGGCATGGATGCAGGGCAGTTAAAAAATGGTTGTTCAATGATACTGGATCCATTTGGAGATATTCTTGCAGAATGCCGAAAACTTGGCGATGATGTAGCCTACGCTATTTGTACGCCAGATAAGCTTCAATTGGCAGGTGGCTATCGTTATAAGAACGCGCGCCGACCAGACTTATACGGCGCTATTATTGGCAGGGAACACGCAACCAGGCAGGTAGTCGCCTGGAAAAAGTAAAAAGCAGCATCCATAATAAGAAAGGTGAAAACGAAATTTTAAATTTTAGTGAGCATCTCATAGAATTTTTTCACGGCTTTCTTTTCGTAAGCTTCTCTGAGAGAAATAATCATAATGGTTCGCCTCATGTTTTTTCCATCAATAGGGATAGCAACTACATCAGGGTCGTTTACACTGGTATCACTCAATATAGTATGCCAATGCCCTGTTTTTACAATTTCAAATAGCGTGGGTATATCATTTATTTCCATACAAATATTCGGGGTCAGATCTTTTTGGCTGAATGACTCCTCAATAAACTGTATGGTACTGTAACCACTGAATGGCAAGGCTAATGGCAGCCCTGCCACTTCACTAAGTGATATATTGATTTTTTGGGCCAACGGTGATTTTTTAGCAGTTACCAATACCATATTTGATTGTAAAAGTGTTTGATACTTCAGCTGTGCGTCTCTGGGTTCGTCATGGAATGTTAAAATAAAGTCGAATTGATGCAAATTAAGTTTTTCGAGAAGGTCTTTTGTGGTGCCAAATACAACCTGGATTTTGATATTTGGATACTGATGTGCAAACAGTATCAAAGTTTTAGCAAATAAAATTCGCATGGAGTAAATTACACCGATAGTTATTTTTCCCGCATTCAAATTTTTCAAATCCTGTAAAAGCAATAAACCTTCATTAGCCCTGTTTATGCTTTGCAAAGCATATTCACTAAACAGATCACCAGCTTCAGTAAGTGTAATTCTTTTTCCAATACGGTTAAACAAAGGAACATTTAATTCATTTTCAAGCTGCTTGATTTGCTGTGATAAAGTACTCTGGCTGATATTCAAAGCCCTTGCAGCTTCCGTAAAATTTAATAATTCTTTGGCTTTTAAAAAATATTTGAGTTGCCTTAATTCCATATTTCTAAATCGGTTTTTTCGATTGATTCCATAGAAAAATAACGTTTTGCGAATAAAGGCAATATATCAATATTTGTGTAACAATACTCAAATTGAACATTTTATCAATTAAATAAATTAAGTATGAAACTAAAACTAATTGTATCGTTTTTCCTCTTAACCATTTGTTTTACTGCGTTTAGCCAGGAAAAGCAGCATACGGCTGTTGTTGAAAAGGACTTAATTAAAGTATCTGTCATGTACCCTTATGCCGAAGGTAAAACCTTTAATATGGAGTATTATGAAACTAAGCACATGCCTATGGTAGCAGCGTTTTTAGGATCAAATTTAATTAAGTACACCATTGAAAAAGGGCTTGCCAGTGGTATCACTAACCAACCACTGCCTTTTATGGCTATTGGCACATTTTATGTAAAAAGCCTAAGCGACTATCAGGCAGCTATCGGGCCGCATATAGACGCCATTCGTGCGGATTTTCTAAATTATACCAATATCAGCCCTGTCATTTTGGTGAGTGAGGTGGTAAAGTAAACATAACATCTTTATAAAATGACAGCCAACCCGTTGTCTGGGATCGGCGGTGAGTTTTAAATCGTCTAAAAAGTTGGGGGTGTCCCGTTCTGTCTACCCCTGTAAGTCAAAAGCCTCCAGTTGAAAGATTTGAGGCTTTTGACGTTACTCAATAGAAGGAGACTATCTGTATATGGGCCCAAAGCCATAAACTTTGGATAGCGCGGAATAATTTATAATCCCTAAAAGAATTGGGCTTATAATTGATAGCTTTATCTATGAAAAAAAGTCTGCTTACTGGTGTATTGTTGTTGCTCATGACGAGATTTGCCTTTTCCCAATGTATTGATAAAAATCAGGTGCAGGAAGGTTTTCAATTCACTAATTATAAACATCTCTGTTTTGCTACGGACAACACCCTCTACTCGACTATTTATACCTTTTACCCCAATGGTGAAGTTTATGACGCGGGCCATTATCTGGTGAAAAATACGATTGATATTAAACAAGCGGCTGCTAACGCCTCAAAATACAGGCACATAGCTGATAATACAATAAAGGATTATGCGGGTAAATCGTTCTTTTCCGAACTTCACTTTCAATCAGTAAGCATTGAATACCCCCAACCTGAATGGATGCCGGACAGTATATTAGAGAACAGTACTTTATATAAAGAAGATAGCGTATTAAGAAAGCTTCATAAGCTTGCTAAAAAGACAGAAGATAATTATATATATTGTTACACCTATGAGTTTAAAGCCGATTCTCTGTCTTCTTATCCGTTTAATTTAGTGGTAGACAAATTCGGCAAAGTCCTTCGCCATTTTTATTTTCCACCAAAGAATCGATATAAACCAGTTAACAAACACTTTACTTATTGTCAATTAATAACTATCGCACAAAAAGCACAAAAGCACATTAACCCTATAGAATCAATTCAACTTTCTTATAATAGTAGTGAGAAGCGGTTCTATTGGATTATATCACAACATATCGCGAACGAGCATAAAGAAGGATCGTATTATTATAATGTAGTAGAAATAGATGCTGCTAACCTATCAAGAGTTAAGCGAACGAGAGGCGCGTTAATAGCAGGCCCATCCGAATCTTAATAATAAAGGCTTTTCTGTGAACCATATAGGATTCGAAGCAATCAAATTATGTTAGACAAAATCCTTACTGCTTCTCCTAAGTGGTTCGAATTTAGTCCTATTGAAGCCACCCCCTGTAAGTTTATGCACTGAGTAGGATTGCAAATCTGCAATTATTGAAGTCGGGATGAAATATCCATGCAAAAACCGGAGGACGGGATTTCAAAAAATAGTGGACTGTTTCTCACTTAGCACGGTCCTCGTAAATACCGATCATAAGGAGCCATGCTCCCGAAATGAGGAATGCGAATAAAACAATGATTGCCACAGCTGCGATATAAAGCCCTGAGCCATATCCGAGAATAAGAAGAATTGCACCTATTACTTCGGCCAGATAGCAAATTGTACCACCTGCGAGACGTGGCACCTTCAACCCAATAGAGCTCATACCCGATCTGATAGCTATAACATAGCCTCTAACGAAGATGATAGTTGCGATGAGCCAGAGAACAAGCCATTCAAAACCGAGTACTTCAAGATCTTGATTCCCGATAAGCGCTAGGCCGCTGGCCATGAAAATTGCAGTGAAACCTGTCAGCATGTTAATTGCCCGGTTTTTATGTGTTGTGTTTTGGATAATGATCTGGTGATTGATCGACATCGCGACGAAAATCAGACCTGCAAGTCCCGCCGCACCGCCGCCCACCATCACAAAAAAGTTATTCCATTGCTCTAACATAAAAATATTTTTTTTAGTTCCAATTACAGCAGGTTCAATAGTAAACACGCTGTTTATATATCCGAATATAGCTAATTTCTGGCATGCAGGAAACCACTCACCTCATGTTCAAAAAAAAATATGCAGTTATAATCCTGTGGTTTTAAACTTCGGACAGCTCAGTGATAACATCAGCCACAAGCTAAAATTATTGATTATATTTATTGAAAGAAAACTTGTTATTATGAGGCCCATGCCGACACTTCGTTTACTTTTTTTGATTATACAAATGGGGGTTGCCCAAACCGTATTTTCTCAGAAATCAGATACATCTGAAAGGTTTATTTATCCAAATATTAATAAATATGGTAAAACACTTGATGACTTTTCATCAAAAGACTGGGAAATAACTGAAACTATATCCGGAGATCTTAATAAAGATGGTATCGATGATTTTGCGTTAGTGTTGGGCTATAGAGATTCGATTAAAATTAAGGATGGATATAAATTTCCAAGGGTACTTCTATTAGTATTTAAAGTTGGAGACCATTATGAGTTAAAACTCCAGCATAATACATTAATTGAATACGCAATAACAGATGGCAGCGGCAACACAGGTGATTGGGATGGTGATCCCTTTGACAATATGGAGATAGTTAATGGAGTATTAAAACTTCATTTTAAATGGGATATTACAGGAGTAGGAACTTTAATTCAATATGTTGTAAGGTATCAATCGAACGACTTTTATTTGATTGGCGCTACATGTACAAGCGGGTATCGTGCAGATACAAAAATTTCTGACTTTAATTTTTCAACAAAGAGGTATACATATGATGAAACAGATGATGAAACCGGTTTTGGTGGAGAATTTCTTGAAGAGCACAAAAAGGGAAAGTTGCCCGCCAATACCCTCAAAAAGCTAATTGATATAAAAGAACCCGGTGCCTGGGATATAACTTACTTTACAAACATTTAATGAGTGATCTTTTTAAAACATTTAGCATACATAAATTAGTACTTCTCAGGAGGTTAGAATCTTTATCAGGCCCTAACCTTAGATAAACAGTCTCACTGCACCATCCGGCCTTTTATGGTAATTGCCATTTGTCCTTATACACCCCTCAAGTTGTCACTTTTGCACAGCGTTAAATCCTGAAATGCGTTCCATCTTTGTATTGTCAATCAAATTAAAAACAATTTAAATAAGGTATCATGAAAAGAGTATTTAAAGGATCTGATTTCCTCAAACCGGTATTAATAATTGCTATGCTTTGTTTTACAGTATTTCAGTCAAACGGGCAACAGGGGAAACCTGCCGCCAGCGGCTATGTACCTGTTAATGGCATTAAAGTTTATTACGAAGTATATGGTGACGGTAAGCCGCTCGTTTTGCTGCATGGTGCTTTTATGAACATTGAAATGAACTGGGGGCAGTTAATACCGGAACTTTCAAAAACAAGAAAGGTAATTGCCATTGAAATGCAGGGACACGGACATACAGCGTATTCAGACAGGAAATTAGACCTGGCCACCCTTGCAAGTGATGTGGATGGTGTAATGAATTATTTAAAAGTTGACAGTGCCGATGTGGTAGGATATAGCATGGGTGGCTCCGTAGCTTACCAGTTGACGATACAAAGCCCTAAACGGGTAAAAAAATTAGTGATCATTTCTTCTACTTATAAAAGTACCGGCTGGGCGCCTCAGGTAATTAATGCGTTTAAAAATATGAAGCCTGAAATGTTTGCGAACAGCCCTCTGAAAACAGCATATGATGCAACTGCGCCTGACAAAACAAAATGGACAAAGTTCATGGAACAGATGCTTGCTTTTGTAGGTTCGGCATTCGACATGGGTGACAGTAATGTTGCGAAAATTACTTCGCCTGTATTGATTATCTCGGGCGACAATGATGGCCTGGATAAAATTGAGTTGGCGAAAACCTATCAATTACTTGGAGGTGGCGGATCTGCTGATATGGGGCCAATGCCAAAATCGCATTTGGCTGTTGTTCCTTCTCAGAGCCATGTCAGCCTGATGATGCAGACAAACACCATATTAGGTTACCTGGAAGGCTTTTTAAAGTAAACATAATTGTACATGATATTAAATGATGCTTCGATAAATATTTTCAGACGAAGCGTGTTATTGTCAGATTTATCTATAAACTAATTATAAACAAATGAGAAAGATCAGGATTTTTGAACATATCTCGCTGGATGGCGTGATAGAACATGATGGAGACTACACCTATGGCGCATGGACAACACCTTATCGGAGCCCTGCCGGGGCGGCAGTCCTTCTTGAGGCATACGGGCCGAACTTTGATATGCTGCTTGCCCGCCATACTTACGATATATTCAGTAACTTTTGGCCTAAAGCCGGGGATTTCCCAATGGCAAATGCTATAAATGCTGCAACCAAATACGTTGCAACTAACAGGCCTGACAGCCTGGAATGGGGACCGGTTAAGGGCCTTGGCGGGGATATCCTTGCAGGTATTCGTGATCTCAAGTCGACAGACGGTCCCGACCTGATCGTTGTGGGAAGTTCGACGCTTACATCCGTGTTGCTTGATAATGGGCTGGCTGACGAGGTTGTGCTTATCACCTACCCGGTTCTGCTGGGCCGGGGTAAACGCTTATTGTCGGACAGTATTGACGCCCGCGAACTTGCTTTTGTCGACTCGAAGGCCACTCCTACAGGTGTGCTCATCAACACTTATCGACATGTTGGACCGCTGAAATCTTAATATTTCACCGATGTAGGCGGCTGAGCAGGCTACATATTACAAGTGCGTATCGTGGCTTTGTACCCAGAGCCTCAAAATGAAACTCCTCAAGTCACAAGATTTGAGGCTTTTTTATTTAGCTTGTTTGTGTTAGTGAATTTGGTTGGGTTACTAATTTTAAATAATTTGGGCAACCGCAAATCAGCGGATATTGCCAAGTTAATTATAACCCGACAGGATAAACATCAAATGCACAAAAACAACATCTCCCCATCAATTCTGCAAACAAAACAGCATTTCGAAATTCTGGATGGGTTAAGGGGCATTGCCGCCCTGGCTGTTGTTACGTTTCATTTTATGGAATGGGTTTATGCTCCCGACAAGAACTTTATCGGGCACGGGTTTTTGGCTGTCGATTTCTTCTTTTGCCTTTCGGGTTTTGTTATCGGATATGCTTATGACGACCGTATAGCAAAAATGGGTGTTCTTGAATTTTTTAAATCAAGGATCATCAGGCTGCATCCGTTGGTTATAGCCGGATCAGTATTGGGCCTGCTGGCATTTTTGTTCGACCCATTTGGCGGTCATCCCGAATTGTATAGCACCGGTAAAATCATTTTGGCCTTTTTTTGCTCGGTGTTGCTTATCCCTTTGCCTGTAATAGCCGACCGTAGTTTTAACCTGTTCAGCTTCAATGCACCGTCATGGTCGTTGTTTTGGGAATATGTTGCCAATATTGTTTATGCATTTGTGCTTTATAAAATTGGCCGCAGCTACCTGCTGCTGTTAACCATACTCTCGGCTGTGGCTATTTGCTTTGTAAGTTACCGTTCGGGCAATTTATTAGGCGGCTGGAGCGGCCCCACCTTTTGGGATGGCAGTGCCCGCATATCGTATTCTTTTTTAGCAGGATTGCTTATTTACCGTTCCGGCTGGATCATTAAAAACAAGCTGGGGTTTCTCGGTGTAGCCTTATTGTTGTTCCTGGCTTTTGTTATGCCTGCCTCAAAATTGAACTGGTTAACTGAACCTTTGGTAGTACTGTTTTATTTCCCCCTGCTCATCGCTTTGGGTGCAGGGGCCGCTTTAAAACCTGCTTTAAAAAAGGTATGCATATTTTTTGGAAAGATCTCCTACCCATTGTACATGACGCATTATGCCGCGCTATGGATGTTTGGTAACTATTATACCAGCCATAAGCCGGGCACCATGCAATTAACGCTCATCATTATTTCAGGGCTAATCCTGCTGGTTGGGGCGGCGTACTTAATAATGGTAATTTACGATATCCCTCTGCGGAAATATTTAAGCAATAAACGAAATGAAAGGCTTGTAAAACAAACGGTAAAATGACAGCTAGTAACCAAATAAGTTTGAGAAAAACTTTAGCGGCAGACCTAAACTTTTTCTTTCAATTCCAGCTTGACAAGGAAGCCCAATACCTGGCAGCTTTTATGCCTAAAGACTGTGACGACAAAGACGCATATCTGGCTAAACATACCAGGTTCTTAAACGACCCAACTATAACAAACAAAACAATATTGGTCGGCAATGAAATTGCTGGCAGTGTAGCCAAGTTTGTAATGGCAGGCGAAGCAGAAATTACCTATTGGATTGACAAAAGATTTTGGGGACAAGGCATTGCATCAGCAGCGTTAAAGGACTTTTTGAAGATTGAAACCACGAGACCAATTTTTGGCAGGGTAGCTTTCGACAATTACGGTTCGCAAAAGGTGTTAGAAAAATGCGGATTTGTAAAAATCGGCACAGACAAAGGTTTTGCCAGTGCAAGGCAGATGGAAATAGAAGAATTTATTTACAAGCTTACCTAAAATAATCTCCTTGTCGTGCCTATCCAGTTACAAGATGTTAAGGACAAGCAGAGTGGATTTAACGCTACTAATGTTGTTCAAAAATTTTATATTGCCAACATAAACTTATGGAACGCGCATACAAAACTGTACTGATCAATATTGTTAAAAAGCCATTAAAAGCATTTGGCACCATTTACGCTTTCGATCTTTATAAGTATCAATATGTATTCCTGGCAATTGCCGGTATGGCATTCACAGTAAGCAGGCAATTCTACGCCTTAGCAGATACCCGCAATACTTTCTTTTTCCCTTTTGTAACTAGTGTTGTTGTGGGTGCAATTTTTGGATGGGTGGGAATCGGGATTTTCTCATTGCTGATATATTGGACAGGAACCTGGATAAAAGGCAGGGCAACCTCGCGTGATATCATCAATATAATGGCCTATGCATCATTAACAAATACATTGATACTAATTATCGGTTTAATTTGTATAGCTGCATTGAGGTTTTTAGGCTATTCGGGTGTAAACTATCCACATGTATGGGGTAATACTTATTATACCATAATACAATGCTACTTTTATCTTACTGTAATTATAAATATCCTTTATATAGTTTTAACAACGCTGGGGGTTTCTGTAGCGCAAGGTTTTTCTGTTAAAAAAGGTTTTTTTAATGTGCTGCTGGCAGCTTTGGTTTTAATAATTCCTATTACCATATTAGTAATTGTAATATAAAAAATTAGGTAATGGCCTTTCAGTAGGAGGTTAACTATATATAAGCTGAGACAAGGTTTGGATTTTATATCGATTCCAATATAAATACTATCCCCAGGACTATGGCCATAATAGTTGTTACCCAAAATTGAATATATTGAGCTATCAATTGCCCTTTCCAGTTTGTTTTCTCGGAAGCGGGCTTTCGCTTTCTAACGTCGTTAAACATCAGCAATCCAACAATTAAAAAAACAATTCCGGCAATTAATTTCCAATTCATTTTGCTAATGTTTGTCCGAATATAAGAAAGTATATCAAATGAAAAGCACGGCTATGATGGCAAACCTTGTAACCCACAATGCCCTCTATTAAGGATGGACGTTGATGAGTTCTAATTATCATTCTGTCATTTCGAACGATAGAGAGAAATCTTCTGCAACAAACAATAGCGCCATACAAGTAGCCAACCTATATAGTTCGCTTTGTATAGTTTAGAAGATTTCTCCTCGTTCCTCGTTCGAAATGACAAATGGGAGAATGATTAGGATTGAGTGTTTTTACCTTGTAACACCGCAACAACACCCCTGTTACGGACGGACAAACACCACAAACAGGGGTGTCATGCTGAGCTTCGTCGAAGCATGTGGGCAGAGGGCCTTACCCGCATAGTCTTCGACAGGCTCAGACTGACAACGCTCTATTCTTTAACATCCTTGTAACACCACAACAGTACCCCTGTTACGGACGGACAAACACAAAACACAAACTATGTCATTCGTCGCCTGCCTATCTGCTACGGGATTGCCACGCTGCGCTCGCAATGACAAATGGGAGATATTTTGTAGATTAGTGATGCAGTGAAAACATCTACCATAAACAAAAATGCAGCACCAAGAATTTGAACCTCCTGAAGAGCTACGGGATACTATAAAGTGCTTTTGGCATAACATCCGCTATGTGGGAGAACTACCATCGGGCTTTGAGGTACAACCTGATGGCTATGCCGAAATTATTTTTCATTTCGGGACAGATCTTAGCATTGCCACCAACGGGGGTTTGCAGCCATTGCCATCACCGTTTATGATGGGGCTGCTCAATCAGCCTGCTGTTTTTTACACCAAAAACCGTTTAGAGATCATCGCCATCAGGTGCTTTCCATGGACGGTGTTCGACTTGCTCGGACTGCCATCCGGTAAAAACGGGGTACACATATTTGAGCATCCTATCGCCCAGCTTCAACCTATATTGAGTAAGTTGATTAAAGCCGGGGAGGTAAATAAAGCGTTGGACGAGGTAAAACAATATTTCCTGGATGCACGGTCGGCTATTGCTGATAACACTATGTTATTTAAAGCTGGAGTCGCCATGCGGCAAGCAAAAGGTACTATCCCGGTAAGCGAGGTAGCAGAGGCGGCTCACGCAACGGTTCGTACACTGGAGAGGAAGTTTAAGCAATCTTCGGGGCATACGGTTAAAGATGTGTCGGCCCTGATGCGCTTTGAGCAGGTACGGAACCGCTTATGGCATCACCCGGATTCCAACCTTGCAGGCTTAGCCCACGAACTGGGTTATACAGATCAATCGCACCTGAGCAGGGAATTTAAACGCTACAGCGGTACTACCCCAGCAGCATTTGCACGTAGAGGCAAAGAAACGGAAGCCATGCTCTCTAATGAAATATTTTTTCTATCTAAATAGCTAATGCAATGCTACGGTAGGCATCGTTTTTACTGCATTATAGCTTTGATTTTAACCTGCTTAAGCCCTCTTGCGTAATGTTCAGGTAATTAGCAACCAACCTGTTCGAGAGGCGCTTAACTATTTCTGGGTTTTCTTTTAGCAGCGACAGGTAGCGTTCAGTAGCATCGTTTGTAATAAAACTCATTAGCCTGTTGGTGTTTACTACATAAGCATATTCAAGCTGAAAGCGGTAAAATTTTTCCCATGCCGGAACAGTGTCAACCAGGTAATAAAAATCCTTTCTATCCATATACAGCAATTCTGAATTCATTACTGCTTCAATATATTCGTTCGAAGGCTTTTGTGTGATGAAGGATACCATTGATGCCGAGGCGTCGTTTTCAAATATAATGCGCCGCGTAACTTCGGTACCAACATCTTTTACAAAATAGATGCGCAAACAGCCCTTCACAATAAAAAACATCTTATTTGCCAGGCCGCCCTCACGTAATAAAATTTCTTTTTTCTTAACCGCAAGGGGTTTAAAGTACGAAAGGATAAGCGCCAATTCTTCATCGCTTGCTTTCACTTTTTTCAAAATAAATTTGGCTAAAGCTTCTTTCATAAACATTCAAATATAAACACCATCACGGCTTGTCAAAATTATGTTTCTGTTTAAATGTCCTGGGATAGATCAGCAATGCTGCAAACAACGCAATAAAGGCGTTTAGCAGAAATATTTTATCAAACGCATAGGTAATTGACCGGGGCGAGCTGTTACCTTGCGAAGCATTTGAAACGCCGGATAATACAGCAAAGATAACCCCCATTACCGCAGTTCCTGTTATCTGCCCCAAAATTCTGGATAGCGATAAAAAGCTGCTCAATAATCCGCGCTGGTCGGGCTTTGCAACCTCCATTATAACCGTATTATTCGGGGTTTTAAAAAAATTCAGGCCCATTGCTATGATCCCTATCCGCCAAAGATAGCCTGTCCAGTTTTCGGCCGGTGTAATTGTGCTCATGCACAAACATCCTGCTGCTATTAACAGTACGGCATAAAACATTACATTTTTTGCGCCGTATTTATCGGCAATTTTTCCGGCATAAACGCTAAAGGCAACTGTAACCAAAGGCCCGAAGGACAGGACAAGCCCTACTTTTACAAGGCTGTAATTAGCAGCTTTTGAAAGGTAAAACGGAGGTAATATTACTGTAGTGATAATTACAGTGTAAACAAGCACGGTTACAATGAGGTTCCTGCTGATGAGCTTGTTTTTAAAAATAGAAATATCCAGTAAGGGATAAGTTTTTTTCATCTCAAACTTAACAAAAGCAACCAATCCGATCAGGGTTGTTGCCAGTAATGTTAGAACGATTGGATTGCTTAAACCTCTTTTTTCAATCATGGTCATGCCGATGCAGTAACATGATAATGTAGCGGCCAGCAGCAAAATTCCTATCCAGTCAATATTAATTGTTTTTTTAATTACGGATAAGTTTACAGATTTATAGGTTAGCCAATAAGCAATTATACCAAAAGGGACATTCACCAAAAACATGGATTGCCAGCCAAAAGTTGAAAGCAATACCCCACCAACAGATGGACCGCCTGCAATTCCCAGGGCGGTTACTGTCGACAAAATCCCCATGGTTTTACCAAGATGTTTTTTCGGCGTTAGTTCGCTTGCAATTGCCATACCTAACGACAATATTAACGCAGCGCCTAAACCCTGCACCCCTCTGAATAAAACAAGGAATGCAGCATTGTAGGATAAACCGCAAAGCAAAGATGCTATTGTAAATATGGCAATACCGCACAGGAACAGCTTCTTTTTCCCCACCATATCGCCCAGCCGTCCTGCTGCCGTAATAAACGCTGTAAGCACCAGTAAATAGATCAATACAAACCATTGCCCCGAAACAAATGTTGTGTTGAGGCTTTTAATCATTGTCGGCAATCCTACACTCACTATACTTGTGTCAAGGTTCATCATGAACAAGCTTATTGATATACCAACAATGGCAGGCTTTATGATGCCCTCATTGTCTGTTAAGTTATCTGCAATATTTATTCTGCTTAAACTGTCTAATGTTTGTGTTTTCATTTTACAAAGTTGGAGAGTAGAAAATAACGGAACGTTGATGTATGTTAAAAAATGAAAACAGGCTGTAAACAACTATTTTGTCGCGTTTATACTATCCTGCCCCAGCGGCAATCCTGACTTTTGTGCCACAATATATTTTATATGAAAGCACAAGATCATTCTAAATACGATGTTATTATTTCCGGCGCAGGGCCTGTAGGTTTGTTCCTCGCCTGCGAGTTAGCCCTTGCCAAATGTTCAGTCCTGGTACTGGAAAAGGCAGAGAACCCGCACTCGCCATTAAAGCAGCTACCCTTCGGCATCCGCGGACTTTCGGCGCCTACTATTGAAACGCTTTACCGCCGTGATCTACTAAAGGATCTCGAGATACATAAACGCCTTAAGAACCCTCACCAACATGCTAAACAAGGGGCACAACGCCAGGTTGGGCACTTTGCAGGGATCCCATTTCTTGAAGGCGATGTTGACACCTCACAGTGGGAGTACCGCTTGCCAGCCTCCACTCCTGCCAGCTTAATTTCTGAAATGCAGGAACTTGAAACGGTGCTTGTCCGTCGTGCAGAAGCTCTGGGTGTAGAGATCAGGCGCGGGCTTCCTATTACAAATTTTCAGCAAACCACAGATGGGGTAACTGTTCAGAGTGGCGACCAATCTTTTCAAGCTAAATGGCTGGTAGGTTGCGATGGAGCCCGTAGTGCTGTTCGCAAAATGGGCGGTTTTGAATTTGCCGGTACAGAGCCTGAATTTACAGGCTACACCACCCAGGTTGATATCGCAGATCCTGAGAAGCTCAAACCCGGCCGAATCGTGACACCAACTGGCATGTACATGCAATCGCAACCGGGTTATGTGGTGATACAGGATTTTGATGGCGGAGCCTTTCATAGTTCAGAAAAGCCCATCACGCTTGAACACGTACAGGAGATGCTGCGCCGCGTTTCGGACACCGACGTTACTATTACTGCCCTGCATGCCGCAACTACATGGACCGATCGTGCAAGGCAGGCCACAACCTATCGCAACGGACGGGTACTTTTAGCAGGCGATGCCGCACACATACATGCACCATTGGGTGGTCAGGGGCTTAACCTTGGGCTTGGCGACGCCATGAACCTGGGCTGGAAGCTTGCCGCAACCATACAAAACAAAGCTCCTGAAGGCCTGCTGGATAGTTATTATACCGAAAGGCACCCAATTGGTGTGCAGGTGCTGGATTGGTCGCGTGCACAGGTTGCAATAATGAAACCAGACCCAGGTTCCCGTGCACTTAACGCAATTATCCGTGACCTTATGAATACACGCGATGGAGCCACCTACTTTGCAGGAAGGGTTTGGGGTATTAACACAGGTTATGATCTCGGTAGAGAACACCCTTTAATTGGCCGCAGCGTTCCCAATTTTGAGTTAGAAAACGGTACAACGATTGGCGATTTAATGCATGATGGCAAAGGGGTATTGCTTGATTTTGACAGCAATGCATCACTCAAAACTTTAGCAAGTGAATATGACGACCAAATAAAGTATATTTCGGGCAATGCAAAGGACCAGTTAGGCTTGAGTGCGATACTGATCCGCCCTGATGGGATCATCGCCTGGGCTGTTGACAAGGACGCTGATAGCAGCGAACTCCAAAAGGCTGCAGCCCAATGGTTTGCTTTTGAGAAGGCAATCAGGCATTAAAAATTGACAAAATTGCTTAACTGGCGCAAAAACACCCTCATAATGGCATTTATCACCCCTGTTAAATCTAATCGCAACTATTAACTTCATTGCACAATATTACATACAATGAAGTATGGCAATTAAACCATAAACATGAATAATATAATCAGACCGGTAAAAATGTACCGGCGAGCGCTATTCGTACTTGTCATCTTATTCACCTCCATCCAAAGCTTTGCTCAAAAGCCTGCAGACTGGGAACTTGAAAAAATGCCGGTAAACCTGGAGACCAGCTATGCATTAAGCGCCCTTCCCCCGCAATTGCGCAAGGACGCTACTGTTTATTTGTTAGATCCTAAAAAGGGCTATTATGTAGCTCATAAAGGATCAAACGGGTTCATATGCTTTGTTACCCGTACTGAGTGGGAATGGGCTGAATTCAGGAAAGACATTGCTACTGCCATTAGCTACGATGCTGAAGGTGCAAGGGTAATTTTTCCGATTTATGAGGATGTGGCGACGATGAGGGCTTCGGGAAAGTTCACTGCCCTACAGATCAAAAACATAGTACTTGACAGGATAAAGAAAGGGACATATAAAGCCCCGGCAAGACCCGGCATTTCATACATGCTGGCTCCGGTAATGCGTACCTATCCCGGAGACCCGGATAAACATAACGTGATGACTATGAACGGGCCACATTATATGTTTTATGCCCCATATTTGACAAATGAAGATATTGGCAACATACCTGATGGCAAGGCAGACGGACCAGTCGTGATTAACCCTGGTGCAACGTTACTGGGAAAAAGAAAAGGGCCATACGGGTATATAATTTTATTGGCAGGTGAAACTGAGAAAGCAAAAATAATTGCTACAAATAAGGAATTGCTTAAACAGCTTATCGCTTACAAACCATACTTTAAGAGTGGGCCAGGCAGTATGTAATAGTAGTTGCCGATAAGCTGCTGACTATATATAAATATTAAAACCTTAAAGGCATAAATATTAATGCCTTTAAGGTTTTTTATTATTCAAGGATCACCGGGAGATATCTCTAAAAATCACGGACGGCACGATTATTTCCCTGCCGCTATCATCAACAGGTCCTTATCATGATGTTCTTTTACCTCGCATTTATTATCAAATAACATAGCTGCCCCATTTTGGGGAGTATATTGCGGCCAGGCAGGTAAGCCTTTGTGGTTTGGGTTTCCGCTACGTGCAAAATTTATCCAGGCTTCGCTTACTTTATCGGCCAGGACATAGGCCTCTTTTCCGCCACCTGTCATTTCTTCACATCTCTGAATATTATTAAAAACAAAAGCGATGTCCATACAGTGAAAGGCTTTAAATGCACCATCCAATACCGGCGATTGCCACTTAAAGAGATACATATATACAGGTGCTGCGCCGGATATTGCTTTTTTATCAGCCTGTTCAATAACTAAGGGCCTGAAAAGAAGATCAACATCTATATAATCCGAAGGCTTAACGGTTTCGGGATAAGCTTTTTTAACGGCTGTTAAATAAGCCGCAGTTTTATCGCCGTATATTTTTTGCAATTTAACCCTGGCGCTATCCATCGATATGCTCATTGAGCCTGGTATAAATGGGTTGTATTCATTTTTACAGGAACCAACCAGCAGTGGTATATTTTTTGAAAGGGCAATAGCTGCAGCTTCATTAAACTGGTAAGGCAGAAAATTACCATCGCGTAC